>CAYSUY010000086.1:0-16545 GCA_964434345.1 uncultured Acetobacteraceae bacterium
GGCTGCCGGTTCAGGGCTATGGTCGGCTTTCCCAGGGCTTCGGCGGCTTCATCGAGCGCATGATCCTGCCCAGCGCCACCCTGAGCCTCGCCTGCATCGCGCTGATCGCGCGCATCACCCGTGCCTCGATCCTGGAGGTTTTTGGCGAGGACTACATCAGGACCGCCCGCGCGAAGGGACTCTCGGACGCGAAAGTGCTGCGGCGGCACGCGCTGCGCAACGCCGCGGTGCCGATCGTGACCGTGATCGGGATCGGCATCGCGCTGCTCATCGGCGGGGCGATCGTCACCGAGAGCGTCTACAATATCCCCGGCCTTGGCAGACTCGTGGTCGATGCCGTTTTGGCCCGCGATTTCCCCATCATCCAGGCGGTGATCCTCGTCTTCTCGGTCGCCTATGTCGTGGTCAATCTCGTGATCGACCTGGCCTACACGCTCTTCGACCCGAGGATCCGCTATTGAGCGCGCCACGCCAAGGCGCCTGGGCGCGCGCGATCCGCAGCAAGGGCGTCATCTTCGGCGCCGCGATCCTGCTCGCGATGATGATCGTCGCGATCGCCGCGCCGCTGCTCGCCAGCGCCGATCCCGTGCGCATCGATCCGACCTGCCGTAACCGCGCACCCGGTGTCCAGTGCATGACCCGCGACGCAAGCGGAGCGCGCGTCGCCGTGGTTCCGTTGATGGGAACGGACAGCCTCGGGCGCGACGTCTACAGCCGGGTCGTGCACGGTGCGCGCATCTCGCTCCTGATCGGTCTCTCGGTCGCCGCGATCGCGATCGCGATCGGCCTCGCGATCGGCCTTGTCGCCGGCTATTTCCGCTGGGTCGACGCGATCGTGATGCGTGTGATGGACGGGTTGATGGCGATCCCCGGGATATTGCTCGCGATCGGTCTGGTTGCGGCGTGGCGCTCCGGCCTCTGGGGTGGCGTCACGCTGGCCGTGATCCTCGCCATCGTCGTTCCGGAGATCCCGCGCGTCGTGCGACTGGTGCGCTCGGTCGTGCTGACGATCCGGGAGGAACCCTATGTCGAGGCCGCGATCGCGGTCGGCACGCCGACGCCCCTGATCCTGATCCGGCACGTGCTGCCGAACACGATCGCGCCGCTGATCGTCCAGGGGACCTATATCTGCGCATCGGCGATGCTGGTCGAGGCGATCTTGTCCTTTCTCGGGATCGGGATCCCGCCGCAGACGCCGAGCTGGGGCAACATCATGGCGGAGGGGCGTACGCTGTTCCGCGTCGCGCCGCACAACATCCTCTTTCCGGGCATCTTTCTCGCGGTCACGGTGCTCGCCGTGAACGTCCTTGGCGACGGGTTGCGCGACACGCTCGATCCGCGTCTGAGCAAGCGGGTCTAGGATGATGGACGTCGCAACCGGTCCCGTCCTCGAGATCTCCGGGCTCGCGATCGGCCTTCCGGCGGGCGGCGATCGGGCGCGCGCGGTCGACGGCGTCGACCTCTCGGTCGGCGCCGGCGAGATCGTCTGCCTCGTCGGCGAATCGGGGTCCGGCAAGTCGGTGATCGCGCATGCGGTGCTCGGACTGCTGCCGCGGACGCTGCGCCGCGACGGCGGGACGATCCGCCTGAACGGCGAGGATCTGCTCGGCGCATCGCCCGAGCGACTGCGTGCGCTGCGTTGTACGCGGATGTCGATGATCTTCCAGGAGCCGATGACCGCGCTCAACCCGGTCATGACCTGTGGCCGGCAGATCGAGGAGGTGTTACGCGAGCATTCCAGCCTGGACAAGGCGCAGCGCCGGGCGCGGATCCTGGACATCATGGGGCAGGTTCGGCTGCCGGATCCCGAGCGGCTGATCGACGCCTATCCGCATCAGCTTTCAGGTGGCCAGCGCCAGCGCATCATGATCGCGATGGCGCTGATCCTCGAACCGGTGCTGCTGATCGCCGACGAGCCGACCACCGCGCTCGACGTCACGACCCAGGCCCAGATCCTGTCGCTGATCCGCGACCTCCAGCGCCAGCGCGGCACCGGCGTCCTGTTCATCACCCATGATTTCGGGGTCGTCGCGGAGATCGCCGACCGCGTCGCGGTCCTCCAGCACGGCAAGCTGGTCGAGGTCGGCACGGCCGATCAGGTCCTCGGTGCCCCGGTCCATCCCTATACGCGCATGCTGGTCGCGGCCGTTCCGGGCATGGAGCCACGGCATCGCGACGCGCTTCCTGCCGGGCCGCCGGTTTTGCGCACCGCAGGCCTCGGCAAGACCTATCGCAGTGGCGGCTTCCTGCAGCCGGCGCGGGTCGTCGAGGCGGCGGCCGATGTCACGCTCTCGGTGCGCCGGGGCGAGACGCTCGGTATCGTCGGCGAGTCCGGATCGGGCAAGTCGACGGTGGCACGGTGCATCGCGCGCCTCATCGATCCGACGGCGGGCAGCATCCATCTCGACGAGGACGAGATCGGGCGCATGGGCCGTTTCAGGCTCCGGCGCCATCGCAAGCGTGTCCAGATCGTCTTTCAGGACCCCTATCGCTCCCTCAACCCGCGGCGCAGCGTCGGCGCATCGATCATCGAGGGACCGATGAATTACGGCGTGCCGCGTCAGGTTGCCCTGGAACGCGCGCGCGATCTGATGCGGACGGTCAAGCTGGACCCGGCGGCGCTCGACCGTTACCCGCACGAATTCTCCGGCGGTCAGCGCCAGCGCATCTGCATCGCCCGCGCGCTCGCGATGGAACCGGAGGTGCTGATCGCCGACGAGGCGGTATCGGCGCTCGACGTATCGGTGCAGGCGCAGGTCCTGGACCTGCTCGACCAGATCCGCCGGACGCTCGATCTTGCGATGCTGTTCATCACCCATGATCTGCGCGTCGCCGCGCAGGTCTGCGACCGGGTGGCCGTGATGCATCGCGGGCGGGTGGTGGAGGAGGGACCGACGGCGCGCATCTTCGGTGCGCCGGTCCATGATTACACCCGCGCGCTGATCGCGGCGGCGCCGGGCCGCGGCTATCGCTTCGCGCGGGGGTGAGCGCTCAGGCCGCCGCGCGCCGCGTTCCGAGGGCGAAGGCCTCGGCCAGCAGTGTATAGGAGCGGCGTCGCGCGGCTTCGTCATGGCAGATCGAGACGATGACGGCTTCATCGATGCCGTAGGCGTCGGCGAGGCGCTCGAGTGCCGCGCGCACCTGCTCGGGCGCTCCCACGATCTGGCGGCGACGATTGCGCTCCATGATCGCAAGATCGCGGTCGGTGTAGGGATAGGCCATGGCCTCCTCGACCGTCGGGATCGGACCGAGGTCTCCCTTGTCGAGCCGCAGTCGCCAGAGGTCACGCGACGAGGCGAGGCGCTGGGCCTCCGCCTCGGTGTCGGCGACGAGGACGAAGACGCCGATCGAGGCCTTCGGCGCGGCCAGCGACGGCGAAGGACGGAAGTGGCTGCGATAGAGGTCCACCGACTCCGGTCCGCCCTGGGCGGTGATGAAATGCGCGTGGCTGAAGGCGAGCCCGAAATGGGCGGCGAAGCGCGCGCTTTCGCCCGAGGAACCGAGGACCCAGAGTTCGGGCATCGTCGGCCCGGCCGGCTGGGCCTTCACGGTCGCAAAGGGATGGTCGACGGGAAGGCTCCCGGCCAGCCAGTCGACGAGATCGGCCATGCGGTGTGGAAACTGGTCGATGCCATGCGCATAGGGGCCGGTCTGGAGCGCCATCGCCGTTCGCCCGTCCGAGCCCGGCGCGCGTCCGATTCCGAGGTCGATCCGGCCGGGATAAAGGGCCTCCAGGACGCGGAACTGTTCCGCGACCTTGAGCGCCGAGTAATGCGAGAGCATCACGCCGCCGGAGCCGACGCGAAGATGCCGGGTCTCCGCGGCGATGCGCGTGATCAGGATTTCCGGCGCCGTCCCCGCGAGCCCGTCCGAGGCATGGTGCTCGGCGACCCAGTAGCGATGGTAGCCGAGGGCGTCACAATGCCGCGCGAGTTCGATCGTTTCGCGTATGGCGGCGGCGGGGGTTCCTCCGGCGCGGATCGGGGACTGGTCGAGGACGGAGAGTTTCATGCGCTGATCTTTGTACGGCACGCCGCGCGCGGCAAGTCCGCGTGGCGAGGATCGCGCGGCCGGCCTAGACTGCGGCGCCACGGCGAGAGGGACGACATGCAGGCTTACGACATCGTGATCCACGGCGGCGACATCGTCGATGGGACAGGCAGTCCGCGTCGCCGCGCCGACATCGGCGTGGTCGACGATCGCATCGTCGCGATCGGTGATCTCGCGGGCGCCCAGGCCGGACTGCGCATCGATGCGACCGGGCGCTGTGTCGCACCGGGGTTCATCGACGCGCATACTCACGACGACAACATCGTCTTCGCGACGCCGGACATGGCGATGAAGGTCAGCCAGGGCGTGACTACCGTGATCGCGGGCAATTGTGGCGTCAGCCTCGCGCCCCTGGCGCTCCAGGCACCGCCACCGCCGCCGCTCGACCTGATCGGCGACCAGCGCGACTACCGCTTCGCGCGCTTCGCCGATTACCTCGCCGCCCTGGACGCGTCGCCGCCGGCGACCAACATCGCGGCGATGGTGGGCCATTCGACGCTGCGCGCGGGCGAGATGGACCGCTTCGATCGCGCGGCCACGACCGACGAGATCGCCGCGATGCGCCGGCGGCTGGGCGAGGGGCTCTCGGCGGGCGCGATCGGGCTCTCGACGGGCCTGTTCTATCCGCCTGCCCGCCATGCCCCGACCGAGGAGGTCATCGCGCTCGCCGAGGTCGCGGCCGCGCACGGCACGCTCTACGCGACGCACATGCGCGACGAGGGCGACCATGTTCTCGACTCGATCCGCGAATCGATGCGCATCGGATCCGAGGCCGGGCTGCCGGTCATCCTCTCCCATCACAAGGTCGCGGGGATCGCCAATCATGGGCGGACCGTGGAAACGCTGGCCCTGATCGACGAGGCGCGCCGGCACCAGCCGCTCGGCTTCGACGTCTATCCCTACGTCGCCGCATCGACCGTGCTGAGCGCCGAGCGCGTGCGCGTGGCGTCCCGCACGCTGGTGACATGGTCGAAGCAGGAGCCGGCGATGTCCGGACGCGATCTCGCCGACATCGCCCGCGACTGGGGCATCGCGCCCGATGCGGCGGTCGCGCGGCTGCTGCCCGCAGGCGCCGTCTACTTCATGATGGACGAGGGCGACGTGCAGCGCATCCTGCGTCATCCCGAGGCGATGATCGGCTCGGACGGACTGCCGCACGACGCGCATCCGCATCCCCGGCTGTGGGGCAGCTTTCCACGGGTTCTGGGTCATTACAGTCGCGAACTGGCGCTGTTTCCGCTGGAAGAGGCGATCCGCCGCATGACGGGGCTGACCGCGGCGCGCTTTGGTCTGCGCGATCGCGGCGTGCTGCGCGCCGGCGCGTTCGCGGATCTGGTTGTCCTCGATCCGGCGGCGATCATCGACCGGGCGAGTTTCGAAGCGCCCAAGAAACCCGCGGCCGGCGTCGAGACGGTGCTCGTGAACGGACGTCGCGTCTGGGCGTCCGGGGCGCCCACCGGGGCGCGGCCGGGCCGTGCGCTGCGACGGATGGATCTTGATGCACCGATGAAGGATTGGCGTGCGGCGGCATGACCAGCCGTGGCGATGCGGGGCGGACAGACGGGCGAGGAGCGGCGTGCATGACGACATCGGGCGATCTCTGGCGCTGTGACGCGGTCGAACTCGCCGCGGCTATCCGCACGCGTCGCATCTCCAGCCGCGAGGCGGTCGAGGCGCATCTGGCCCGCCTCGCTTCGGTGAACCCGCGTATCAACGCGGTCGTCGATCCGATGGCGGCCGAGGCTCTCGCCGAGGCCGATGCCGCCGACGCGGCAGTCAGACGGGGCGATCCCTGCGGCCCTCTCCACGGCGTACCGGTGACCGTGAAGATCAACGTCGATTTCGGTGGTCGTGCGACCACGAACGGCGTGGTGGCGTTCAGGGACGCGATCGCGCCCGCGGACTCGCCCGCGATCGCAAACTGGCGTCGCGCCGGAGCCATCGTCATCGGACGGACCAATACGCCCTGTTTCTCGTTCCGCTGGTTCACCGAGAACGACCTGCATGGCGAGACCGTTAACCCCTGGGGACGGCATATCACGCCCGGCGGGTCTTCGGGCGGCGCCTCGGCGACCGTCGCCTCCGGGATATCCGCCCTCAGCCATGGCAACGATTACGGCGGTTCGATCCGCTACCCCGCGTATTGCGCCGGGGTCTTCGGCATCCGGCCGAGTTTCGGCCGGGTGCCGGCCTATCGTCCGGCCCTCAAGGAAGAGCGCCCGATGACGGCGCAACTCATGGCCGTGCAGGGGCCACTGGCGCGCAGCGTGCGCGACCTCCGGGCCGGGCTCTGGGCCATGGCGCCGGGCGATGCGCGCGATACCTGGTGGGTACCGGCGCCCCAGGACGGGCCGTCGCCTGCGCGGCCGATCCGCGTCGCCCGGCTTCCCGCGCCCGGCGCCGCTCCATCCGTCGTCGCGGCGCTGGATCGCGCGCAGATGTGGCTCGCGGATGCGGGCTATGCGGTCGAGAGCGTCGCGACGGCGCCGTCGGTGGATCAGGCTGCCGAATTGTGGCGCATGCTGGTGGGCAACGAGTGGCGGCTGTTCGCTCAGGGCGATATCGAGCGCCTGGGCGACGACAGGCTGCGCGCCGTGGTTCAGGCCATGGTCGATCTCATTCCGCCGGTCGATTTCGCGACCTACATGAAGGGGCTCGCGCAGCGCAGCTGGGTGCTGCGGGAATGGTCCGTGTTCCTCGAGCAGTGGCCCCTGGTCCTGTGCCCGGTCTCCGACGCGCCGCCCCTGCCGCCCGCCGCCGATCAGGGTGGCGTCGTGGCCATGGAGCGGTTGCTGCGCGTTCAGCGGTGGCAATACGCCTTCAATCTTCTCGGCCTGCCAGGGGTTGCCTGTCCGACCGGGGTCGAGGATCGGGTGCCGTCGGGCGTGCAACTCGTGGCCGCGCGGTTTCGCGAGGATCTGCTTCTCGACGCCGCCGAGGTGTTCGAGGCGCGGCACGGGCGGGTCCTGCCCATCGATCCGCAGGGCTGAGCGGGCTGGGCCGGGGACGCGTGCTGCGCAGATTTCTCTCTTCGACGACCGGCGTCGCGATCGCGTCCGCCCTGGTCGCCGCCTATGTCCGGCTCGTCCTGAGCACGACACGCTGGCGTGTCATCGGCCAGCCCTTCGCGACGGAGCTGATCGGTTCCGGGCAGCCGGCCGTGGTCGCGTTCTGGCATGGCCGCCTGGGCGCGATGATCGAGTTGCGGATGCGCTGCCTGAGTGCGGCGCGTGTCGCCGTGCTCAGCTCGACCCATCGCGACGGACGGATCAGCGCGGCGACCATGCGGCGCTTCGGCCTCGACGTGGTCGATGGCTCGTCCCGTCGGGGCGGTTCGGAGGGGCTGCGCCGACTGGTCGCCTGGGTCCGCGCGGGCAATTGGGCAGCGATCACGCCGGATGGGCCGCGGGGGCCGCGCATGCGCGCCCGGCCCGGCATCCTGCTTCTGGCGCGTCTGTCGGGCGCGCCGATCCTGCCTGTCGCCTTCTCCACGACACGCGGGCGCGTGCTGCGAAGCTGGGACCGCATGCTGCTGCCCTATCCGTTCGGAAGCGGCGTCTTCGTGATCGGGGCACCGATCGATGTCCCGCGCGACGCCGATGAAGCCGAGGTCGCGCGTCTGCATCAGGCACTCGAGGCGGCGCTCACCGCGGCGCTGCGGACGGCGGACGCCGCCTGCGGCCGCGAGAGCCCGGGGCCGGCCGCACCCGGTGCCTGATCCGGGTGCGGCCCGCGTCGGTCGGGCTTCGTCCGTCAGACATCGTCCTCGCTGACGCCGGCCGACCACGGGCTCATCACGTCGCCGACCCCGAGCCGCATTCCGCCGTCCTGCAGCACGACCTGTGGGCAGGCGTAGCTGGTCGGATAGGCCACGTATTCGTGGACGCGGGTCGGGAACTTCGCCGCGAGCGCGGCCTGGATCTCGGGCGCCAGGCGCGGGTCCATGGTCACCAGTTCGGGATCGGAGACGTCGATGCGCGGATGATGGGCGGCAGCCTCGAGGTCGAGGCCATGCTCGACCAGGAAGGCGCACATCTGGAAGACAGCCGGCAGGATCTTTCGTCCGCCGGACGCACCGGTCGCGAACCATCCCTTGCCGTCGCGCAGGCCGATGACCGGACACATGTTGGTCAGGGGACGCTTGCCTGGCGCCATCGAGTTCGGTCGACCGGGGCGAGGATCGAACCACATAACGCCGTTGTTCACGAGCACGCCCGTCTCCGGCAGAACCACGCGGCTGCCGAACAGCGACAGCAGCGTCTGCGTGATCGCGATCATGTTGCCGTGGCGGTCGACGGCGCATAGATGCGTGGTGTGCGTGGCACCGGCAGTCTCGTCGCCCATCTTCTCGAGCCGCTCGGCATAGGCGCGCCGCAGCGCGTCCGCGTAGGCGACGAACGCCTCTGCGCCAGGCCCCTTCGCGCCGCCGCCGGCTGGCAGGTTCTCGAGCACGCGCTTGAACGTCGGGCCGGCGGTAAGGCCGCTCGCCAGCGCCAGCTGCGCTCCGTTCCAGGAAACGTCGATGGGCTCGCGAAGCACGGCCTTGCATGCGCGCAGGTCGTCGGCGTCGATCGGCGCGCCGACGGCGCGGAAATCCGCCAGCAGACGTCGCGCCAGCTCGCCGTCGTAGAAGTCGCGCGCCCCGGCGCTCGCCAGACGCTCGAGCGTGGCGTCGAGCCCCTTGATCACGACCCGCTTCACGGGGCCGGCCGTCGAGGTCACCGCCGGCAGTCCGTCGGGCAGATAGATCGCCGCGGAGCTCGGATAGCGCCGCAGATTGGCGGCTTCGCCCGCGATCTTCAGCGTCGTCCACCAATCGGCCGGCAGGCCTTCGCGCGCATGGCCGACCGCGCTGCCGAACAACTCGGCCCAGGGCAACGCGCCCCAGGTCTCGTGCGCGAGCCGCCAGCCCTCGACGATCGAGGGCACGACCATCGAAAGCGGACCATGCACGTTGCGGTCCTCGACCACGCCGGGCCAGCCGAAGAGATCCGCGGCCTGCGAGCCCGAAAGCGGGTAGCGCGAAGGGTCCAGGTTGCGCGAGGCGACGGGCCCGCAATCCAGCACATGGGTCCGTCCGGTCTTCGCGTCGTGGATCATCATGAAGCCGATCCCGCCAAGGCCGGAATTCCAGGGCTCCAGCGCCGCGAGACAGGCAGCCGTCGCGATCGCCGCGTCGATCGCGGTGCCTCCGCGCTTGAGGATTTCCGCCCCGGCGCGCGCCGCGTGCATGTTCTGGCTTGCGACGACACCGCCGCGACCACGCGCGACGGGCTTGCGAACGGTCCAGTTCTGGACTTTGGGATTGGTCATGTCACGTCCTCATGTAAAGCGCGCGAGCGCGAAGGGGGCCGGGTCGAGTTCGGGTGGCGTGCCGGAGATCAGATCGGCCACGAGTTTTCCGCCGCCGCAGGCGAAGGTCCAGCCGAGTGGACCATGGCCGGCATTGACGAAAACGCCCTTGACGCGCGTCGGACCTATGCAGGGCGAGCCATCGGGCGTGACGGGGCGCAGCCCGGTCCAGAACCGCGCGCCATGGCGTGCGACCTGGCCGTCCAGATCGGGCAGCACTGCGGTTCCGGTCGCCAGCACGTTGCGGGCCCGGCGCTCGTTCATCTCCGGCCGCCAGCCCGCGAATTCCGCGGTGCCCGCGACGCGCAGGACGCCGCCGAACGGCGCCATCGCGATCTTCAGGCCGTCGTCGATGATGCCCATGCGCGGCGCGCCGTTCCATCCATCGAGCGGAACGCTCGCCGAGTACCCCTTCACCGGATTGATCCAGATCCGCAGCCCGAGTTGGGAGAGCAGTCCGGGTGTCCACGCGGCGGTCGCGACCAGCAACGCGTCGCCGGCGATCTTGCCGTGATCGGTGCGTAGCGCCGTGAAGGCGCCGCCATCGGTCTCGATCCCCGTCACCGTCTCGCCGAAGCGGAACGTGACGCCATGTGCCGCGCATAGCGTCGCGAGGGCGTTCGTGAACGCGAAGGCGTCGCCATACTCGTCGTCGGGATAGAGGACGCTGCCCGCCAACCGGTTGCCGATCTGCGTCAGCGCGGGTTCGCGGGCCACCGTCGCGTCCCGGTCCAGCACGGCGTACGGCACGCCGAACGGCGCGATCATCCGTGCGAACGCGGCCTGGGCATCGATCTGCGACGGATCGCGGAAGATCTTCATCGTTCCATGCGAGCCGAACGGATAGTCGAGCCCGGTCTGCGTGCGCAGACGGCGTAGGTTGGCGAGGCTGTTCTGCGCGAGGCCGACGCAGGCCAGCGTGTTCCGCCTCCAGGCTTCCGGACGGGAATTGAGCAGGAAGCGGATGCCCCATCCGATCATGCCGGGAATGGCGGCCGGGCGGAGGAGAAACGGCGAGTCCTCCTTGCCGAGATAGCGGATCAGCTTGGCGATGATTCCCGGGGCGTTCCAGGGATCGGGCTGGCTCGGTACCACCAGGCCGCCATTCGCGAAACTCGTCTCCAGGCCTGGGCCATCGCGCCGTTCGACGACGGTGACGTCGTGGCCGGCGGCGCGCAGGTACCAGGCCGAGGCCACGCCGGCGAGGCCGGCTCCGGCGACGAGGACGCGCAAGGCCGTTCAGCCCAGCGCCGGGAAGACCGGCGGCATGGCGCGTTCGTAGGCGCGCGCGATGCGCAGGACGACAGCCTCGCCATACATCGGCCCGACGACATGAAGCCCGACCGGAAGGCCGTCGGCCGCGAAGCCGCAGGGGATCGACGCCGCGGGTTGGCCGGTCATGTTGAACGGGTAGGTGAACGGGCTCCAGTCCATCCAGGTGCGCTGGCCCGGTGCACTCAGATCCTGTCCGACGGCGAAGGCGGAGATCGGCATCATCGGCGTGATCAGCGCGTCGAAGCGCGCGTGCCAAAGGCCCATCGCACGGCCCAGCGCCATGCGGACGGCATCTGCGGCGTAGAGGTCGTCGGCTGACCAGCCCGCGCCGATCTCCATCATCTCACGCAGACCCGGATCGAGCAGATGCAATCGGTCCGGTGGCAGCAGTCGGCGCAGACGCGCGGCGGCCGACGACCAGAGCACGAGCATGGCCTCCGCGTGATCGGGCAACGCGGGTTCGGTCTCTTCGATCTCCGCGCCGATGGCGGCGAGGGTGCGGGCGGCCGCGTCGACGCGCGCCGCGACGTCCGGGGCAACGCATGCGCGTCCGCCCAGCGTCCTGCTGTAGCCGATGCGCAGACCGCGCACGCCGTCCTCGATGCCATCGCGCCAGTCGCGGTCAGGTTCCGCGGGCAGGCCGGTCGGATCGCGGGGATCGGGCCGTTGCAGGATGTTGAGCATGAGCGCCGAGTCGCGAACTGTGCGGGTCAGGGGGCCGATATGCGACACGACGCGGAACGGGCTGGCGGGATAGGCCGGCACGCGACCGAAACTCGCCTTGATCCCGAAAACGCCCGAAAAGGCGGCGGGAATGCGAACGGATCCGGCGCCGTCCGATCCTTGATGCAGCGCGCCGAACCCACAGGCCGCCGCCACGGCGGCGCCCCCGGAGCTTCCACCCGAGGTTCGAGACGGATCCCAGGGGTTGCGCGTCATGCCGGTCAGGGGCGAGTCGCACAGCCCCTTCCAGCCGAATTCGGGTGTCGTCGTGAGGCCCAGGAAGACGGCGCCTGCCGCGCGCAGGGCGGCGACCGAGGAACTGTCCTCGGTGCAGGGTTCTGTGCCGACGCTGCGCGACCCGCGCTGGTTCGGCCATCCGGTGACCGGTGACAGCCCCTTGATCGTCGTCGGCACGCCGTCGATGGGCGAGAGCGGGCGTCCTTCGGCATGGCGCCGCTCGGACGCGCGGGCCATGGCGAGCGCTCCCTCCGCGTCGACGAGCGTGAACGCGTTGAAGGCGGCGCCATGCCGCTCGATCCGGGTCAGCGCGGCGGTAACGGCTTCGACCGGCGACAGGCGCCGGCGCGCGAAGGCGTCCCCGAGTGCCTCGGCGGACATGTCGCAAGGATCGCTCACCTGTGGGGCTCCCGCTCCGGAAAGATGCACGACGATAACAGCGCGTCGGGCGGGGCGGGAACAGGCTTCGCCGCCAGCGGGTTGATCTCCCGCGCAGGCTCTCCCATATGCGGAGACGGGGACGCCGGGATCGGGTCTCCGCATGTTCCGCTTGCCTCGTGGAGGGAGCCCAGATGTCGCGCCTGCAGATCTTCAACCACCCGCTCCTGCTCGGCTTCGAGGAGTTCGAACGGACCCTCGACCGCATCGCCAAATCCGGCGACGGGTATCCGCCCTACAACATCGAGCAACGCGGCGAGAACGCGATCCGCATCACGCTCGCCGTCGCCGGCTTCTCCGTCGCCGACCTCAGCGTCCATGTCGAGGACAGCCAGCTCGTCATCCGGGGCAGGCAGACCGAGGAAACGGGGCGCGTATTCCTCCATCGCGGCATCGCCGCGCGTCAGTTCCAGCGCAGCTTCGTGCTTGCCGAGGGGCTGGAGGTGATCGGCGCCGCGCTCGACAACGGGCTGCTGAACATCGATCTGGAGCGTCCCCCGGCGACGAGCCGCGTGCGCCGGATCGAGATCCGCGATCTCGAAGGTTCCGGCCGCGTCGCCGGCGATCGCGGTTGAGCGGAGGCGCGGACATGGACACCGCAAGCAAGCGTTTCATCGCCCTGGCGCCCCAGGATTTCGCCGCCTTGGGGATCGACAGGCTCGCCTACGTGAAGCGGATCGCGTGCGACGGCGAACTCCGCTTCGAGATCCACGCGGCCGATGGCGACGCGATCGCGTCGCTCGAGTCGCAGGACATCGCAGTGGCGACGATCCTCGAAAACGGCCTCGTACCGGTCAGCCTGCACTGACCCTTGCCGCTTACGCCGCGGAGGCCTGCTGCTCCACCAGCAGCGCGAAGAGCGCCTCCGCGGTTTCCGAGCCGCGCAGCTTCTCGCGCATCGTGCGGTCCCGCAGCAGGCGCGACACGCGGGCCAGCGCCTTGAGATGATCGGCACCGGCGCCGCCCGGTGCGAGCAGCAGGAAGATCAGATCGACGGGCTGCTCGTCGATCGCCTCGAAATCGATCGGCCTGTCCAGACGTGCGAACATGCCGAACAGGCGTGGCAGGTTGGCGAGCTTGCCGTGTGGAATGGCGACCCCGTCGCCCACGCCCGTCGTGCCGAGGCGCTCGCGTTCCAGCAGCACGTCGAAGATGGCGCGTTCCGGCTCGCCCGTCAGTTCCGCCGCGCGCCGCGCCAGTTCCTGGAGGGCCTGCTTCTTGCTCGTGGCCTTGAGCGAGGCGATCACGGCAGACGGCGTCACAAGATCGGAAATGAGCATGGCGGAATGGGTTTTCTTTCAGGCATCTGGCGCCGCAAGGATCCCGGGGCGACGTCGCTGCGCCGCCCGATCCCAGGCGCGCGGCGCATATATGCCGGCGCCGCCGCGGAGTCAATTTCGGGGGTTCCCGGTTCGTTCGATACTGCTCAGATTCCGAGCGCTTTCTCGCGCCTGCGCTGGACCGAGGACGGGATCCCGAGCGCCTCGCGATATTTCGCGACGGTCCTGCGCGCGATGTCGATCCCGTCGGCCTTCAGGCTGTCGACCAGCGCGTCGTCGGACAGGACCTTGTCGGCGGTCTCGGCCTCGATCATCGTCCGGATCCTGTGGCGTACCGCTTCCGCCGAATGCCCCTCGCCGCCGCCAGTGTCGGAGATCGAGGCCGTGAAGAAATATTTCAACTCGTAGATGCCGTGCGGCGAAGCGATGAACTTGTTGGTCGTCACGCGGCTGACCGTCGATTCGTGCATCTCGATGGCCGACGCGATGTCGCGCAGCACCAGCGGGCGCAGGAATGTCACGCCGCGGGTGAAGAACGCGTCCTGCTGGCGGACGATCTCGCTGGCCACTTTCAGGATCGTCTGCGCGCGCTGGTGCAGGGACTTCACGAGCCAGTTCGCGGCCTGAAGCTGGTCGGCGATGAACTCGCGGTCGGGACGCAGTCGCGCGCCGCGCGTGATGCGGGCATGGTAACGCAGATTGACCAGCACGCGCGGCAATGCGTCCTGGTTCAACTCGACGATCCAGCCGCCATCCGACGAGGGACGCATCAGCACGTCCGGCACGATCGGCTGGGCGGTGCTGCCGTCGAAGAGATGTCCCGGCTTCGGGTCGAGCGCCTTTATCTCGGCCACCATCTCGGCGAGATCCGCCGAGTCGACCCCGCATATCTTCAGCAGCGCCGCGATGTCGCGCTTGGCCAGCAGGTCCAGGTTGTCGAGCAAGGCCGCCATCGCGGGATCCAGGCGATTGCGCTCGCGCAGCTGCAGCGCCAGGCACTCCCGCAGCGAACGTGCGAACAATCCGGCGGGCTCGAAGAGCTGGAGCCGTGCGAGCACCGCCTCGACGCGCGCGGTCTCGCAGGACAGCGTCTGCGCCACCTGATCGAGGTCCGCATGCAGATACCCCGCGTCGTCGACCTGGTTGACCAGGTTCTGCGCGATCATCCTGTCGGCCGGATCCTTCAGCTCGACGGCGACCTGCGCCATCAGGTGTTCGCGTAGCGTGGTCGGCCGCGTCAGGACGTTCTCGAAGCTGAAATCGGGGTCCTCGAAATCGCCGCCGCCGCTGCCGCTGCCGCCGCTCGCGCTGTTCCAGCTTCCGAGATCGGGCGAATCGCCAGGGCCTTCGTCGAAGCTGTTCGAAAAATCGGTGTCGAGCGGGGGTTCCTCGCGCCGGGTCCCATCCGCGCCCGGATCGACGGCGTCGACGATCGCGCCTGCGCTGCGGTCGTCGGCGCTGCGTTCTGGCGTGTCGTCACGCGCATCCTGGTCGGGATCCTCGCGCTCGAGCAGCGGATTGCGCTCCAGCTCGGCGTCCACGAAGGTCTCCAGCTCGGCGCTCGACATCTGCAGCAGCTTGATCGCCTGCTGCAGCTGCGGGGTCATCACCAGACCCTGCGTCTGCCGCAGGTCGAGGCGCGGACCGAGATTGCGTGCGCCGCCGGTGGACATGCCGTTCAGTTCGCCTCGCCGCTCACAGGGAGAAACGCTCGCCGAGATAGACGCGGCGCACGGTCGCGTCGCCGACGATCTCCGCCGGGGTTCCTTCCATCAGCACCTTGCCGTCGTGCAGGATGTAGGCGCGATCGACGATGTCGAGCGTCTCGCGGACATTGTGGTCGGTGATCAGCACGCCGATGCCGCGATCCTTGAGATGCTTGACCAGTTCGCGGATGTCGCCGACCGCGATCGGGTCGATCCCCGCGAGCGGCTCGTCGAGCAGCATGAAGCTTGGACGCGACGCCAGTGCGCGCGCGATCTCCGTGCGGCGACGTTCACCGCCCGAAAGGGCCAGGGCGGGGGTGCGGCGCAGATGCGAAATCGAGAACTCGGCCAGCAGGTCCTCGAGCATCGCGGCACGTCGTTCGCGATCCTTCTCCATGACTTCGATCACGGCGCGGATGTTCTCCTCGACGGTCAGGCCGCGGAAGATCGACGCCTCCTGCGGGAGGTAGCCGATGCCGAGCCGAGCGCGTCGGTACATCGGCAGGCGCGTGACATCGACTCCGTCGAGCGAGATCGTCCCGTAATCCGGCGTGAGCAGGCCGGTGATCATGTAGAAGCAGGTGGTCTTGCCGGCGCCGTTCGGTCCGAGCAGAGCGACAGCTTCGCCGCGCTGTACCCGCAGGCTGGCGTCACGCAGGACAGGGCGCTTGCGGAACGACTTCCCGAGATTGCTCGCGACGAGCCCACGATTATCGGCGACGAGCGCCGGCGTCGTCGCCGCCTTCGCGGTCCTGGACGTGCTGTCCTGCCCGGATGTCGTCATCGGCGCACCGGCCCTTCTCCGCGGCGCTCCGGAACGAACAGGCCGCGCACGCAGGACGATCCCGTTCCTGGCTTGCAACTGAGCTTGTAGAGGCCGTTGTTGAGGTTGAGTTCGAGGACGTCGCCGGCCGCCTGATTGCGTCCACGCGTCAGCTTCACGTTGCCGGTCAAGGTGGCGATCCCGGTGGTCGCGTTGTACTGCCCCTTGTCGCCCTGCGCGGTCTCGTTCGCCGTCGTGACGATCGCGTTCCCGAATGCCTCGACGCGGTCGAGTCGGCGGTTGCCAGGGGCGGTGGTGTCGGGCTGTGCCTGACGTTGCGGTGGCTTGCCGGCGCCGCTTGCCGCGGTCGGTCGCGGCGCAGCGGCGGCCTGGACGAAATACGCGGCCAACGTGTCGGCGCCGATGCGCCGCCCGTCGCTGGTGACCACGAGCGCGTTGCCGCGCGCGACTGCCATCTGTCTCGGCTCCCAGAATTCCAGGCTGTCGCGCGCCGTGATCTCCTGGGCCGCGGTGGTTATCTTCATCGCCGTTCCGGTCAGCGTCACGATGCCGCTGTCGATGTCGTAGACGCCCGCATCGGCGACGGCACGCTGGGTGGAACTGGTGATGCGGACATGTCCGGCGGCTGCGTAGCGGTAGATCTCCGTGCCGCCGGAGCCGCCCTGGCGGTAATAGGCGGTCAGCGTATCCGCTTCGATCG
>CAYSUY010000087.1:0-16542 GCA_964434345.1 uncultured Acetobacteraceae bacterium
CGCCGCCGCCACGGTGCAGGATGCGGCGGGCTCGCACCAGACATGCTCGTCGGCGATCAGCGCGTCCAGCTCGGCGACCGCCTCGCGGTCGGAGACGACCTCGATCCCTTCGAGGAAGCGCCGCGCCGCGGCCATCGTACGCTCGGTCGCGAAGGGCGCGCCCAGGGTGCGGGCGATCGAGCTGGGGGCGATCGTCTCCGGCTTCCCCGCCGCGAGCGCGCGCGTCATCGTTTCCGCGCCCTCGGTCTCGACGCCGTGTATGCGTGCGGCGGGGATGCGGCCCTTTACCGCCGCCGCGACCCCGGCCATGAATCCGCCGCCGCCGATGCTGACGACGACATCGGTGAGGTCCGGCACCGCGTCGGCGATCTCGAGGCCGAGCGTGCCATGACCCGCGATCACGTCGGGGTCGTCATAGGGGTGGACGAAGGTCATGCCGGCGCGGCCCAGCTCCTGCGCCCGCGCGAAGGCGAGCGCCGCGGTGTCGCAGAGTTCGACCTCGGCGCCGGGCGCACGCGTGCGCGCGACGTTGTAGGCCGGCGTCACCCTGGGCATCGTCACGAGCGCACGCGTGCCTGTGGCGCGCGCGGCCTCCGCCGTCGCGATCGCGTGGTTGCCGCCCGACACCGTGACGATGCCGCGCGCGCGGGCGGCCTCGTCCATGGTCGCGAGCTTGTTGAGGACGCCGCGCATCTTGAACGAGCCGCCAAGCTGCAGGCATTCGAGCTTCAGGAACACGTCGGCGTCGAGGCGCCGCGACAGGGGCTCGCTGCGCCACAGCGGCGTGGCGCGCACGCGGCCCGCGATGCGGGCGCGGGCCGCCTCGATCCGGGCGACATCGACGTCGAACTCCATGGTCATTCCCTCCAGCCGCGGCGACGGCGCGCGGCGATCAACGTGTTCTCGAGCAGGCAGGCGATGGTCATCGGGCCGACGCCGCCGGGAACCGGCGTGATCGCGCCGGCGACGGCCGCGGCCTCGGCAGTGGCGACGTCGCCGACGAGGCGGGATCCGCCGCCGGCGCTCTCGACGCGATTGATGCCGACATCGATCACCGTGGCGCCCGGCTTGATCCAGTCGCCGCGCAGCATTTCGGGCCGTCCGACCGCGGCGATCACGATGTCGGCGCGCCGGCAGATCGCCGGCAGGTCGCGGCTGCGCGAATGCGCGACGGTGACCGTGCAGTCGGCCGCGAGAAGCAGATGCGCGACCGGCTTGCCGACGATGTTCGAACGTCCGACGACGACCGCTTCGGCGCCGGCGAGCGCGACGCCGGCTTCGCGCAGCAGGATCATGCAGCCGCGCGGCGTGCACGGGACGAGCGCCGCGCCTCCGGTGGCGAGCAGTCCCGCGTTGACGACGTGGAATCCGTCGACATCCTTCGCCGGATCGATGGCTGCGATGACGGCCTGGGCGTCGACATGCCGGGGCAGCGGCAACTGGACCAGGATGCCGTCGATCTCGGGATCCGCATTCAGCCGCGCGATCAGTCCGAGCAGATCCGCCTGGCCGGTCTCGGCAGGCAGGCGATGCTCGATCGAGCGCATGCCGGCCTCGCGGGTCGCGATCGCCTTGTTGCGGACATAGACCGTGCTGGCCGGATCCTCGCCGACGAGCACCACGGCGAGGCCTGGCGGTGCGGGCAGCGCCGCGACCTCGCCCGCGAGGCGGCCACGCAGGGACGCCGCGATGGATTTCCCGTCGAGGATCCTGGCGCTCATGCGGATGTCCTTCGTGAGAGGGCAGGTGCCAGGCGTGTGGCAAGTGCAGCCGCGTCGCCGTCGATGCGCACGCGCTTGACGCGCTGCGTGGCGCCGGCCTCCAGCGTCAGCGCGCGGCGCGGCAGGCCGAAGGCTTTCGCGAGCAGGCGCAGCAGAGCCTCGTTGGCGGCACCGTCCTCGGGCGGCGCCGAAACCCGCGCGCGCAGCAGCGCGCGTCCCGCGGCGTCCGTCTCGACGCCATCCAGGGCGTCGCGTCCGCCCCGCGGCGTCAACCGCACCGTCAGCAATGCACCATCGCCTGACGCGGCAGGTGAGAGCGGCGAGGCAGGCGTCACTGCAACGCCGGCACGAGGTCGTAGAGGACGAGGTCGCGGACGAAATAGAGAACCAGGATGAGCACGATCGGCGAGATGTCGACGCCGCCGATGGCGGGCACGAACCGGCGCAGCGGTCGCAGGACCGGTTCGGTGACGCGCCACAGGAACTCGCCCAGTCCGCGCACGACCGTGTTGTAGCCGTTGACGACGTTGAACGCGATCAGCCAGGAGAGAATCGCCTGCGCGATCAGGACCCAGATGTAGAGCGTGACGACGGTATCGATCAGTCGGGCTATGGCGACCATGGGGCGCGTCTCGGCAGGGCGGGGGCTTCGGAAAACGATCGCGGCAGACCGTACACGACCGCCCCGCATCGCGGCAACATATTGGTAAAGCGTCGTTTTTCGTGGCATGGCGCCGCCGCCGCGGCGCCGAGCGGAATACTTGACAGGCCGCGCTCCACGCCTATGATCCGCGCCTCTTCCGGACCGGTGGGGCTGTAGCTCAGCTGGGAGAGCGCCTCGTTCGCAATGAGGAGGTCGACGGTTCGATCCCGTTCAGCTCCACCAACCCGCTTCTTGCGTCATGTGTGTGGTAGAGCCGGTTCCTCACTATGGGGGGCGCCGTGTGGGACCTCAGTCGCGGCGCGGATCTTCCGGCATGCCCACCCGGCCGAGGCCGGGCAGACGTAACGCGAGGCCCAGCGGATCGAGGCCGAAGCTCAGCCCGGCGATGTTGACCTCGACGCCTTCTTCCGCCGCGAGGGTCAGGCCCAGCAGGCCCCAGAGTGAAACCTGCAGTCCGGTACCGCTCGGCGCAGCACCGGCGAATCGCGTGGCACCCAGATAGTCCTTGCCGATCGCCGTGGGCGGCAGGTCGAGCCGCAATTCGGGTACGGCACGCGCAATGGTCGCCGTGAAGGTGTTGGAATTCGGTCCTGGCCAGAGCGTGTAGTCGCGCCGATGGGGATAGGCCTCCGCGGCGGCGACGATGCGCGGGATCGCACGCTCCGCCGCCTCGCCCTCCAGCTGGGCATAGAGTTCGGGCATGGCGCCGAACCAGCGCCGGTCGGGCTGGCCGCCGGAGATCGCGAGCGCGTCGCCGCCGCGCAGCGCGCGCCAGCCGATGATCTGGTAGCTGGTCCAGTCGGCGGCGTCGCGCGGCTTCACGGCGATCCAGGTATGGACCCCGAAGGCGCCGCGCCAGCCGACGGCGCGCGCGCCATAGACCTGGACCAGGGCCTGGCGCGCGACCGCCGGATCGGGCGCGAGGCCCACGGGCTCCCGGCTGGCGGTGCGCCAATCGGCGGCCGCGCCGCCCGCCCCGAGCAGCGCCGCCGCCGGTCCCGCGAGCAGCAGCGCGAGAAGCAGCAGAACGCGCCATGCGAGGCGTCGCGCACGGGTCCGTGGTCGTGTCGCCGATCCGGCAGTTCCGGGCATCGCCCCTCTCTCGTCGCGCTTCGCCGTCGCGGGAAAGGATAGCGCGACGCGAGGTCGCGGCCAGCGCCGCCGATCCCCGGCGGGTGCGACGCTATGCTGACCGTGATCCGATCGACCCGCGCCGGAGGACCTCGCCGTGCCCGATCCCGACGCCCTGCCGTCCTATCTCGATCCGCACCATCTGGGGCCGTGGGGCGTCTATCTCCAACAGGTCGAGCGCGCGACGCCCCATCTCGGCGGCCTGTCGCGCTGGGTCGAGACGCTCAAGCGACCGAAGCGGTCGCTGATCGTCGACGTCCCGATCGCGCTCGACGACGGCACGATCGCGCATTTCGAAGGCTATCGCGTGCAGCACAACACCAGCCGCGGTCCGGGCAAGGGCGGCGTGCGCTTCCACCAGGACGTGACGCTGTCGGAGGTGATGGCGCTCGCCGCCTGGATGTCGATCAAGAACGCCGCCGTGAACCTTCCCTTCGGAGGCGCCAAGGGCGGGGTGCGCGTCGATCCGCGCGACCTCTCCCGTGCCGAGCTGGAGCGGGTCACGCGACGCTACGCGAGCGAGATCGCAATCCTGATCGGACCGACCAAGGACATTCCAGCGCCGGACGTGAACACCGACGAGCAGGTGATGGCCTGGATGATGGATACCTATTCGATGCATGAGGGCGCGACGGTGACAGGCGTGGTCACCGGAAAGCCGGTCCCCGTCGGCGGATCGCTGGGGCGCCGCGATGCCACGGGCCGCGGCGTCTTCGTCATCGCGGCCGCGGCGGCCGCGCGCATCGGGCTCGCGTTGCCCGGCGCCGCGATCGCTGTCCAGGGGTTCGGCAATGTGGGCGGCGTCGCGGCGCGGCTTTTCGCGGCCGCCGGGTGCCGTATCGTCGCCGTCCAGGATCATGGCGGCACGATCCATCGCGAGGCCGGGATCGATGTCGCCGCGCTGACCGCCCATGTCGCGGCGACCGGCGGCGTGCGGGGATTTCCCGCCGCGGCGGCCATCGACGATCCGGCGCGGTTCTGGTCCGTGCCCTGCGACATCCTGGTGCCCGCCGCGCTGGAGCAGCAGATCGGCGCGGCGAATGCGGGCGCGATCCGCGCGCGGATGATCGTCGAGGGCGCCAATGGTCCCACGACGCCCGAGGCCGACGACATCCTGCGCGAGCGCGATGTTCTGGTGGTGCCCGACGTCATCGCGAACGCGGGCGGTGTCACCGTCAGCTATTTCGAATGGGTCCAGGATTTTTCGAGCTTCTTCTGGACCGAGGACGAGATCAACGCGCGGCTGGCACGCGTCCTGGCCGACGCCTTCGACGCGATCTGGCGGATCGCCGACGAGAGGCGGATCGGGCTGCGGACCGCCGCGTTCGTCGTCGCCTGTTCGCGCATCCTGCAGGCGCGCGAGCTGCGCGGCCTCTATCCCTGAGCCGCGCCGAGCTCCGCGAAGCGGTCGACGGCGTCGAGCAGGGCGTTGCGCATGCCGGGCTCGCCGGTGGAATGGCTGCCATCCTCGATGATGCGGAGGTCGGCCTCGGGCCAGGCGCGCGCCAGCGCGATCGCGCCGTCGATCGGTGCGATCATGTCGTAGCGCCCGTGCAGGATGACGCCGGGAACATGGCGGAACCGCGCGACCCCGCGGAGCAGTTCGCCCTCTGCGAGGAAGGCCTCGTTGCGCACGTAATGCTGCTCGATGCGGGCGACGGCGAGGGTCTGGGATCCCGGCGGCGCGACGTCGTCCGCGGCGGGACGCAGCGAGGACAGCTTCTGGTCGAAGCCGCGCCACGCCACCGCCGCGGGCATATGGATCGCGGGGTCCGGATCGGCGAGGCGACGGCCATAGGCGGCGACCACATCCGCGCGTTCGGCGGGATCGAGATGGCCGACGAAGGCCTCCCAGTATTCGGGGAAGATCCGCCGTACGCCGCGCATCCACCAGTCGATGTCGCGGCGCCGTGCCAGCCAGATGCCGCGCAGGATCAGCCCGGCGCAGGAACCGGGATGCGCGGCGGCATAGGCGAGGCCCAGCGTCGAGCCCCAGGAGCCGCCGAACACGACCCAGCGCGAAATCCCGAGATGCTGGCGCAGCGTCTCGATATCGGCGACGAGATGCTGCGTTGTGTTGGCGACCAGCGATCCGGAGGGCGTCGAGCCGCCGGCGCCGCGCTGGTCGAACAGCACGATGCGCCAGCGCCGCGGATCGAAGAAGCGACGATGCTCTGGCTTGCAGCCGCTGCCGGGCCCGCCGTGCAGGAACAGGACCGGCTGGCCGGCGGGATTGCCCGAGACCTCGTAGCGCAGCCGGTGGCCGTCGCCCACATCGAGCATGCCGCTCGCATGCGGCTCGACGGGCGGGTGGAGCGGGCGCATGGGCGTCGCGGCGATGTCGGTCATGGCAGCGGTCCTTCGTGGGCGGGAGACGGGGGCGCGGGGGGATCGCGTCAGCGTTCGCGCCAGGGGCGCGGGGCGCTTGCGGGCGGGCCGAAATCGCGGGGCGCGATGCCGGCGTGGAACCAGGAGACGAAGCTGTGGATGTCGAAGACCGGCATCGACAGGCTCTGCGACAACGCCCGCGCATAGGGCGCCATGTTGGTGCATTCGAGAACGATGGCGCCGACCTCCGGATGCGCGGCGACGAGGGCCGCGCCGGCGTCCAGGATGTCGCGCTCGGCGGCGGCGACGTCCAGCCTGGGTTCGTCGCCGAGGATGGCGCGTGTGAATTCGCGGCCGCTCTCGGTCCCCATCATCGGCGTGTCGGTCGGCACGCCGGCCCTGGCGAGATGTTCGGCCGTGAGGCTCGTGGCGCTGACGGTGAGGATGCCGGTGCGGCGCCCCGGCGGCAGCAACCGGTCGACCATCGCCACCTGCATGAGGCTCGACATCGCGACCGGCACGCCCGCCGCTGCCGCGATCTCCTGCTGGAACAAGGACAGGAAGCCGCAGGTCGAGGTGATGCCGTCCGCGCCGAGCCGCACGAGGTCGCGCGCCGCGTCGAGGAAGGGCGCGAGCAGGCCGGCCGCGCGCTCGCGCACGACGCGCTGCGGCGACGCGCCGGCGACGACCCTGTAGAGCACGGGAAAAGGCCAGCTGGCCGCATTGCCCATGTCGCCGGGGATGCGCGGAAAGCGGGATTCGAGCATCAGCACGCCGATGCGCGCGCCGTAGACCGACTTGCCTCCGTACGCGATGCGCGTCGTGTCCGTGTGCTCGTCGTCGCTCATGGCCGTCAGCCCGCTTCCGCCGGCTTCTGCTGCGCGCGGTCGAGCGCCTGGCGCGCGGCGGCGGCGGTCGCGGCATCGCCGGCGCCGTTGCCGCCGGCGACCTGGACCACCGGGAACGCGAACCTGATGCCGTGCGCGTCGAAGCTCTTCTTGATGAGGGCCAGTGCGCGACGGCGGATGGTGAACTGCTCGCCCGGCTTGGTCTTCATCTTGAGACGCAGCTCGATCGCGTAGTCGCCGAGCGTCTCGACGCCCTGCATCTTCAGGGTCTCGATGATGTTCGGACGGAACTCGGCGTCCTCGAGCAATTCGCGGCCGACCTGCTTGACCAGCTTCTTGGCGAGGTCGATGTCGGAATCGTAGGTGACGCCGATCTTCACCTTGTCGATCACCCAGTCGCGACTCATGTTCTGGATCGCGCCGAGCGAGCCGAACGGCACCGTGTAGAGGGGGCCGCGATGATGGCGCAGCTTGACGGAGCGCAGGCTGAAGCTCTCCACCGTGCCCTTGTAGTTGCTGCTCTGGATGTACTCGCCGACCCGGAAGGCGTCGTCGAGCAGATAGAAGATGCCGCTGATCACGTCGCGCACCAGCGTCTGGGCGCCGAAGCCGATGGCGACGCCCATGACGCCGGCGCCGGCGATGAGGGGGCCGATCTCCACGCCCAGCTGCGACAGCGCCATCAGCGCGGTCATCGTTCCCAGGAACACGAACAGGATATTGCGCAGGATCGGCATCAGGGTCCGGATCCTGGCGCGGCGCCGCAACTCGTCCTCGTCGAGATCGGCGCTGGCCGCCGCCGCTGCCACGCGCTTTTCGATGGCGACCTTCGCCGCGTGCCAGAGGAAATCCGCAAGCAGGACGATGATGAAGGCGTTCAGCGCCCCGGCCATCATGCGTTGCGCGGCGGTCTCGCGCGCGGCGAGCGAGGCGAGGTCGATGTCGAAGAGCCGGGCCACGAACATGATCGCGCCGATCAGCACGACGGCGCGGAGCCCGCGTTCGAGGCACAGCTCCAGCATGCTGCCGGGCGCCTCGGTGCGGCCGGACCCGCTGGTGTCGCGCAGCAGCGCTGCGACGCTCTGCCGGACCAGGGTCAGGACCGCCGGCGTTCCGGCTGCGACGGCGCCGAGCCAGAACAGCCGCGGCGCGCCTCCCAGAAGGCTCAGCCAGAGCAGCACAAGATAGGCGCTCACCCCCCAGGACACCGCGCGCGAGGCGGCGGTTCCCGTCTCGTGGCGCGGCGGGCGGTTCCAGATGGCGACAAGGGCAAGCGCGAGCCAGACCAGGGCCGCGACCGCGACGAACAGGCCGATGACCGGGCCGGGGCTGCCGAGGCCGAAAAGCAATTCGATCGTCAGCCGTCCGAAGGCGAACCAGCCGACCAGCGCGGCGCTCCACCCGTGCCAGTAATGCGCCGCCGTGTCGCTCATCGGGATCAGGCGGAACCGGGCCGCGCCGGGCGCGAACAGGAAACGGCCGAGAACCCGCGTCAGGCGCACGATCAGCAGGACCTGCAGATAGGTGAGCGCGATCGTGCGCAGCAGGGGCGGCCAGGGCAGGACGAGGAACGCGCCGATGCTGCCGGTGGCGAAGGTCGCCACCCAGCCGAGCCCGAAGGCGAAGCGCATCGCGACCGCCTGCACACGATCGGCGGTCGTGTCGAGTTGCCGGGCGATGATGCGCTTGCGAAAGCCCCCGCTGAGCCGCCAGAACACCCATTCGGCGGCCATGCCCGCGCCGATCGACACCAGGAACAGGGCGAGGATCGCGACGACGCCGCGCGTGGCCCGCTCCGGCGCCAGCAGGGTGCCGAGCCGCGCGACCTCGTCGCCGAGTTCCGCCGTCGCGCGAGCAAGGCCCGCGACGTGTCGGCGGATTTCCGCGATCCGCTCGGCGATCAGCCCCGCGCCCTGGGCGACCTCGTGCTCCAGCGTCGTGGCGGGGGGCTGCGCACGCGCCGGCGCGGACGCCGTGCCGTCGCGCTGGCTGCGCAGCCAGGACTGCACCGCCGGATCCTCCAGCAGCCGCAGGAAATCCTGGACGGCGGCGGGCTGGGCCGGGGCGGGCGGCTGCGGCTGCGCATGGCCGGGGAGGGCCCAGCCGCCGACGATCAGGAGGAATGCCAGCAGCGCCGCACGGAACCGTGCGCACGCATGGGGGACGAGGACGGTGCGCATCGCGTGGAGGTCTTCATCCATGACGGATCGCGACGGTCTTGAGAGAGGCGAAGCCGTAAAGTCCCTCGAAGCCTTTCTCGCGCCCGAAGCCCGAGCGCTTCACGCCGCCGAAGGGCAATTCGATGCCACCGGCCGCGCCGTAGTTGTTGACGAAGACCTGCCCGGCCTGCAGCCCGCGCGCGAGGCGCATCTGTCGCCCGCCATCGCGCGTCCAGACGCTCGCGACGAGGCCGTAGGGCGTGCCGTTGGCGATCGTGAGCGCTTCCTCTTCCGAGCCGAACATGGTGGCGGCGAGGACGGGCCCGAAGACTTCTTCCTGGGCGAGTTCATGCGCGGGTGGCACGCCGGCGACCAGCGTCGGCAGGACGTAGTAGCCGCCGGGCGGGACGTTGGGGGCCATCGCCCCTTGCGCCGCGGGCTTCAGACCGTCGGCCGCGGCGCGGTCGAGATAGCCCTGCACGCGCGCCTGCTGACGCTGGTTGATCACCGGGCCGACATCGAGATCCATGTCCGAGGCGCCGACGCGCAGGGTCCCGAAACGCTGGCCGACGGCATCGAGCACGCGCTCGTAGACCGGCTTCTCGATCAGCAGACGCGATCCCGCCGAACAGGTCTGGCCGGCATTCTGGATCACGGCGTTGACCAGGAAGGGCAACGCCGCGTCGAGATCGGCGTCGGCGAAGACCAGCTGGGGCGATTTCCCGCCCAGTTCCATGGTCACTGGCTTGTTGTTGCGCGCCGCCGCCGCCTGCACCGCGGCGCCGGTCTGCGGGCTGCCGGTGAAGGAGATGTGGTCGATGCCGGGATGCGCGGCGAGCGCGGCACCCGCCTCGGCGCCATAGCCGGTGACGATGTTGAGCGCGCCGGGCGGCAGGCCCGCCGCCTGGGCCAGCTCCGCGATGCGCAGGATCGCGAGGCAGGCATCCTCGGCGGGTTTGACCACGCAGGCATTGCCGACGGCGAGCGAGGCGCCGACCGAGCGCCCGAAGATCTGCGACGGGTAGTTCCAGGGGATGATGTGGCCGGTGACGCCGTGCGGCTCCCAGAAGGTCATGACGGTGTAGCCGTCCATGAACGGGATCGTCTCGCCGTGCAGCTTGTCGGCGGCGGCGCCGTAATACTCGAAATACCGTGCCAGGGCGGTCGCGTCGGCACGGCCCTGGCGCAGCGGCTTGCCGGTGTCGACCGATTCGAGCCGCGCGATCGTCTCATGGTCGTCCTGCACCGCGCGCGCGAGGCGCAGCAGCAGGCGTCCGCGCTCGACCGCCGGCATCCGTCCCCAGGGGCCCTCGGCCGCGGCGCGCGCGGCGCGGACGGCCGCGTCGATGTCCGCGGCGCCGCCGCGCGCGATCGCCGCGAAGGGCGCGCCGTCCGACGGATTGATCACGTCGATGCGGCGGCCGTCCTGGGCGTCGCGCCAGGCGCCGGCGACGAGGATCTGCGACGGGGGCAGGACGAGGCTCATGCGGGGGCTCCCGGGTTGCGTCTGGCGGTCATGCGTCCGGCGCAGTCTAGCCCAAGCCGCGCTGCGGAGTAGTCCCGGCGGCGCGCCCGTGCTAGATGCGGCCTTGTCCAAGCCATGACTCAGACGCCTTCCCTGGAGATCTCGGTCGTCGTGCCGGTGCGCGACGAGGCCGAGAACATCGACACGCTGCTCGCCGAGATCGTCGCGGCGCTTGCCGGCCGTGCCTTCGAAATCGTCTATGTCGACGATGGCAGCGGCGATGCGACGCCGGCGAAACTCGCCGCCGCGCGCGCGCGTCTGCCGATGCTGCGCGTCGTCCGCCATCGCCGCAGCGCCGGCCAGTCGGCGGCGCTCGCGACCGGCATCCGCGCGGCGCGCGGCGTCTGGATCGCGACCCTCGACGGCGATGGCCAGAACGACCCCGCCGACATTCCCGCGCTCCACGCCCGCGCCCAGGCGCCTGACGCCCCGGCGCTCGTCGCGGGGTGGCGCGCACGGCGGCGCGACACCGCGCTCAAGCGGTTTTCCTCGCGCCTCGCCAACGGCGTGCGCGCGGCCCTGCTCGGCGACAGCACCCCTGATACCGGCTGCGGGCTAAAGGTCTTCCGCCGCGAGACCTTCCTGCGTCTGCCGGCCTTCAACCACATGCACCGGTTCCTGCCCGCGCTGGTGCAGCGCGACGGCGGTCTGGTCGTCAACCAGCGGGTCAATCATCGGCCGCGCGCGGCGGGGCGCTCCAAATACGGCGTCATGAACCGGCTCTTCGTGGGCATCGTCGATCTGCTCGGCGTGATGTGGCTGCAGCGCCGCCCGGTCCGTCCGGAGATCGAGGACGCGTCCTGAGCGCCGCGGCGCGTCAGATTCGCCGCGTCCGATGGGCCCAATAGGGCTCGCGCAGAAGGTTCTTCTGGATCTTTCCCACCGCGGTGCGCGGCAGCGCGTCGACGAACTCGACGACGCGCGGCCGTTTCCACCGCGCCGTCTCACGCTCCGCCAGCGCGATCAGGTCCTGCGCCGAAACGGCCACGCCGGCTCGGCGCACGACATGCGCGACGGGCACTTCGCCCCAATGATCGTCGGGGATCCCGAACACGGCGCATTCGACGACCGCCGGGTGGCGGAGCAGGGCGTTTTCGATCTCGACGGGATAGAGGTTCTCGCCGCCTGACACGATCATGTCCTTGGCGCGGTCGACGAGGGTCAGGAACCCGTCCGTATCGAGGCTGCCGAGATCGCCGGTCGCGAGCCAGCCGTCGCCGAAGCGGAAGGCGGAGCGTGTCTGGTCGGGGTCGTCCCAGTAGCCGCTCAGCAGGTTCGGGCCGCGTGTGAGCACCTCGCCGATCGCGCCCGTCGGCAGGTCGCGTCCCAGCGCGTCCACGATCCGGATCTCCACCCCGGCGACGGCCTGGCCGACGGAGCCGCGCTTGGTGGCGTTGAACGCGGGCGGGCGAAGGGTGATCGGCCCGGTCTCCGACTGGCCGTAATGTTCGACCGGGGTCGCCCAGGGCAGTTCCTCGTCGAGCCGGTCGAGCAGGGGACCATGCATCGGCGCGCCTGCGAAATGGAGTTTGCGCAGCGATCGGAGCCGCTCGGGCAGGAAGCCCGGGGCGCGGAGAAGGTCGCTCAGTTGCGTCGGAACGAAGAGGCTGGCGGTGGCGCCGTGGCGTTCGGCGAGCCGCATGAAGCGCTCGGCGTCCCAGCCGCCGAGCGTCACGGCGCAGGCGCCGGCGCCGATCGCGGTGCCGAACCACACATGCAGGCCCACCGTGTGGAACATGGGCGTCGCGATGATGGCGATGTCGTCCGGTTCGACCCCGAACAGGGTCCGACCGGCCTCGATGCTGGCGACCCGGGCGCGATGGGTGACCGTGACGGCCTTGGGCAGACCGGTCGTGCCGCCGGTGAAATTGAGCGAGAGGAGATCGTCGGGAACGATCTCCGGCAGCTTCGTGGCGCTGTCGGCGCGCGCGGCGAGCGCCGCGAGGTCACCGCCATCGGGTCCGCCCACCGCGATCGCGCGCGGTGGGGTGGCGCCGGCGCCGCGCGCCTCGTCCAGCCGCGGCAAAAGGTCGTGATGGATCGCCAGGGCGCGGATCCCGGTCTTGGCGATCATGTAGCCGAGTTCGCGTCCCGTACTGCGCGTGGAGATGTTGGCGAGAACCAGTCCGGCGCGCGCCGCCGCGAAGAACAGCACGCCGTAATCGAGGCTGTTGGGCATCATCGCGCCGATGCGGTCGCCCTTGGCGAAGCCTTCCGAGACCAGCGCCCGCGCGAGGCGATCGCAGGCGGCGTCGAAGGCGGCATAGGACAGGCGCCTGTCGCCGTCGATGATCGCCATGGCGTCCGGCGTGCGCAGCGCGCTGCGGGCGAGAATGTCGCCGATCAGCATGCCCTGGCCCGCCGCGGCCGACGGTTCCGGCGCTCTCGTTTCGGCTCCATACCCACGTGCCGCCCATGTATCGATGGGCGGAGACTAGCGCAAAGCGCCGCGGTCTTGCATATCGTCGGACGCGGCCGCAGACAGGGCCGGGCACAAGCGAGGCAATCGAGATGAGCCATACGGTCATACTCCGCGGAATGGACGCGGAGATCGCGGTCGAGGCGGGCGAGACGATCCTGGACGCGGCGCTGCGCAACGGCCTGCCATTCCCCTTCGGCTGCCAGTCGGGCAATTGCGGGGCGTGCAAATGCGCGCTGGTCGCCGGCGGCGTCGAACTGGCGCCCTATTCGGAGTTCGCGCTCGAAGAGGGCGAGCGGCTCCAGGGCATGATCCTGGGCTGCCGCGCCATCCCGCTCGCCGATTGCACCGTGGCGCTGCTCGAGACCGAGGAACTCGAGGTCCATCCGGCCCGCGAGCTCGATTGTCGCGTCGTCGCGATCGACGACATGACCCATGACATCCGGCGTCTGCGTCTCGAGATCCTCTCTGGCGGGTCTTTCGCCTTCTCGGCCGGGCAATTCGCCAGCCTGCGTTTTCCCGGGTTGCCGGCGCGCGACTATTCGATGGCCAACCGGCCCGACGAGGCGCTGCTCGAATTCCACATCCGCCTCGTCGCCGGCGGCGCGGTCACGACGCATCTGCGCGAGCGGCTCAAGGTCGGCGATACGCTGCGGGTCAGCGGTCCCATGGGAACCTCGTCCTGGCGGCGGCGCCATACGGGACCGATCCTCGCCGTAGCCGGCGGGTCGGGGCTGGCGCCGATCAAGTCGATCGTCGAGACGGCGCTTGCCTCCGGCGCGCGCCAGCCGATCCGGCTCTATGTCGGCGGGCGCGCAGAGCGCGATCTCTATCTGCTCGACCATTTCGCCGCCCTCGCGGCCCGGCATCCCAACCTGTCCGTGACGCCTGTCCTGTCGCAGGCCGACGGTCCGACCGCGCGGCGCACCGGCTTCCTCGCCGATGCGCTGAGCGCCGATCTCGCGGATCTCGACGGCTGGAAGGCCTATCTCGCCGGGCCACCGGCGATGGTGGAGAGCTGCGTCGATGCGCTCGCGATGCGCGGCATGGCGCGCGGCGATTGTCACGCCGACGCCTTCTACACCGAGGCCGACAAGCAGGCGCTGATGCGCGCGATGGGGCGCTGAGCCGCCCCGCTCAGTCCATCCGGATGCCGCCATTCACCGGCACGCTCGCGCCGGTGATGTGGCTGGCCCCGGGGGAGAGCAGGAAGGCGATGGTGGCGGCGACCTCTTCGGCGCGGCCGGTGCGCCGCAGCGGGGTCGCGGCCTCGACCGCGCGCTTCGTCGCCTCGGGATGCGGCGCCGTCATCGGCGTGTCGATCCAGCCGGGCGAGACGCAATTGACCGTGATGCCGCGTGGGCCGAATTCGCGCGCGATGCCGCGGGCGAAGGATTCGATCCCGCCCTTGGATGCCGCGTAGCCGCTCGACGTCGCCACGCCGCCGGTGCGCGCGGACAGCGACGAGATCAGGACGATCCGCCCCTTGTCGGACATCCAGTCGCGCGCCGCGCGGCAGCACAGGAACGGCGTGGTCAGGTTGATGGTCAGGATTTCGGTCCAGCGCGCGAGGTCGAGCTGGTCGAGCGGGCGGGTGTCGACGATCCCCGTGCAGACGACCAGCGCGTCCAGGCGCGGCATCGCGGCGCGCGCCGCGCCGAGCGCGGCGTCGACCGAGGCCGGATCGCGCGCGTCGAACCCATGGGCGGCGGCGGCGGTCTCGGCGGCCAGCGCACGCAGCGCCGGCGTGTCGAGATCCAGCAGCGCCATGTCGCCCGCGCCATCCTGGCGCAGCATCCGCGTCAGCGCGGTGCCGATGCCGCCCCCGGCGCCGACGATGCAGGCATTGCCTCCGAACGCGATCATCTCGTCCCCTCTTCCCGTCGCCGCGATCCTGCGCGGCGCGCGCAGCATCTTCCGGAGACGGTGCTTGGCGCAACCCTCGCGATCCGGCACGATCCGCAGCCTCGCAAGGCGGAGATCGAGATCATGGAACAGCGCAGGCTCGGCAATTCGGGGCTTCTCGTGTCGGCGGTCGGCCTCGGCTGCAACAATTTCGGCGGACGCATCGATCTCGCGGCGACCCGCGCGGTGATCCACAAGGCTTTCGATCTCGGGATCACCCTGTTCGACACGGCCGACATCTACGGCAACAAGGGCGGGTCGGAGACCGCGATGGGCGAGGTCCTCGGCGCGCGGCGCAAGGACATCGTGCTCGCGACCAAATACGCCAAGCCGATGGACGAGATCGGGCGGCTGCGCGGCGCCTCGCGGCGCTACATCGTCGATGCGCTCGAGGCCAGCCTGCGCCGCCTCAAGACCGACTGGATCGACCTCTACCAGCAGCACGAGCCCGATCCCGGTACGCCGATCGACGAGACGCTGCGCGCGCTCGAGGATCTCGTGCGCGCCGGCAAGGTCCGCTATGTCGGCTGCTCCAACCTGCCGGCCTGGCAGGTCGTCGAGGCGGAGTTCGTCGCCCGGCAGGTGAACACGACGCGTTTCGTCTCGTGCCAGGACGAGTACAGCCTGCTTGTGCGTGGCCTGGAAAAGGACCTGATGCCGGTCATGCAGCGCTATGGCGTCGGGCTGCTGCCCTATTTCCCGCTGGCCAGCGGGTTGCTCACCGGCAAGTACCGCCGCAACGCCGCGATGCCTGCGGGCGCGCGCCTGACCAACACGCAGCGCCTCGCCGACATCTACATGACCGACACGAACTGGGAGATCGTCGAAAAGCTCGAGGCGTTCTGCGCCGCGCGCGGCCGCACGCTGCTCGACCTCGCCTTCGCCTGGCTGCTCGGCAACCCGGTCGTCTCCAGCGTGATCGCGGGCGCGACCCGGCCCGAGCAACTCGAGCAGAACGTGCGCGCGGCGCAATGGATCCTGAGCGCGGACGACCGCGCCCTGGTCGACGCCGCGACGGCGAAGCCGTGATCGCGGGGGTGCCCATGCCGTCCGGCGAGGCGCTGCTGCGCAACCCGCTCAAGGACCGGCTCGCGCGCGGCGAAATCGCGGCGTCGATGACCGTGCGGCTGGTCGCAGATCCATCGATCGCCCTGCTCGCGCGCAGCGCCGGGTTCGACACGATCTATGTCGACCTGGAGCACGGCCCGTTCGGCATCGAGACCGCGGCGCGGCACTGCGTCGCCGCCCAGCAGGCCGGTCTCGCGCCACTGGTGCGCGTGCCCTCGCATGGCGGCGAGTGGATCGCGCGCGTTCTCGATGGTGGCGCCATGGGCGTCATCGTCCCGCATGTCGATACGCCCGAGGAGGCGCGCGCGGCGGTCGCTGCGGCCAAGTACCCGCCGCTCGGCAGGCGCTCGGCGGCCGGTGCGCTGCCGCAGCTGGGGTTCCGCGCGATCGACGCGGCTCAGGCGATGCCGGCTGTCAACGACGCCACGATGGTGGTGGTGCAGGCGGAGACCGCACGCGCCATCGCGCAGATCGACGCGATCATGGCCGTCGATGGCGTCGACATGGTCCTGCTCGGCGCCAACGACCTGCTCGCCGATCTCGGTGCCCCGGGCGCGTTCGATGATCCGCGGCTGATGGAGGCCTATGCGCGTGCCATCGCCGCCTGCCGTCGCCATGGCAAGCATGCCGGCGTGGGTGGTCTCGCCGGGCGCCCGGACCTGACCGCGCGCTGCGTGGAACTCGGCGCGCGCTACATCTCGACCGGCACCGATCTCGGCTTCCTGCTCGACGCCGCGACGCGCCGCGCGCGCGACGCGCACGCCCTCCTCGGCG
>CAYSUY010000088.1:0-16529 GCA_964434345.1 uncultured Acetobacteraceae bacterium
TCCGCTCGACATGCGCATGGAGAAGTCAGGTGCCTCAGCCGCCGACCTCGTCAACTCCGCCTCCGAGCAGGAGCTCGCGGAGACGATTGCGACATTGGGCGAAGAGCGGCATGCGCGCCGCGTTGCACGGGCCATCTGCACGGCGCGACGAGAGGCACCGATCCAGCGCACCCTGGAACTCGCGGAGATCGTCCGGCGCGTGGTCCCGCGAGCGAAGGACGGTATCGATCCGGCCACTCGCACCTTTCAGGCCATTCGGCTTCGCGTGAACGACGAGCTCGGCGAGCTCGAGCGCGCGCTCGCCGCGGCCGAGCGCATCCTGCGGCCGGGCGGCCGCATCGCCGTGGTCAGTTTCCACTCGCTCGAGGACCGGATCGTCAAGCGCTTCCTGCGCGCGCGCAGCGGCGGCGAAGGCGTATCGCGCCACGCCCCGGAGAAGTCCGGCCCGGCGCCGAGCTTCGACCTGGAAGGCCGCAAGGCGATCGAGGCATCGCCGGCGGAGATCGCCCGCAATCCCCGTGCGCGCTCCGCGCGGCTGCGCATCGCGCGCCGCACCGAGGCGCCGGCCTGGCGCGACGCGGGAGACCGGGGCGCATGATCCGGGCCACGACCATCTTCTGGATCGTGCTGGCGGCGATCACGGGCACCGGCCTCTTCCAGCTCAAGCATGTCGTACAGGACATGGACGAGGAACTGGCGCGTCTCAATCGCCAGATCCTGGCCGAGCATCAGCATATCCACGTGCTCCGGGCGGAATGGAGCCGGCACAACCAGCCACAGCGGCTCCAGCAATTCGCGCAGCGCCATCTCGATCTCGAACCGATGAAGCCCGCGCAGATCGCGCGGCTTTCGGATCTCCCGCGGCGTGCGCCGGCGGAGACGCAGGCAAACGCGGCCACGCCGGGCCCGGCATCCGCGCCGCAGCGTCCGGGTGCGACGGGCGGCCAGGTCGGCCGCATCGTGGCAAGCCGTCCCGACGCGACGCGCAGCGCACCGCTGGCTCCCGTCCCGGCCCCGATCGCCGCGCGCCCGGTCGCCGACGCCGGCGCAGCCCTCCAGAGAGGGGGGCCACGCTGATGGCGACGCGCGTCGGCGACATCCTGACCCGCGTCCCCGGACGCCTGACCCTGGACGGAACGGCGAAGGAAGCGATCGAGACCGCGCGCAACCGCATCGCCTTCGGCGGCGCGGTGTTCGCGCTGGCCTTCACCGTGATCGTCGTCCGGCTTTTCGACGTCACCGTGTTCCAGGAGCCGCGCGAGGCCCAGCCGCCGCGCGTCGCCCAGACCCAGCGCCCCGAGATGGAGCGCGCCGACATCGTCGACCGCAACGGCGCGCTTCTCGCCACGTCGCTGGTGCAGGCGTCGCTCTACGCCAATCCCAGGCAGGTCCTCGATCCCGCAGAGACCGCCGCGAAACTCGCCCAGACCCTGCCGGGCATCAACGAGCGCGACCTCGCCCAGCGACTGGCCGGCGAGCGCAGCTTCGTCTGGGTCCGCCGCAACCTGACGCCGCGTCAGCAGGACGCGGTGATCCGGCTCGGCCTTCCCGGCGTCAATTTCCAGCGCGAGGAACGCCGCGTCTATCCGCATGGCGAACTCACCGGCCACATCGTCGGCTTCACGGACATCGACAAGAACGGCCTGATGGGCGCCGAGCAGGCCTTCGACGAGCGCCTCAAGTCCCGAAACGAGCCCGTCCAGCTGTCGATCGACATACGCGCCCAGCATGTGCTGCGCGAGGAGGTCGCGGCAGCCATGAAGGAATTCGGCGCGGTCGGCGGCGCCGCGATGCTGATGGACGTCGAAACCGGCGAGATGCACGCGATGGTGTCGCTGCCGGATTTCGACCCCAATGTCCGCGCCGAGGCGTCGCCCGAGAACCGCTTCAACCGGCTCACCCTCGGCACCTACGAACCCGGCTCGGCGTTCAAGACCTTCACCGCGGCGATGACCCTGGACTACGGCACCGGCAACATCGGCACGGCCTACGACGCGACGCGCCCGATCTCGATCTCGCGCTTCCGGATCGACGACTACAAGCCGCAGCGCCGGGTCATGAACATGTCCGAGGTGTTCATGCACTCGTCGAACATCGGCTCGGTGCGGATGGCCGAGTCGGTCGGCCGCGAACGCCAGCGCGAGTTCCTGCGCCGCGTCGGCCTGCTGCAGGCGCCGCAATTCGAGTTGCCGGAGATCGGCGGCCCGCAATTCCCGGCCCAGTGGCGCGAGATCAACATGATGACGATCTCGTTCGGTCACGGGATCTCGATCAGCCCGCTCGCCCTCGCGGCGTCGACCTCGGCGATCGTCAACGGCGGCATCTACCGCGCGCCGACGATCCTCAGGCGCACGCCTGGCGAACGTGTCGCCGGAGAGCGCGTGATCTCGCAACGCACCTCCGAACAGATGCGGCGGCTGATGCGCCTCGTGGTCGACAAGGGCACCGCGAAAAGCGCGAACGTCCCGGGCTACCTCGTCGGCGGAAAGACCGGAACGGCCGAGAAGATCGTCAACGGAGCCTACAAGAAGGACGCGCGAATCTCGTCCTTCGTCGGCGCCTTTCCCATGAATTCGCCGAAATTCCTCGTCTACATGATGCTCGACGAACCGAAGGGGAACAAATCCACCTATGGCTACGCGACCGCTGGCTGGGTCGTGGCGCCATCGATCCAGCGCATCGTGCAGCGGATCGCCGCGCTCTACGGGATCGAGCCGGTCGACGAGACCGCGCCCACCGTGCGCGACCAGGTCTTCGTGAACGTCGCCGTGCGCTGACGGACGGACATGGACGGGACGGCGATCGACATGCGGATTTCCAGCCTCGTCGAACCGGGAATGGCGCTGCGGACAGGCGATCCGGCGACGGAGATCCTGTCGCTCACCGCGGATTCGCGGGCCGTCGGTCCCGGCAGCCTGTTCGCCGCACTGCCCGGAACGAAGACCGACGGCGCGCGCTTCGTCGCCGACGCGGTGGCACGCGGCGCGGTCGCCATCCTCGGCGGCGACGGGATCGACGCTCCGGCGGGCGTCGCGGTGCTGGCCGCCGCCAATCCTCGCCAGGCGCTAGCCCGCGCGGCGGCCCGCTTCCACGGCGCGCAGCCCCGCATGCTCTGCGCCGTCACCGGCACCAGCGGCAAGACCTCGGTGGCCGAATTCACCCGCCAGCTCTGGGCTGCGCAGGGCAGACTGGCCGCGAGCCTCGGCACGCTCGGCGTGATCGCGCCCGGGCGGCGCGTCGCCGGCGCGCTGACCACGCCCGATCCGGTGGCGCTTCACGCCGAACTCGCCCGGCTGGCGCATGACGGCGTCACGCATGCCGCGATGGAAGCGTCGAGCCATGGCCTCGACCAGTTCCGCCTCGACGGCGTCGCGCTGTGCGCCGCCGCCTTCACGAATCTGAGCCGCGACCATCTCGACTACCACGCCGACCTACCCGCCTATCTCGCCGCCAAGCTGCGGCTGTTCGAGGAGCTCCTGCCACGCGGCGCGACGGCGGTGGCCAACGCCGACGACGCCAATTTTCCCGCGATCGCGGCGATCGCGGCACGGCGCGGGCTGCGCCTCGTCGGCTTCGGTCGCGGCGGGCGGGAGTTGCGGCTGCTCGCGCGCGCGCCCGACGGCGACGGGCAGATCCTCGACCTCGCGATCGAAGGCCGCGGCCTGCGCGTCAGACTGCCGCTGGCCGGCGGCTTCCAGGCCATGAACGCGCTGGCCGCGCTCGGCCTCGCGATCGGCGCAGGCGCGGACCCGATGGCGACGGCGCAGGCCTTCGCCGGGCTCGTCGGCGTTCCCGGTCGCCTCGAACACGTGGCGACCCGTCGCAACGGCGCGGCCGTCTTCGTCGACTACGCCCACAAGCCCGATGCCTTGCGCAACGTGCTCGAGACGCTGCGCCCCCACGCCGCCAGGCGGCTCGCGGTCGTGTTCGGCTGCGGCGGGGACCGCGACCCCGGCAAGCGGCCGGAGATGGGCGCGATCGCCGCCGGCCTCGCCGATCGCGTCTATGTCACGGACGACAACCCGCGCGGCGAGGATCCCGCCGCCATCCGGGCCGCCATCCTCGCCGCCTGTCCCGGCGCCGCCGAGATCGGTGCGCGCCGCGCGGCGATCTTCCGCGCGGTCGCCGATCTGGAGGACGGAGACGTCCTCGTCGTGGCCGGCAAGGGTCACGAAACCGGTCAGACAACCAAGGGCCGGACCGTCCCCTTCGACGACGCCCAGGTCGCGCGCGACGCCGTCGCGACCGCCGATGCCACGCCGGAGGGCGGCGCATGACCGCGCAACCGACGCTATGGACCAGCGCCGAGGCCGAGGCCGCGACCGGCGGCCGCGGCACGCGTCCTTGGCGCGCCACGGGCGTGTCGATCGACAGCCGCACGATCGTCCCGGGAGATCTTTTCGTCGCGCTCGCCGGCGAGGCGCATGACGGCCATGAGCATGTCGCCGCCGCGCTGCGCGATGGCGCAGCAGCGGCCCTCGTCGCGCGCCGACCTGCCAATCTGTCTTCCGACGCGCCGCTGCTGATGGTCCCGGACACGCTCGAGGCCCTGGTGCGCCTCGGCACGGCGGCGCGCGCGCGCGCGCCGGAGACACGCGGCGTCGCGGTGACCGGCAGCGTCGGCAAGACCAGCACCAAGGACGCGCTGCGCCACGTGCTGGGCGCCCAGGCCGCGACTCATGGCGCAGCGTCGAGCTTCAACAACCATATCGGGGTCCCGGTGACGCTGGCCCGGCTGCCGCGCGCATCGCGCTACGCGGTCTACGAGGTCGGCATGAACCACGCCGGCGAGATCGCCCCGCTGGTGCGCATGATCCGCCCCGCGGTCGCGGTGATCACCACCGTCGCGCCGGCGCATGTCGAGAACTTCACCGACGGCATCGACGGCGTCGCCCGCGCCAAGGGCGAGATCTTCGCGGCCGGCGGCGAGACCGCCATCGTCCATCGCGACATTTCCCATTACGACCGTCTGGCCGACATGGCCCGCGCACGCGGCTTCGCCCGGATCATCGGCTTCGGCGCCGCCGCCGACGCGGCGTTCCGGCTGACCGGCGTCGACCTCCATCCCGATCACTGCGATGTCCAGGCGATGATCGACGGCCGTGCGCTGCGCTACCGCGTGGGCGCCGCCGGACACCACTGGGCGGTCAATTCGCTGGCCGTGCTCGCCGCCGTGCAGGCGCTGGGCGCCGATGTCGCCGCCGCCGCGGACGCGATGTCCCAGGTGACCGCGCCGAAGGGCCGGGGCCAGCAACGCGCGATCGGACCGGAGGGGCGCCGGGCGCTGCTGGTCGACGATTCCTACAACGCCAACCCGGCCTCGATGCGCGCCGCCTTCGCGGTGGCCGGCGGCATCGAACCCGCGCCCGGAGGTCGTCGGATCGCCGTCCTCGGCGACATGTTCGAACTCGGGCCCGACAGCGACGCCCAACATGCGGACCTCGCCGCGCCGATCCTGGCCGCAGGAATCGATCTGGTCTTCACCTGCGGTGCCCGGATGCGCCGGCTGCACGACGCGTTGCCCGCCCCCAGGCGCGGCGCCCATGCCCCGAGCGCCGCGGACCTCGCCCCCGTCGTCGCCACGGCGATGCGCGCGGGTGACGTGATCGTGGTCAAGGGTTCGCTCGCGAGCCGCATGCGCCACGTGGTCGACGCGCTGGTCGCGACCGGCGACGGCACGACGGCGTCCACAGACACCACGCGCTGACGGCACGGGACCGATGCTCCACTATCTCTCCACCCTGCTCGCGGACCAGATCGGCCCGCTCAATCTCTTCCGCTACATCACATTCCGCTCCGGCGGTGCGGTGGTGACGGCGCTGGTCGTCAGCTTCGTCTGCGGTCCCGGCATCATCCGCTGGCTCAGGTCGCGCCAGCCCAACGCGACGGTGCGCGAGGACACGCCCGAGACCCATCTCGCGAAGAAAGGCACGCCGACCATGGGCGGCGTGCTGATCCTGCTCGCGGTCGCGGTCTCGACGCTGCTCTGGGCCGATCTGCGCAACGGCTATGTCTGGGCGGTGCTGCTCGTCACCTGCGGCTTCGGTCTGATCGGCTTCTACGACGACTACCAGAAGCTCACCCGCCGCGGGCGCGGCATCTCGGCCCGGAGCAAGTTCGGCCTGCAGATCCTGCTCGGCGTCTCGGCGGCGACCTGGATCGTGTGGGTCATGCCCGAACGTGACGCGCTGTCGACGTCGCTCGCGGTCCCGTTCCTCAAGACCGTGCTGCTCGATCTCGGCGTCTTCTTCTACATCTTCGCCGCCTTCGTGATGGTCGGCGCGTCGAACGCCGTCAACCTGACCGACGGCCTCGACGGGCTCGCGATCGTGCCGGTCGCGATCGCGGCCGCCTGCTTCGCGATCTTCGCCTACGTCGTCGGCAACGTCGTGTTCTCGAACTACCTGCTGGTGCATTACGTCCCGGGCAGCGGCGAACTCGCGGTGCTCTGCGCCGCGATCGTCGGCGCGGCGCTCGGCTTCCTCTGGTTCAACGCGCCGCCGGCGATGGTGTTCATGGGCGACACCGGTTCGCTGTCGATGGGCGGCGCGCTCGGCGCCATCGCCGTCGTCACCAAGCACGAAATCGTGCTGGCCATCGTCGGCGGGCTGTTCGTGGTCGAGACCGTCTCGGTCATCGTCCAGGTCGCGTCGTTCAAGCTGACCGGCCGCCGCGTGTTCCGCATGGCGCCGCTTCACCACCATTTCGAGAAGAAGGGCTGGAAGGAACCGACCATCGTGATCCGTTTCTGGATCATCGCGATCATCCTGGCGCTCGCCGGGCTGTCGACGCTGAAGCTGCGGTGAGGCGCGGATGACGACGCTTCCCGTCGCCTGCTTCCGCGACGCCCCGGTCGCGGTCCTCGGCCTCGGCAAGTCCGGGATCGTGGCCGCCGAGGCGCTGCGCGCGGGTGGTGCGCGGGTGATGGCATGGGACGACGGTGCGGCGGCGCGCGACGCGGCGGCGCGGCGCGGCTTCGACCTCGTCGCGCCGCAGGACGTCGACTGGACGCGATGCCGGGCGCTGGTGATCAGTCCGGGCATCCCGCATCTCCACCCCGCGCCCCACCCGGCAGCGGCGGCGGCACGCACCCATGGCGTCGAGATCGTCGGCGACATCGAATTGCTGCGTCGCGCGGCGGCGCCCACGCGCTGGGTCGGGATCACCGGCACCAACGGCAAATCGACGACGACCGCCCTGATCGGTCACGCGCTCGCCGCCTGCGGCGTCGATGCCCGCGTCGGCGGCAATATCGGCGTTCCCGCGCTCGAACTGGAGCCGCCGGGGAAGACCGGCGCCTATGTGCTCGAGATGTCCAGCTACCAGCTGGAGATCTCGCCGTCGGTGAACTTCGACGTCGCCGTCCTCCTCAACGTCACGCCGGACCATCTCGATCGCCATGGCGGCATGGACGGATATGTCGCCGCCAAGCGCGCCATCTTCCGCGGCCAGGGTCCCGAGGCCACCGCCATCGTCGGGATCGACGATGCGATCTGCGCCCGGCTGCACGCCGAGCTGCGCGCCAGCCATGCGGGCGCCACGTACGCGATCTCCGCCGCCACCCGCGACGCGGCTGACGTGAGCGCCGCCGGCGGCATCCTCGTCGACGCGATCGGCGGCACGCCACGCGAGGTCGCCGACCTGCGCGCGATCGCGACGCTGCCCGGCCAGCACAACTGGCAGAACGCCGCCGCCGCCTACGCGGCCTGCCGCGCGATGGGCGCACCGACCGAGGCGATCGTCGCCGCGCTCGCCACCTATCCCGGGCTTCCCCACCGCCAGGAGCGTGTCGGCGCGCAGGACGGCGTGGTCTTCGTCAACGACAGCAAGGCCACGAACGCGGACGCGGCCGCCAAGGCACTGGGCTGCTACGAGGCGATATGGTGGATCGCCGGCGGCCTCGCCAAGGCCGGTGGCATCGAAGCGCTCGCCCCCTGGTTCTCGCGCATCCGCGTCGCCTATCTGATCGGCGACGCGGCAGACGCCTTCGCCGCGACCCTCGCGCGCGCCGGCGTCCCTCACCGGATCTGCGGCACGCTGGACGCCGCCGTCGACGCCGCCGCCGCGGATGCGGCCCGCGCCACGGACCCCGCGCGGGTCGTCTTGCTGTCGCCGGCTTGTGCCTCGTTCGATCAATTCCCCAATTTCGAGGCGCGCGGCGTGCGCTTCCGCGACCTGATCGCGGCGCGCCTGCGCCGGGGCGGGGCGTCATGAACCCAGGTTTCGCGCGCGCCGACAATTCGCTGATCGCCCGCTGGTGGTGGACGATCGACCGCTGGACCCTCGCCGCGCTGCTGCTGCTCGTCGCGATCGGCGCGATCATGACCATGGCCGCGACGCCGCCGGTGGCGGAGAAGATCGGCCTCGACCCGTTCCACTTCGTCCGCCGGCATTTCTCGCTGCTGCCGATCGCCGTCGCCATCATGCTCGCCGCGTCGCTGCTCGACCTGTCGGGCGTGCGCCGGCTCGCGGCCGCGGTGCTGGTGGTCTCGGTCGCGCTGCTCGCGGCAACCTTCCTCGTCGGCGCGGAGATCAAGGGCGCGCGGCGGTGGATCAACCTCCCGGGCTTCTCGCTTCAGCCCTCGGAGTTCGTGAAGCCGAGTTTCGCGGTGATCTGCGCCTGGCTGTTCGCGCTGCAGCGTCGCCGCACCGGGATCCCCGGCGACCTGATCGCGATGCTGGTCTACGGGATCGTCGTCGGCCTCCTGCTGCTGCAGCCGGACATCGGCATGGCGCTGGTCGTGTCGGTGATCTGGGGCGCGCAGTACTTCCTCTCCGGTCTGCGGATCCTGTGGATCTTTCTCATCGGCGGCGGCGGCGTCCTCGCCTTCGCCGGGGCGTATTTCGTGTTCCCCCACGTCCAGAGCCGGATCAACCGCTTCCTCGACCCGCAATCCGGCGACACGTATCAGGTCGCACGCTCCATGGAGGCCTTCACCAATGGTGGCCTTGCCGGCCGCGGCCCGGGCGAAGGCCGGGTGAAGACACACCTGCCGGACGCGCATTCGGATTTCATCTTCGCGGTCGCCGGCGAGGAATTCGGCCTGATCGCCTGCCTGATCATCGTCGTGCTCTTCGGCTTCGTCGTCCTGCGCGGCTTCATGCGGCTTCTGAGCGAGAACAACCTCTTCGCCCTGCTCGCGACCGCGGGCCTGCTCGTGCAGTTCGGGGTCCAGGCCCTCATCAACATGGGCTCGACGCTCCACATCCTCCCGACCAAGGGCATGACCCTGCCCTTCATCTCCTATGGCGGGTCGTCGCTGCTCGCACTCGCGCTCGGCATGGGCTTCATGCTGGCGCTGACGCGCAAGCGCTACGGCCCGGGCGAGGGCGCATGAGCGCGCCGCTCGTGCTCCTCGCCGCCGGCGGAACCGGCGGCCATCTCTTCCCCGCGGAAGCGCTGGCGGACTCGCTGCGGCGACGCGGCTATCGCGTCGCCCTCGCCACCGACCGGGCGCGCGCGGACGATCGCGAACGCGCCGAAGGGCTCGACATCCATCCCCTCGGCCTGCGACGCATGGGCGCGGGACGCATCTCCAGGATGCTGGGCCTCGCCAGCGTCGCCGCTGCCCTGCCGCGCGCGTATCGGCTCGTCCGCCGCCTCGCCCCTGTGGCTGCGGTCGGCTTCGGCGGCTATCCGTCGGTACCCGCGCTGCTCGCGGCGGCGCGATGCGGCGTTCCGGCGCTGCTGCACGAACAGAACGCCGTCCTTGGCCGGGCCAATCGCCTGCTCGCGCCCTTCGTCGCGGAGATCGCCACCTCCTTTGCAACGGTGGCGCGTCTGCCGTCCGGCAAGCCCGTCCGACTGGTCGGAAATCCCGTCCGTCCGCCCGTGCGCGCCCTGCGCGACGCGCCCTACCGGCGCGCCGGTGCGGATGATCGCTTCGACCTCCTGGTCGTCGGCGGCAGCCAGGGCGCCCGCAGCTTTTCCGACGTCGTGCCGGCAGCCGTCGCCGCGCTCGATCCCGCGCTGCGCGCGCGGCTGCGTGTCGTGCAGCAGGCCCGTCCCGAGGATGTGGCGCGGGCGACGGCGGCCTACGCGGCCGCCGGCGTCGAGGCCGAGACAGCGCCCTTCTTCGCCGACATCGCCACCCGCATGGCCACGAGCCAGCTCGTGATCGGTCGCGCCGGCGCCTCGACCTGCGCGGAACTCGCCTGCATCGGTCGGCCCGCGCTGTTCGTCCCCTACGCATTTGCGACCGACGACCATCAGACCGCCAACGCGCGCGCCCTGCAGGCGACGGGCGGCGCCTGGGTCATGGCGCAGGCCGATTTCGCGGCCCCGGCGCTGACGGCCTTCCTGACCGAGCGCATGGCGCGACCGGACTCGACCGCGGCGGCAGCCGCGGCGATGCACGGCGCAGGACGCCCCGAGGCCGCCGATCGTCTCGCCGACGCGGTCGAGGATCTCGTGGGCACACGCGCGAAACCCCTGGAGACCGCGGCATGAGAGCCCTGCCCCTCGACATCGGGATCATCCACTTCGTCGGCATCGGCGGCATCGGCATGTCGGGTATCGCCGAGATCCTGCACAATCTCGGCTACAAGGTGCAGGGATCCGACCAGGCCGAGAACGCCAATGTGCGGCGGCTCGCCGGCCTCGGCGTCTCGACCATGGTCGGCCATCGGCCGGAGAACCTCGGCGACGCCAGCGTCGTGGTCGTGTCGAGCGCCGTGAAGGCCGAGAATCCCGAGCTGATGGCGGCGCGCGAACGCCACCTGCCTGTCGTCCGCCGCGCCGAGATGCTCGCCGAACTGATGCGCCTCAAATGGGCGATCGCGGTCGGCGGCACGCATGGCAAGACGACCACGACCTCGATGTGCGCGGCGATGCTCGATGCCGCCGGTTTCGACCCGACGGTCATCAATGGCGGCATCATCAATGCCTACGGAACCAACGCCCATCTCGGCGCCGGCGACTGGATGGTCGTCGAGTCCGACGAGTCGGACGGCAGCTTCACCAAGCTGCCGGCGACGATCGCGGTAGTCACCAACATCGATCCCGAGCATCTCGATTTCTGGGGCGACTTCGACGCGCTGCGCCGCGGCTTCCGCAGCTTCGTGTCGAACATACCCTTCTACGGTTTCGCGGTGTGCTGCATCGACCATCCGGAGGTCCAGGCCCTGATCGGTCAGGTCGAGGACCGCCGCATCGTCACCTATGGGTTGTCGCCGCAGGCCGAAATCCGCGCCGTCAACGTCCGCCTCTCCGCCGCGGGCGGCCGCTTCGAGGTGGTGATCACCGACCGCGCCGGCAACGCGCGCACGATCCCCGACCTCCATCTGCCGCTGGTCGGCGAGCACAATGTCCAGAACGCACTGGCCGCGATCGCCGTGGCGCTCGAGATGGGGATCGACGCCGGCGCGATCCGCCGCGGGCTCGCTGGCATCAAGGGGGTCAAGCGCCGCTTCACCCGCACCGGCGAAGGGGCCGGGATGACGGTGATCGACGACTACGGGCATCATCCGGTCGAGATCGCCGCCGTGCTCAAGGCCGCACGCAGCGCCACGCAGGGCGGCGTGATCGCGGTCGTCCAGCCGCACCGCTACACGCGCCTCAAGAACCTGTTCCAGGACTTCTGCGCCTGCTTCAACGACGCCGACGCCGTCATCGTCGCGGACGTCTACGCGGCCGGCGAGACGCCGATCCCCGGCGCGAGCCGCGACGCGCTGGTCACGGGCCTGCGCGCGCATGGCCATCGCAAGGCGGTGGCCCTCGCCGATCCGGCGCAGCTCGCCGCGCGCGTCGCCGAACTCGGCAAGCCCGGCGACCTCGTCGTCTGCCTGGGCGCCGGCTCCATCACCACCTGGGCCCATGCGCTGCCGGGCGAACTCGCGGCGCTGGCGCAGGCGCGCGCCGCCGCCGGATCACGCGGAGGACCGCGATGATCGCGCCGGCCGCGAAGGCCACGGGATTGATCGACCGGCTGCCGGCGGTCCGCGGCCGGCTGACGGCCAACGCGCCGCTCGCGGCAGTCACCTGGTTTCGCACCGGGGGCCCGGCCGAGGTGCTGTTCAAGCCGGCCGACGCCGACGATCTCGCGCAGTTCCTCGCCGCGAAGCCCGCCGACGTCCCGGTGACGGTGATCGGCGTCGGCTCGAACCTGCTCGTGCGCGATGGCGGCGTTCCCGGCGTCGTGGTGCGGCTCGGTCGCGGCTTCACGGATGTCGCGCGCGACGACGGCGCGCTGCTCTGCGGCGCGGCGGCGCTCGACCTCAACGTCGCGCTGTTCGCGCGCGACGCCGGCATCGCCGGGCTGGAATTCCTCTCCGGCATCCCGGGCACGATCGGCGGCGCCGTGCGCATGAACGCAGGCGCCTATGGCCGCGAGATGACCGACGTGCTGCTGCGGGCCGAGGCGATCGACGCGCGCGGGCAGCGGCGCTGGCTTTCGCATGACGAACTCGGCCTCGGCTACCGCCATTGCGGCGTGCCCGAGGACTGGATCTTCGTCGCCGCCGCGCTGCAGGCGGTTGCCGGCGACCCGGCGGAGATCCAGGTGCGCATCGCCGAGATCCAGGCGGCACGCGAGGCCGCGCAGCCGATCCGCGCCCGCACCGGCGGTTCGACCTTCGCCAATCCCACCGATCCGCGCGCCGAAGGTCGCAAGGCCTGGCAGTTGATCGACCTTGCCGGCTGCCGGGGCCTGCGCCGCGGCGGCGCCCAGGTCTCCGAGAAGCACTGCAACTTCCTGATCAACACCGGCGATGCGACCGCCGACGACATCGAGCGCCTCGGCGAGGAGGTGCGCGCGCGCGTCGCCGAGCGATTCGGGGTCACTTTGCGCTGGGAGATCAGACGAATCGGTTTAGCCTCGATTCCCGTTTCCGGTTCCGGGTCATGAAACGGCGAATCCTTGTCCTCATGGGTGGCATCTCGCGCGAGCGCGAGGTCAGCCTCGTGTCCGGCGCAGCCGTGGCCGAAGCGCTGCGCGCATCCGGCCACGACGTGCGCGTCCACGACCTGTCGCGCGATGTCGGCGCGCTCGTGCGCGTCCTGGAACAGGATCGCCCGGACGCGGTCTTCAACGCCCTGCACGGGCGCTATGGCGAGGATGGCTGCGTGCAGGGGCTGCTCGAATTGATGGGCATCCCCTACACCCATTCCGGACTGCGCGCCTCGGCGATCGCGATGGACAAGCCATCCGCGAAGCGCGCGGTCGAACAGGTCGGACTGCGCACGCCGCGCGGCCGGATCGTGCGGCGCGCGGAGTTCGCCGCGGGCGATCCGATGCCCCGCCCGTACATCGTCAAGCCGGTCGCCGAGGGCTCGACCATCGGCGTCGAGGTCGTCGCGGAAGGCGCCAATCTCGACTGGGCGACGGCATGGTCCTTCGGCGACGACGCGCTGGTCGAGGAATACATTCCAGGCCGCGAACTGACCGTCGGCGTCATGGGCGATCGCGCCCTCGCCGTGACGGAGATCCGGTTCGAGGGCAGCGCCTTCGGCTACACCGCGAAATACACCGCCGGCCACGCCGAGCATGTCCTGCCCGCGCCGCTGCCGGCCGATGTCCACGCCGCGGCGATGCAGGCGGCGCTCCTCGCCCATCGGACGATCGGCTGCGCGGGCATCTCGCGCAGCGACTTCCGCTACGATCCGCGCCAGCCCGGCACGGCGGGACTTTACTTCCTGGAGATCAACACGCAGCCCGGCTTCACCCCGCTGTCGCTGGTGCCCGAGCAGGCGCGCCATCTCGGGATCGGGTTCGCGGAATTGTGCGACTGGCTGATCGGGGAGGCCCGATGCCACGCCTGACCACGCCCCGCCGCCCCGCGCGCCGCACGCCCTGGCGCCTCGCCTGGGTCAAGCCGCGCCATGCCGCGATGGCGGCGATCGGTGCCGCGATCATCGGCGCGCTGGCCGTGGGCGGGGTCTGGGTGGAGCGCGCCGGGATCGGCGAGCGCGTCGCGGACTGGACATCGGAGCGCGCGTCGGATGCGCTGCGCGTCACCGCCCGCGCCGGACTCGGGGTGCGCGAGATCGTCGTCACCGGACGCGTGCATACCAGCGCCGCGGAAATCCTCGATGCGCTCGATCTGCATGACGGCGAACCTCTGCTCGGCTTCGACGGCGCCGCGGCGCGCGCCGCGCTCGAGCGGCTGCCATGGGTCCGCGAAGCCCAGGTGGAGCGCCGCTTCCCGAACACCGTGCGCGTCCAGATCGTCGAACGCGTGCCGCTCGCCCTGTGGCAGACACAAGGACGCCATGTCGTCCTCGACGCCGACGGCAAGGAGATCCGCAGGGCCGATCCGGGGACCTTCGCCAATCTGATGATGGTCGTGGGCTCCGACGCGCCCGCGCATGCCCGCGAACTCCTGGCCCTGCTCGCGACCGAGCCGGACCTCAAGAACCGTGTCAGCGCGGCGGTGCGCGTCGGCGGCCGCCGCTGGGATCTCGTCCTCGACGGCGAGACGCGCGTGCAACTGCCCGAGCAGCAGATCGCTGCCGCCTGGACGCGCCTCGCCGACGCGCAGCGCCGCGAGGCCATCCTGGGCCGGGCGGTGGCGCGGATCGACCTCCGCCTTGCAGACCGGATCACGATCCAGCCGGTCGCCGCCACGGCCGCGACGAGCGCGTCCGGCACCGCCGGTCAGCAAGCCGCGTCCCGGCCGCGCCCGGCCATCCGCAGCAACTGACCCAGGGACGCCAGGACATGACCCTCCGCAAGCCGCGCCCCCGCACCGGACCGATCGCCGCGCTCGACATCGGATCGACGAAGATCGCGTGCTTCGTCGCGCGCAGCGAAGGGCAGGCGACACGGGTCGTCGGCGTCGGCCACCAGATCTCCCAGGGCGTGCGCGCCGGGGCGATCATCGACATGGAAGGCGCCGCTGCGGCCATCACCAACGCCGTCTACGCGGCCGAGCAGATCGCCGGCGAGACGCTGAAGAGCGTCATCGTCGGAACCAGCTGCGGTCAGCCGGTCTCGCACGGCGTCAGCGTCGACGTGGCGATCGCCGGTCACGAGGTGACCGAGGCCGATCTGCGCCGCGTCACCGGGCTCGGCCGCGGCCAGGAGACGGATCCCGCGCGCAAGCTGTTGCACGCGATCCCGGTGAGCTATTCGATCGACGGCAGCCGCGGCATCCGCGATCCCCGCGGCATGTGCGGCGAGCGGCTCGGCGTCAGGATGCATCTGGTCAGCGCCGAAGCCAGCGCGTTGCGCAATCTCGAGGCCGTGATCGGGCGCTGCCATCTCGACGTCGAGAATTTCGTCGTCGCGCCCTACGCCGCCGGGCTGGCCAGCCTCGTCGAGGACGAGATGGACCTCGGCGTGACCGTGATCGACATGGGCGGCGGCGTCACGTCCATGGCCGTCTTCGTCGACGGACATGCGGTCTGGACCGATTCGGTGCCGCTCGGCGGCGGCCACGTCACCAGCGACATCGCGCGCGGATTGTCGACGCCGCTCGCCCATGCCGAACGCATGAAGACCCTGTACGGCAGCTGCATCACCGCCGGCGCCGACGAGCGCGAGGTGATCGACGTTCCGCTGGTCGGCGAGGACGAGCACGACCATGCCAACCACGTCTCGAAGTCGATCCTCACCGGGATCATCCGGCCGCGGATCGAGGAGACGTTCGAATACGTCCGCGCGCGGCTCGAGGCCAGCGGCTACCACAAGACCGCCGGGCGACGCGTGGTCCTCACGGGCGGCGCGTCGCAGCTCAACGGCGTGCGCGAGCTCGCCGCCACGATCCTGGACAAGCAGGTGCGCGCCGGTCGCCCGATCGGCATCCAGGGTCTGTCCGACCAGACCGGCGGACCGGCCTTCGCCGTCTGCGCCGGACTGATCGCCCATGCCCTCGCCCCGCAGGAGGCGCTGCGGACCGCGGCCGCCCCGGCCCGGCCAGCCAATGGCTGGATGGGCCGCGTCGGTCTCTGGCTTCGCGAAAACCTCTAACCCCGATCCGCCACTTCCAACCGGCGCATAGCCGCCGCATCCATCCCGACGAGGAGACGACCATGGCCCTTAATCTCTCGATGCCGCCCTCCCAGATCGAACTCAGGCCCCGGATCACCGTGATCGGGGTCGGCGGCGCCGGCGGCAACGCCGTCAACAACATGATCCGCTCGAACCTCGAAGGCGTCGATTTCGTCGTCGCCAACACCGACGCGCAGGCGCTGTCCCAGAGCCTGGCCGACACGCGCATCCAGCTCGGCGTCGGCACGACACAAGGCCTGGGCGCCGGCTCGCGTCCGGATATCGGCCGCGCCGCCGCCGAGGAGGCGATCGAACAGGTCGTCGCGGCGATCGAGGGTTCGCACATGGTGTTCATCGCCGCCGGCATGGGCGGCGGGACCGGAACCGGCGCCGCGCCGGTGATCGCCCGCGCCGCGCGCGAGCAGAACATCCTGACGGTCGGCGTGGTGACCAAGCCCTTCACCTTCGAGGGCCAGCACCGCATGCGCCTCGCCGATGCCGGGATCGCCGACCTGCAGCAGCATGTCGACACCCTGATCATCATTCCGAACCAGAACCTCTTCAGGATCGCCAACGAGCGCACGACCTTCGCCGACGCGT
>CAYSUY010000089.1:0-16522 GCA_964434345.1 uncultured Acetobacteraceae bacterium
TCCGCGCCCCGCGTAGGCCGGCCCGGGGCGCGCCGGTGCCGCCGCCGGCGCGCCACTCCGGCGACGTGCGGCGCGTCGCCGGGCTGCGCGCTGTGGCGGCGCTGTTCGAGAGCGATCCCGGTCGCGTCGAGCGGCTCTTCTTCCTGCCCGGTCAGCAGGAGGCTGCGGCGCCCTTTGCCGCCCTCCTGGCGCGCGCGCGCAAGCCCTATCGCGCCGTCGACGCCGACGAGCTGGCGCGCATCGCGGGCAGCGCGATGCATGGCGGCATCGTCGCCATCGCGCGCCCGCGCCCGGTCCTGCCCTTCGACCCCGCGCAGGCGGAGCGCTGGGCGCGGCGCGAGCGGCTGATCGTGCTGCTCGACGGCGTCTCGAACCCGCATAATTTCGGCGCGATCGCGCGGACCGCGGCCTTCTTCGGCGTGGCGCGGCTGATTTTGTCGGACCATCCCGCGCAGGCGCTGCCATCGGACGCGGCCTGCCGCGTCGCCGAGGGCGGGCTCGACCGTCTCGACCTCGTGCGCGCGCCGTTTCCTGCCGCGCTTGCCGCGATCGGGCGGTCCTTCCGCACCGTCGCCACGGCGCTCACGCCCGCCGCGCGGCCGATCGGCGAGGTGCCCCGCGACCGACCGGTGGCGCTGGTCTTCGGCAACGAGGAGCGCGGCCTGTCGCCCGCGACGCTCGCCGCCTGCGCCCATGTCGCCTGCATTCCCGGCAGCGGCGGCGTGCAGTCCCTCAACGTCGCCGCCGCCAGTGCGATCGCCATCCATCTCTTCGCCGCGCCGTCGCCGCGCTGAGGCGTAATCCAGGCGGAGCGACGGCTTGAGTCGGGCGGAAAATTGCCGCCGCGCCGCGCCCGTCGTTTCCTTTCGCCGCGATCGATGGCGGGAGGACGCGATGACGAAGACCGATGGACAGGCCCTGGCGACGTGCAACCGGAGGCGGCCATGAGCGCCACGCCGCGCGTGCGTGCGCACGGCGAGGCGGGCGCCGGGATCGAGCTCTCGCATCGCAACCATTTCCGCTTCGGGTATGACGGGCGGTGGTTCGTGCCGCGCCCCTCGCCCTTCGCCTCCTGGGAGGTCGCCTATGGGCGCAGCGTCCATGTTCCGGCCGACTGGCGCGCGGCCTGCCTCGACACCGCGCGCCTGATCCGTGCGGCCACGGATCTCGATCTCTGGGTGCTGTTCTCCGGCGGGATCGACAGCGAGGTCGCGCTGCAATCCTTCCTGTTCGCGGGGATTCCCGTCCGCGCGGCGATCACCCGCTTCGCGCGGGACCTCAACCGGCACGACATCGTCTACGCGGTCCGGTTCTGCGAGACCCATCAGGTTCCCTACCGGATGCTGGACATCGACATCGAGGCGTTCTTCGCCTCGGGCGCCGCGCTCGACTACGCGCTGCGCGCCACCTGCGTGCAGCCGCAACTGCTGCACACCATGTGGGCGATGGACCAGGTCGACGGCTATCCGATCCTCGGCTCGGGCGAATGCTATCTGGAGCGCCGCGCCGCCGGACCGGAGGATGCCGGCGCGACGCATCGCGACGGCGTCTGGGAGATGCTGGAGAAGGAGCGCATCGCCGGATGGTACCGGCACCTGATGGTCACCGGACGATCCGGCTGCGCCGGTTTCTTTCAGTATGACCCCGCGAACATGCTGGCCTTTCTGCGCGATCCGGTCGTCGCCGCGCTGTGCGACGACCGCCTTCCCGGCCTGACCGACACGACCCAGGTCAAGGGGCTGGTCTACCGGCGCCACTTCCTGCTCGAGCCGCGGCCGAAATTCCACGGTTTCGAAACGGTGATGCGCCTCGACGACGCGCTGCGGCCGGAGCTGGTGCGCCGTCTGGGCGCGCATGACGCGATCGCACGGACATCCTACGCCGATCTCGTCGCGAGGCTGGCGCCATGAGCGGCGATCTCGCACCCGCGACGATTGCGGGACCGCTCACCCGCGACCGGCATTTCCGCTTCGGCCATGACCGCGAGATCGGCGGATCACGGCGGTCCGCGGCCCAGGTCTACTGGACCGAATACGGGGTCTGCGCCCGCGCCGAGGAGGGACCGGCGCGGGAATTCGAGCGCGCGCTGGCCGAGATGGTCGCATGCTTCGGATCCCTGTCGATCGCCTGTGCCGGCGGCCCGCTCGCGATCGCGGCGATCGCGGTGGCCGAGCGGCTCGGCATGCCGGTCCGGATCGTCACGGTGGCGCTCGACGGGCTCGCGCCGCCGCTGCCGCCGACGCGGCTGGACGTGCTGCGGATCGACGCGCCCTTCGCGGAGTTCGCCGCCTTCGCCGGTGGCTTCGCGGAGCGGGTCGGGAGCGGGTGCGGCTGGACGGCGCTGGCCGCCTTCATCGCCGCGCGGCACGACGGGCCGCATCTAGCCGACCATGGCGAGATCACCCTGGTCGACCATGGCGTCGACCGCGTGCGCGCCACGGCGCCCGCGCCTGCGAATATCGCCCTTGCCGACGCGGAGGCCTTCACCGGGCTCGACCGGTGGATGGCGCGCGAGGGACGGCCCGGGATCGCCCAGCCGCTGCGCTGGTCGCCGGAGCTGGTGGCGGCGCAACTCGCCTGTCCGCCCATGCGGCATTGGATCGCCGCTGCGCTTGCCGGCGGTCCGACGCGCGCCCGTGCGCCGGACAGCCATCCCGCGCGCCTTGCGATGTGGCGCCAGATCCTGCCCGCGCTCGGCGCCGCGGTGCCGGCGCGGCCCTGGCCCGATCCGGAGCTGCACGCGCGTATCCGCCTGCTGACCCGTGCGCTGCGGCGCCGCGCGCCGGGTTGCGGCGCGGTCCATCACCACCCGCTGCATCGCCTCGCGGCCCGGCTCGCGATCGATTTCGGTCCCGGCCTCGGCGAGGGGCGCGACCTCTACGGCACCGTCGGCGCGGTGCCCCCCGCCTTCGGAGACGCGGCATGACGACACAGGCCTCGGCGTCCGCCATTCCGGCGACGCCCACCCTCGCGCGGCTGCGCTGCGGTCCGCTCGACTTCGAGACCTGGCGACGGGAGATCGCCCCGCTCTGGCACATGGAGGGGGCGGCCGACATGATCGCGCCCACGGTCAACGGGCATGGCCAGATGCAGTATTGCGGGCGCGAGCTGGCCGAGCGGGTGCGTGTCCTGCCGGTCGCGGCCGAACTCGACGGCATGCGGGTGGCGTGGACCTCGATCTACAACATCTCGGACCAGGGGTTGCGGCTGCGCGGGATCTATGTCCTGCCGCAATGGCGATCCTGCGGCATCGGCCGCCGCCTCGTCGCCCATGCGGTCGACCAGTGGCCGGCCGCCTGGAACCGCGTCTTCCTCTATGCCCGCAGCGAGAACGTCGAGCGCTATCGCCGCTGGGGGTTCGCCGTCGTCCCGGGGCACGGGCCGCGCTTCCACCGCCCGGGGCTGGGCGCGCCGCCCGGGCTGATCGTCCAGATGATCCGCTGGCGCGACCAGACATCTCCGGGATGATGAATTCTCGCCGCATTTCGGCCGCAACTGGTTTATACCCCTGCGCTGTATCGGCATCGATGCCTGAAGAAAGGGGCCGTCGCTCTCATGGAACGTTCGCTCGAAACCGGTTTCTCCTCCGCCGCGCCCGCGCGCCGTCCCCTGACGCGCCGCGGCTTCGGTGCGCTTGCCGCCGCCTTCGTCGGCACCTTCGCGCTCGGCGCCTGCAGCACGACCGACGGAACCGGCGGTACCGGGGATGGCTCGGGCGGCGGGTCGGGTTCGGGTGTCGGTGGCGGCACCGGTGGCGTGGATCGTGGCGCGCTGGGCCGCCAGCTCAGCGCCGACCAGCTGCGCGAGGCGCTGGCCCGCGAGGGCGTCTCCGATCGTGTCCAGTTCGGCTACGATTCGGCCGAGCTGACCGGCGAGGCGCGCGCGACCATCGAGAAATGGGCGCGCATCCTCAACCAGGCCGGCGGCACGCGCGTCGTGATCGAGGGCCATTGCGACGAGCGCGGCACGCGCGAATACAACCTCGCCCTCGGCGAGCGCCGCGCGACGGCGGTGCGCAACTACCTGACCAGCGTCGGCGTCGCGGCCGCGCGCGTCCAGACGATCAGCTACGGCAAGGAAAAGCCGGTGATGGTCGCCTCCACCGAGCAGAGCTGGTCGCAGAATCGCCGCGGCGTGCTCGCCGTCGACTGACGGCCGGGCCGGGTTTCCCTTCGCCACTGGCGACCGTGTTCCTTCGCGTGACGCGAACGCCTAGGATCCGGTCGCCATGGCTGTGCATCGCATCGCTCCCGGGGTAACGCTCGACGACGAGGATGTCGCCGTCGAGGGCATCCGCGCGTCCGGGCCAGGCGGGCAGAACGTCAACAAGGTCTCCAGCGCCATCGCGCTGCGCCTCGATCTCGATCGCATCTCCGGGATGGACGAGGCGATGCGCGCGCGGCTGCTCGCCCTTGCCGGCCGGCGCGTGACCGAAGGCGGCATCCTGGTCATCAAGGCGCAGAGCCACCGCACCCAGGTCGCCAATCGTGCCGATGCGCTGGCCCGCGTGCTCGAGCTGCTGCGCGCCGCCGCGATCGCACCGCGCAAGCGCGTGCCGACCCGCGCGACCGCGGGCAGCCGTGCGCGTCGGCTCGATTCCAAGCGCCGGCGAAGCCTGATCAAGAGCAGCCGCGCCCCGGCGCCCGGGGACGATTCGTGAGCGCGCTGCTGGCCTTCCTGCGCGGCGAGGGTCCGGACGGGCGCGGGCGACGGATCGCCGCGATCTGGGCGATGAGCGACGCCGAGCTCGAGGCCAGCCACGATTTCATCCAGTGGCTCTTCCCGCTCGATACCCCCTCCGCCGCGGTGCCGGGATCGCCGGTCCTCGGCGCTGAGGAGATCGCCGTCCTGCACGGCGACCGGATGATCCGCGCCAATCTGCGCCGCTCGCTGGACCGCATGCTCGGCGTCTACGGCCTCGCCTGGGACAGCGAACGACGGGCGATCCATCTCGCGCCGCATTTCGGCGGCCAGGCGATCGTCTGGCTGTCGCGCGGCAACCACAATCTGCGCCGCCTCACCCGCATCCTGCGCAGCCTCGTCCTCGCCGGCGAGCGCGACGCCGCGGCGGCGCTCTTCGCCCGGCTCGAGGCGCTGTATCGCGGCCCTTATCGCGCCACGATCGGCGCCGAGACCTTCGCGCACTGGGCCGCGGCGCTGGGATCCTCCGCGCCGGGTTCCGCGCCGCCGTCCGGGCCGTCGCAGCGGCGCTAGCGCATGATCGCCGGAGCCGGGATCCCAGGCGATACGGATCACGCGACAGGACAGGGCGCGCGATCGCCGCGCGCTCAGTCCAGCGCGAAGGACAGCCGCGCATCGCGATGCGCGAGGCTGCGCGTGGCGCAGTCATAGGCCATCAGGTCCTCGCCGATCACCAGCGGCCCGCGCCACGTCTCGCGCACCTCGGCGATCAGCGCGGCACGGTCGAAGCGCGTCGGAACGAAATGGTTGAGCACCAGCAGCCGGACCTCCGCCTCGCGCGCGACGCGGCCGACCTCGCCCGACAGGGTGTGGTAGGCGGCGACATTGCGCATGCCCTCGGGCGAGCGGCTGGTGGAGGGCTTCATCTCGCGGTGGATGAAGCATTCATGGACGAGCGCGTCGGCGCCGCGCGCCGCCTCGATCAGTGCCGGGCAATAGGCCGTGTCGCCCGAGAAGGCGAGCTTGCGTCCACCAGCTTCGAAGACGAAGCCGAAGGCGTCGCGCACCGGGTGATGGTTCGCGGCGACGGCCTGGATGCGTATCGCGCCGTCGTCCCAGATGGTGCCGGGCGCGATCTCGACGATGTCCATTTCGAAGGCCGCCGTCGAGGGGCGGAGTTCGTGGGCGATGCGCTGGCGGCGCTCCGGCTCCCACAGCGCCATGGTGCCTTCGACGAAGCGGCGGGTTCCCGGTGGACCGAAGATCCGTTGCGGCCGGTCGCGGCCCTGGTGCCAGCTCGAGATCACCAGCTGGTAGAAATCGACGACATGGTCGCTGTGCAGATGCGTGAGCAGGATCGTGTCGAGCGCCGCGCCCGGCGTACCGGCCTCGACCAGGCGCTGGGTCACGCCGGAGCCGCAATCGACGAGGAATGCGCGGCCCTCATGGCGTACCAGATTGGACGGGCCGAGCCGTCCGGGATCGCATTGCGGGCAGCCGGTGCCGAGGAGCACGAAGTCCATCGTGCCTACTCCGCGAGCGGCGGGCGCCGCTCGCGCCACGGCGTCGCCGCCTCGTAGGCCGCGCCGATACGCAGCACCAGCGCGTCGTCGAGCGGCCGTGCCGCGATCTGCACGCCGATCGGCAGGCCGTCGGCGTCGAAGCCGGAACAGACGCCGAGCGCCGGCATGCCGGTGACGTTGAACGGCGCGGTGATCAGCGGTCGCTGCAGGTAGTAGAACTTGCGCATCGACGCGACGGGCGCCGGCGGCGCCAGCATGCCCGCGCAGAGGATCGCGTCGACCGGGGCCATCGCCGCGCGCGTCGCGGCGATCAGGACGCGCCGCATCCGGCGCGCGCGCTGGTAATCCTCCGCGCGCAGGAATGCGCCGAGGAACATGCGCCCGCGGGTGAAGGCGCTGACCTTCTCCGGCGTCGCGCGCAGCCAGGGCGCGTTGTTCGCGAAGGCCTCGCTGGTCATGATCGTGGTGTTGCAGACCGTGTAGTCCCAGAGATCGGGCAGCACGATGTCCCGAATCTCGGCGCCAAGACGCGCGAGTGTCGCCGCGGTCTCGTCGAGATTGGCGTTGATCGCGGGCGTCGCGAGATCGGGGCCATCGGAGAAGTTCCGCACCACGCCGATGCGCAGGCCCGCGACGCCGGCGCCGGTCGCGGCGACGTCGCCGCGCGGCTTGAGCCCCAGCGTCGTCGGGTCCTTGGGATCCGGCCCCATGATTGCGGCCAGGATCAGGGCGCAATCCTCGCTGGTCCAGGCCATCGGACCGGGATGGTCGAGCGACTGCGCGAGCGGATGGATGCCGTGGTTGCTCACCAGCCCATAGGTCGGCTTGTGTCCCGCCGTGGCGTTGAGCGCGGCCGGGATGCGCACGGAGCCGCCGGTATCCGTGCCGATCGCCCCCAGGCACAGCCCGGCGGCGATGGCGACGCCGGCGCCGCTCGATGACCCGCCGGCATAGAGGTCGCGGTTCCACGGATTTCGCGCCGGTGGCGCGAAGGCGTCGAGCGCCGGGCCGCCGAGGCAGAATTCATGGCATTCGAGCTTGCCCAGAAGGATCGCGCCCGCGCGCCGCAGCCGGGTCACCAGCTCGGCGTCCTGCGAGGGCACGCGGTCGGCGAAGACGCGCGAGCCGATCGTCGTGCGCTCGCCCGCGGTGTCGATCGCATCCTTGAGCGCCAGGGGAATGCCGTGCAGCGGTCCGCGCCACAGCCCCGACCGGATCTCGGCGTCGGCGCGCCTGGCCTCGGCGCGCGCGGCCTCGGCGCGCACCGACAAGAAGGCGCGCAGGTCCGGATCGTGGCGCGCGATGCGCGCGAGGCAGAGCTCGGTGAGATCGATGGGCGACAGGCGTCCCGCGCGGATGTCGCGCGCGGCCTCGGCGAGGCGCGGCGGAAAGGGCAGCGCCATGGCTCAGCGCTCCCACGCCGCGACGACGCTGTCGGGCCAGGTCTCGCCGGTCCGCAGCTCCGCCACGTCGAGCCGCGTCAGCAGCCGCGCCAGCGCCCCATGCGCGTCATGCAGCTCGGCGAGCTCCGCCTCGCTCATCGCGATGCCATTGGCGGCGGCGAGGGCCGCGAAGGCCTCGCGGGACAGGATGCGCGGCGGCGAGGGATCGTTCGTCATGCTGGTCTTCGATGTCCTTCTTGGCGATTGCCGCGGCGATGGCGGCGGGTAGGATTACGCGGCACTCCGTCGTCCGGCGCAAGCATGGCGACGCATCGCGAGGAAGGCATTGCACATGCGGTTGTCGCATCAGGAACGCGCCGAGATCGATTTCGTGCTGACGCTGCGGCGGCGCTGGTCGGACGTGCTCTACCCGGCGCTGCGCGCGCAATATGACGCGCGCGCGGGCGACGCGCCGCCGGCGACGCGCAAGGAGGCCGCACCCCTGGTGCGCGCGCTGCCCTCCCACCGCTGGTTCGCCTGGATGGAGCGCGGGGCGCAGAAGATGCTGTGGCGCGCGGTCTGCGACGCGGTCGTCCGGCACGGATCGGCACGCGGCCAGGTCGTCGCGCCGGCCGCGCTCGAACTCGATCCCGCGCTGGAACTGCCGGACTGGTACACCGCCTGGGACATCCATGTGCAGCCGGGCGGCGTCTGGCGCAACGACGCGAGCGCCGACGTCTACGAGCTTGGCGCCAAGCTGGTGATGCTGGGCGTCAACGACGACTACACCTTCCACCGCGCCTTCGTGGCGACGGCGGTTCCGCCGGGCGCCTATCGCCGCATCGTCGATCTTGGCTGCGGGTTCGGCAAGTCGACCTGGCCGTTCAAGAAGGCCTTCCCCGGCGCCGAGGTCATCGGCGTCGATCTCGCCGCGCCCTGCCTCGCCCTGGCCGCGGAGAAGGCCGGCGCGCAAGGTCTCGCGATCCGCTTCCGGCAAGCCGATTGCGCGGCGACCGGTCTGGAGGCGGGATCGGCCGACCTCGTGACCTCCACCATGCTGATCCACGAGATGCCGCGTCCGCATCTGGCGGCGACCTTGCGCGAGGCGGGCCGCCTGCTGGCGCCGGGCGGATTGCTGCGATTCCTCGATTTCACCTGGACCGGCGATCCGTTCCGCGACGTGGCGATGGCCGAGCACGGCGCGCGCAACAACGAGCCCTTCATGGCCGGATCGATGGGGGCCGACATGGAGGCGCTCTGCCGCGCGGCGGGGCTGGAGGCGGTCCGCTGGGTCGCCTTCGACGAGCGTGGTCGTGGATCGCTGGACACGCTGGCCTGGCCTGCCCGTGCGGAATGGCATTTCCCGTGGGCGGTCCTCGAAGCGAGGAAGGCGGCATGAGCGCCCCGGACGAGACGACCGCCGCCGCGGAGGCGGCCTCCGCGGCCCCTGCGCCGCGCGGCGAACTCTCCTTCCTGGAGGTGGCCGACATCGACAAGCTGGCCGCACTGGTCTTCGAACTCGCGGGGCAACTGCATGTCGAGCGGCACCGGCGCATGGCGCTCGAGCGCGCGCTGGTCGCGCGCGGCGCGGTGTCGGAGGGCGAGATCGCGGCCCTCGCCGACGATCCGGCCTTCCTCGCCGAGGCGCGCGACGCCGCCGATCGCGGGCTGCGCAAGATGATGCGCATCCTGGCCGAGGACGGCGACCGTCAGGGCCCACTGCGCGGCGAGGCGCCCTGACCGGTCAGCCCCCCGCGCCCGCGGCCAGGGCGCGGTTGGCCGGCTGGCTGACATGCATCGACCAGACATAGCTCTCCGGCCCGGCATTCTGGATGTCCGCGGACCAGGTGATGCAGCGCGGCGCGGCGCGGCCCGCGAAGCCGCGATGGCGGACGGCGTAGAGCGCGACCTGGTCGAGGAACCAGTCATGGCGTCCGGCATCGAGGAAATGCCCGATATAGGCGGCGACCAGCGCGGCGAATTCCGCCGCGCGCGGCGTCGGCGCGAGGGCGACATGATCGGCCCAGCAGCTGCCCCAGACCTCGCCGGGATCGCCGACGATCATTCCGAGATCCGCGCCCTCCGCGATCACCTGCGCGGTCAGCGGGGCGAGGTCGCGCAGCACTTCGCTGTCGATGTCGAGCACCACCAGCGGGCAGCGATGGCGGCGCAGCAGCTGCGGCAGCCGCAGGAACCGCGCGCAGGCATAGTAGGTCCGCCGCGCCTCGGGGGCGGGCGGCAGCTCCGGTCGTTCGATCGTCCATTCGACGCGCAGCGGCGCAAGTTCCGCGCGCAGCGCCGCGAGCGCGGCGAGATGTTCCGGCGCGGGATCGACGAGATGCAGATGGAGCACCCCGGCGACGCCGCAGCGCGCGCGCACCGATCGGGCGAAGCGGGCGCCGAAGCGCGCGAAATAGCTGCCATCCGCGCCCGCCATGACGACCCAGGGCGGCGTCGCGCCGTCCTGCGCGACGGCGGCGTCGACCGGCAGGTCGGGTGGCGGCGCGCGCTCGCCGAGCGCATCGAGAAAGCCGGGATCGAGGCGGATGATCGCCTCACGCCCGCCATGCGCGCGGCCGAGCGCGAGGAACAGCGCATCGGCCGCGGCGAAGCGCCCGGCCTCGGCGAAGAGGCTCGCCAGACGCTCGGCCGCGAAGGGCGCCTGCGGCCAGATGGCGAGGGCGCGGCGATAGGCTTCTTCCGCCGCGTTGCGTGCGCCGGCGCGGCGCAGCAGGTTGGCGTGCGCGATCCAGGCCGCGTAGCCGGCGCGCGACGCGGTCAGCAGCGGCCGCAGCCGCGCCGGATCGATGCGCGGACCGATCCAGCCGGGACCGACGCTGACGCAGAGCTTCCAGGCGGTGTCATGTGTCGTGCGGTCGGGCGCGAGATCCCAGGCCGCGAGGGCGTGATCGGTGGCGGCCAGATCATCGTGACCGGCGGTCGCGAGCGCGGCCTCGAGATGCGCGGTGGCGATCCGCGCCGCGCGTGCGGCGTGCGGCGCGCGCGGACGGCCCAGCCGAAGCGCCTCGCGCAGCGCCGCGCCCGCGGCGTCCCACGCGCCCGCCTCGGCGAGCGCGACTGCGCGTCGCTCCTGGAGGTCGCCGAGCGCCGCGGCGGCCTCGGGCAGCGGCGCATGCTCCAGTGCCGCGCGCAGGGCGGTGTCGGCGGCATCGGCGTCGCCTGCGTTCCAGGCCACCGTGGCGGCGTTGAAGGACAGGATCGCGCGCGCCGTCGCGATCTCCGCAAGTCCCGGTGCGGCGCGCGCGACCGCCTCGACCATGGCCGCGGCGCCGGCCGCGTCGCCGCGCGCCGAAAGCTGGATGGCGGCTTCGAGCGCCGCCCGCGGATCGCCGTCGGTCGTCGTCACGCCGCCCTCGTCATCGCTTCGGCCATCGGCGATGCAGCCAGAGCCAGCGCCCGGGATCGGCGCGCACCCAGCGTTCGATCTCCGCGCTGACGGCGGTCATCGTTCGCCGCACATCCGCGTGGCGGTCGCCGGTCGCCACGATCGCGATCGGCTCGTGGATGGTGAGGCGAAAATGCGCGCCGTCGAGGCGCTCGACCTGGCCCGGGACCAGCGGAATGCCGTAGCGCAGCGCCAGCGTGGCGGCGGCCGGCGGCGTCATCGCGTCGATGCCGAAGAAGGGCACGGGGATTCCGTCGTTCATCTTCTGGTCGAGCAGCAGGCCGAGATGGCGCCCGGCCTGGAGCAGCCGGATCGTCTCGCGCGCGCCCGGCGCGCCCTTGGCGATGATGCTCTCGCCGCCGGTGCCGCGATAGCGCTGGATCAGCGCGTCGATATGCGGGTTGTTGAGCGTGCGGTAGATCACGTTCAGCTGGATGCCGCGCTGCTGCAGCACCCTGGGCGCGATCTCCCAGTTCGCGGCGTGGGCGGTGAAGAAGATGGCGCCGCGGCCGCTCGCCCGGATGCGCTCCAGGATCTCGCCGCCGACGATCTCCGTGCGCGCGGCGGCGAGCTCGTCCATATGAGGGAACTCGGTCGCCGTGCGGCCGAGATTGTCCCAGACCTCGCGCAGGATCCGTTCGCGCGCCGCGGCATCCAGCTCGGGCATCGCGCGGCGCAGATTGTCGCGCGCGACCTTCGACACGCCGAGATACGGGCCCAGGCCGCGTGCGATCCAGCCGCCAAGCGCCGAGGCGCGGTCGGGTCCGATCAGCCGCAGCAGCGCGAACAGGCCCTCGACCAGCCACCCGACGCAGCGGTCGAGGATGCGGCGCGCGAGGCTTCGCCTAGACGGATCGTACATCGACGCACTCCTCGAGCTTCGCGAACAGGCGGGGCGCCGGATCGAAGGTCGCGCGCACCCGCAGCACGGCGACGTTGTCGCGCAATGGCTGGGGCAGCCGTACCCGATCCTTGGCCGTCGTCGCCAGCGTCGCGTCGGCGTTGCGCGCCATATCGGCGAGGGCGGCGAGCTCCGCGGCGGTGAAGGGGTGATGATCCGCAAAGGCCCTGCGCGCGACGACATGCGCGCCGCAGGCCTCGAGCGCGGCGAAGAACTTTTCCGGCCGGCCGATGCCGGCGAAGGCGACGACGCGTCGTCCCGCGAATCCGGCGGCATCCTCGGGATCGGGGCACAGCGCCCCCGCGACGACCGGCGCATGGGCCGCGATGAGCGGCCGCAGGCCGAGCTTGTCCTCGCCCATCAGTACGAACAGGTCGGCCTCGCGCAGTCCGCGCGCAAGCGCCACGCGCAGCGGTCCGGCCGGAATGACCCGGCGATTGCCGAAACCGGCGGTGCCGTCGACCACGACGATGCGCAATGTCTTGCGCAGCGCCGGGTTCTGCAGCCCGTCATCCATCACGATCGCGCCGGCGCCGGCGGCGACCGCCGCACGCGCGCCGGCCGCGCGGTCGCGCGCCACGAAGGTCGGCGCGACGCGGGCGAGCAGCAGCGGTTCGTCGCCGGTCTCGGCGGCGTCGTGGCGGTCCGGATCGACGCGCACCGGTCCGGCGAGGCTGCCGCCATGGCCGCGGCTGAGGAAGGCAGGGCGCAGGCCGAGCCCGGCGAGGTGCCGCGCGATCTCGATCGCGACCGGCGTCTTGCCGGTGCCCCCCGCGGTGAGGTTGCCGACGCAGATGACCGGAACGCCGGCCTCGGCCGGGATGGTGCGCCATGTCCGCAGGCGACCGGCCTGGTCGTAGAGCCAGCCCAGCGGCGCCAGCAGGCGCGCGGCCCAGCCGTCGTGGGCCCAGAACTCAGGGGCGTGCATCGCTGGCCGGCGCGCCGAGCGCCGCGAGGATCGGAGCAAGGTCGTCGAGCGTGCGGTCGGTCGCGCCCCGCCCTGCCGCAGCCACCGCGGTGGCGGCGGCGGCGCAGGCCGCGCGCATGACCGGATCGGCGAGGAGTTGGCCCAACGCCGCCGTGAGCCCAGCCGCATCGCTCACGATCCGGACGCCGTCGGCCATGGCGAGCCGGTCGTAGATGTCGGCGAAATTGCCGGTATCCGGCCCTGCGACGAGCGCGGCCCCGAGCGCCGCCGCCTCGAGCGGGTTCTGGCCGCCGCCCTTGGCGAGGGAGCGACCGATGAAGGCCACGGGGGCGAGGCGATAGAAGAGGCCGAGTTCGCCCATCGTGTCGGCGAGATAGACCTGCGTCGCGCGGTCCGGCCGCTCGCCGCGGCTGCGCCGCGCGACGCCGAGGCCGCGCGCGGCGAGCATCGCCGCGATCGCGGCGCCGCGCGCGGCGTGACGCGGCACGATCACGGTCAGCAGACCGGGGATCACCGGCGCGAGCGCGGCATGCGCGTCGGCGGCGATCTCTTCCTCGCCGTCATGCGTGCTGGCGGCGAGCCAGCACGGCCGTCCGCCCAGATCCGCGCGCAGCGCCGCGAGTCCGGCCGCGTCCACGGGCAGGACCGGCGCATCGAATTTGAGGTTGCCGGGCATCGCGACGCCGCGCGCGCCGAGCGCGGCGAAGCGCGCGGCATCGGCATCGCTCTGCGCCAGGATGCGCGCGAAGGCGCCGAGCGGCGGACGCAGCGCGGCCCCGAGCCGCCGCCAGCGCGCGAAGGACCGCGCCGAGAGCCGCGCGTTCACGAGCGCGGCGGGAATGCCGCGCGCGGCCATCGCCGCGAGCATGTTGGGCCACAGCTCGCTCTCGACCCACAGCGCGGCGTCGGGCCGCCAATGGTCGAGGAATCGCGCCGTCCAGGCCGGCACGTCCAGCGGCACGAACTGGTGGCGCGCGCGTGGCGGCAGGTCCTGTGCCAGCAGCCGCGCCGAGGTCAGGGTCCCGGTGGTGATCAGCGCCTCGGCCGCGGGATGCGCGGCGAGGATGCGGTCGAGGAGCGGCAGCACGGAGCGCGCCTCGCCGACCGAGGCGCCATGGATCCAGATCAGGCGTCCGTCCGGCCGTGCCAGCGCGCTCTCGCCGCGGCGCTCGCCGAGCCGCGCCGGATCCTCCTTGCCGCGGCGCGCGCGACGCCGGAGCCAGAGGCCGAGCGCGGGCGCGACGAGACCGGCCAGCGCGGCATAGGGCGTGGTCATGCCGGCGCCGCGCCGCCCTCGGCCTGCGCCGCGTGCAGCCGCGCATAGAGGCCGCCGAGCGCCAGCAGCTCGCCATGGCGTCCGCGCTCCACGATGCGGCCCTGGTCGAGCACGCAGATCGTGTCGGCGTCGACGATCGTCGACAGGCGATGCGCGACGACCAGCGTCGTGCGGTCGCGCTTGAGCTCGGCCAGCGCCGCCTGCACCTGGCGCTCGGTCTCGACATCGAGCGCCGAGGTCGCTTCGTCGAGCAGCAGGATCGGCGCGTCCTTGAGGACGGCGCGGGCGATGGCGATGCGCTGGCGCTGACCGCCCGACAGCTTCGCGCCGCGCGCGCCGACGACCGTGTCGTAGCCCTGCGGCAGCTCCGCGATGAACCCGGCGGCGCCGGCGACCGCCGCGGCGCGCGCGATGGCCGCGTCGTCGGCGTCCGGCCGGCCATAGGCGATGTTGGCGCGGATCGTGTCATGGAACAGCGCGGTGTCCTGGCTGACCAGCGCGATCGCGCCACGCAGCGAGGCGAGGGTCGCGTCGCGCACGTCGGTGCCGCCGACGGCGATGCGGCCGCCGTCCACGTCGAAGAAGCGCGCGAGCAGGTTCAGCAGGGTCGACTTGCCGCCGCCGGATGCGCCGACGAAGGCGACGGTGCTGCCCGCCGCGACGCGCAGGTCGAGCCCTTCGAAGACGGGCATGCCGCCGGGATAGGCGAAGCGGACGCCCTCGAACACGATGTCGCCGCGCGGCGCGGGCAGGGCCACGGCGCCCGGGCGGTCGCGGATCGTCGGCTCCATGTCGAGCAGCGCGAAGACGCGGACCGCCGCGGACAGGCCTTCCTGGACCGTGACGTTGAGCCCCGACAGCGAGCGGATCGGCTGGTAGGCGAGCAGCAGCGCCGTGATGAACGAGAAGAACGAGCCCGGCGTGGTCTGGCCCGCGATCACCTGATGGCCGCCATAGAGGATGACGGCGGCGATCGCGAAGCTGGACAGCGCCTCGGTGATCGGGTGCGAGGCGGCGCGCGTCGCCGCCGCCTTGATCGCGAGCCGCGAGATCTCGTCGATGGCGCGGCGCACGCGCGCGGTCTCGGTCGCCTCGGCCCCATAGGCCTTGACCTGGCGGGCGCCCTGAAAGGTCTCGTCGAGCAGCGTCGCGAAGGCGCCGGTGCGCTCCTGGATGCCGGTCGAGACGCGGCGCATGCGGCGTCCGAGCACCCGCGCCGGGATCAGCGCCAGCGGGAAGACGAAGAACGTCACGAGCGCCAGCCGCCAATCCTGCCAGAACAGCAGGCCGACGAGGCAGATCGCGGTGATCGCGTCCTTGGCGAGGCCGGTGGTCGCCTGGGTGACGGCGCCGCGCAGCATCTGCACGTCGTTGGTGAAGCGGGCGATGAGCTGGCCCGACGGATGGTCGTGGAAGAATTGCAGGTCGGCGGCCATCAGGCGCGCGAACAGGGCGCCCTGCAGCCCCGCGATGATCTGCTGGCCGACCCGGTTCATGATCGTCGACTGGGTGTAGGTCGCGGCACTCTTGACCAGGGCCGCCGCGACCACCGCGCCGGGGATCAACCAGAGCAGGTCTGCCCGGCGCTCCAGGAACACCTTGTCGAGCACCGGTTCCATCAGCCACGCATTGGCCGCGGTCGCCAGGGCGGCGACGATCATCGCCACCACGGCCAGCAGGATCTGGCGCAGATGCGGACGCACATGCTCGCGGAGCAGCCGCAGCCAGGTGTCGCGGCGCGCTGGAGTGACGGTATCGCTGCTGGTCATCCCTGGCTTCGGAGCAGGTGGAGGCCGCGGATCGCGGCGCGGGCGCGAGACTACCATTCCCGCGGCCTGGGCTGCCACATCGCCCCGTGCGTCCGCGCCCCGGGCGCCCTCGGTGCGTCGCGAGGGTTTCGCGCGCGCCGCCGCTTCGCTACGGTCCTGCCATGACCGATACGCCTCGCGCCTTCCTCGAAGGCCTGTTCCGCTCGACCGTCGCCGCCGCGCAGCCGCGGCTCTGCGTGCCGCCGCATCTGCCGCCGCTGCCGCGCGGACGGCTGATCGTGCTCGGCGCGGGCAAGGCCTCGGCGGCGATGGCCGCGGCGGTGGAGGCGCATTACGGCGACGCCGGCGACATCGGCGGTCTCGTCGTCACCCGCGACGGTCATGGCGTGCCGTGCCGGCGCATCGAGATCGTCGAGGCCGCGCATCCCGTGCCCGACGCGCGTGCGCCGCAGGCCGCCGCGCGCATGCTGGCGCTGGCGGCCGGGGCGACGCGCGAGGATCTGGTCCTGGTCCTCATGTCGGGCGGCGGCTCGGCGCTGCTGGCGCTGCCGCAGGAGCCCGTCGGTCTCGATGCCTTCCGCGCCCTCACCGGCGCGCTGCTGCGCTCGGGCGCGGCCATCGGCGAGATGAACACGGTGCGCAAGCATCTCTCGCGCATCGCCGGCGGCCGGCTCGCCGCCGCGGCCGCGCCGGCGC
>CAYSUY010000090.1:0-16290 GCA_964434345.1 uncultured Acetobacteraceae bacterium
GGGATTGCCGATCATGAAGCCGGCGGCGAGCGCAGTGCCGTCGCGTTCCAGACGCTGCGCCTCGCGGATGACCTGACCGTAGACGCCGGTCTCGGTGATCAGTTCGTCGCCGCGGACAAGCGCCGGTACGACGACCCGCGCGATCGCTGTCTTCGTGCCACCCAGGATGCGCAGCAGGAGCCGTGCCGCGCGCGCGCCGGTATCGGCGAAATCGACATGCGGATAGGTGTGGTAGATCGTGACGCCGTCGATCTGGCGCAGCATCCGCGCGGTCAGGATCCCGTGCAGGTCGAGCGAGATCACGATCGGGATCCGCGGTCCGACGATCTTCCGGCACTCCTCCAGCAGATAGCCTTCCGGATCCAGCTCGCCCACCGCGCCCATCGCGCCGTGCATCGAAAAATAGACCGCGTCGACGCCGTCGGCGCGCGCACGCACGTGATCGAGCAGTTCTGCGGCGAGCTTCGCGAAGCCTGCCTGCGAGAGGATCCCGGCGCTGAAGGGCCGCGCGCTGTAGGCGGGGACGAGTTCGACGCCCGGCGTCGACTCGAGCACCTCGAGCGCGCCGCCGATCGAGGTGTTGTTGCCGCGTTGCAGGTCGAAGACCTCGGCGCCGCGCTGGATCACGAATTGTTCGTACTGGCTCTCGACCGGATTGAAGGACGAGATCTCCTGCATGCATTCGACGACGAGGATACGCGGCATGGACTTCCCCTGGTTCAGGTCGCGACGAGATGGCATTCCGCCTGGCCGCCGGCGACGCGGGCCAGCGCCGGAGCCTGGCTGCGGCAGGCGGCGATCGCGACCGGGCAGCGCGGATGGAAGCGGCAGCCGGTCGGTACGTTCGACGGGTCCGGCATCGTGTCGCCGAGGCCGGTGTCGGGGATGCCGAGCCCTGGCTCCGGCGTCAGCACCGAGGCGAGAAGCGCCTTCGTATAGGGATGTGCGGGCGCTCCGAACAGCGTCGCGGTCTCGCGGCGCTCGACGATGCGGCCGAGATACATGACCGCGACCTCGGTCGCGACATGCTCCACGACCGCGAGATTGTGGCTGATGAAGAGATAGGTGAGGCCGAGGTCGCGCCGCAGTTCGGCGAGCAGGTTCAGGATCTGCGCCTGGACCGAGACGTCGAGCGCCGAGGTGGGCTCGTCGCAGACGACGATGCGCGGTTCCAGCACGAGGGCGCGCGCGATCGCCACGCGCTGACGCTGGCCACCCGAGAGCTCTGCGGGGTAGCGCTGGCCCTGCGCCGCCGACAGCCCGACGCGCTCGAGCATCGCGTCGACACGGCGCGCGATCTCCGCGCCCGCGCGGTCGCCCTGCGCGTCGAGCGGCATGGCGACGATGTCGCGGACCCGGCGACGGGGGTTGAGCGAGGAAAACGGATCCTGGAAGACCGGCTGGATCAGGCGCGCGCGTTCCCGCCGGTCCATCTGCGCGATGCGGCGGCCATCGACCAGGACCTCTCCGGCGGTCGGCGGCAGCAGCCCGAGGATGACGCGCGCGAGCGTCGACTTGCCGCACCCGGATTCACCGACGATCCCCAGTACGTCGCCGGGCGCGACGGCGAAGGACACGTCGTCGATCGCCGCGACATGACGCGCGGCCGCGAAAAGCCCCTGCTTGACCCGGAAGCTGCGCTTGACGCCGCGAACGTCGATGAGGGCGGCACCGCTCATCGCGCGCCTCCGGCAAGGCCGGGCTCGAGGCGGCAGAGATAGTCGTGGCGCGGTCCCGCCGCGCGTCGGGCGATGGTCTCTGCGCAGGCGGGCGCCGCATGCGCGCAGCGGTCGCGGAAGCCACAGCCGCGGAACTCGGGGCCAAGCCGCGGAACGACGCCGGCGATCGAGCCCAGCGGGGCGCCGCGCGCCACCTTGCCGGGCACGGGAACGCAGCCGAGCAGGCCGCTGGTGTAGGGATGGGTCGGATGCGCGAACAGCGCCTCGACCGGCGCGCTCTCGACGACCTCGCCGGCATACATCACCGAGACGCGATGCGCGACGCGTGCGACGACGCCGAGATCATGGGTGATCAGAAGGATCGCGAGGCCGAGATCGCGCTGCAGGTCGAGCAGGAGGCGCAGGATCTGCGCCTGCACGGTGACGTCGAGGGCCGTGGTCGGCTCGTCGGCGATCAGCAGTTCCGGCTCGCACATCAGCGCCATCGCGATCATCACGCGCTGGCGCAGCCCGCCGGAGAGCTGGTGCGGATATTGCCCCAGCCGCATTCCGGGCGAGGTGATGCGCACGCGTCCCAGCAGATCCTCGGCGCGCGCCATGGCCGCCGCGCGCGTGCCGCCGCGATGACGCAGCATCACCTCGGCCATCTGCGAGCCGACCGTATAGGCCGGGTTGAGGCTCGTCATGGGTTCCTGGAAGATCATCGCCATGCGATGGCCGCGCAGCCGCGACATGCCGCGCTCGTCGAGGCCGCGCAGGTCCTGGCCATCGAAGGCGAGGCGCGCGGCGCGGCGGGTGGCGTTGCGGGCGAGCAACCCCATCACCGCGAGCGCGGTGACCGACTTGCCGCAGCCCGACTCCCCGACCAGGCAATGCGTCTCGCCGCGCTCGATCGCGAGCGAGGCGCCGCGCACGGCGCTGACATCGCCGAAGGCGACCTCGAGATCCTCGACCTCCAGCAGGCGGGTCATGCCACTCGTCCCGTGCGCAGCAGGTCGCGCAGCCCGTCGCCCAGCAGGTTGATGCCGAAGACGACGACGAAGAGGGCGACGCCGGGGATCATGATCACCCACGGGCTGAAGAACATGTAGTCCTTGCCCTCCGCGATCATCAGGCCCCAGGAGGGCAACGGCGGCGGCACGCCGAGGCCGAGGAAGGACAGGGCCGCCTCGAGCAGGATGGCGAGCGCGACCTCGAGCGTCGCGACGACGGCCAGCGGGCTCAGGATGTTGGGCAGGATCTCGCGCAGCACGATGCGGCCCTTCGAGCAGCCGGCGGCCCAGGCGGCGGCCACGTAGTCGAGGTTGCGGACCTGCATCGTTGCCACCCGCGCGACGACCGCGAAACGGTCCCAGAGCAGCAGGCCGAGCGTCATGACCACCACGGTCAGGGAACTGCCCACGACCGAGACGACGGCGAGCGCGACCAGGATGAGCGGAATCGACAGCCGCGCGGTGATCGCGAACAGCACGGCGTCGTCGACACGCCCCCCGAAGAAGCCGCCGGCGACGCCGAGCGCGATCCCGATCAGGCCCGACGCGATCGTGGTGGCGATGCCGATGAGCATCGAGATCCGCGCCCCGTAGATCAGCCGCGAGAGGTAGTCGCGCCCGAGCTGGTCGGTGCCGAGCGGATGACCGGCGCGCGCGCCCTCCATCCAGAAGGGCGGGATCAGCCGGCGCGACAGGTCCTGGGCGAAGGGATCGTGCGGCACCAGCAACGGCGCGAAGAGCGCGATCGCCACCGCCGCGCCGACGATCAGCGCACCCGCGACGAGCCCGGCATTGCGCAGCGCCCTCATGACGCGCGCAGCCGCGGATCGAGCACCGCGTTGAGCAGGTCGGCGCCGAGGGTGAGCAGGATGTAGATGCAGGCGAGAAGCAGCACGACGGCCTGCACGGTCGGGAAATCGTTCTTCGAGATCGATTCCCAGGCAAGGAACCCGACCCCGTGCAGCGCGAACACGGTCTCGATCACGATCGAGCCGCCGAGCATGAAGCCGAGCTGCACCGCCGCGATCGACACCACCGGCATGGCCGCGTTGCGCGCCGCATGCTTGAGCACGATGGAGCTGCGCGACAGCCCCTTCGCCCGCGCGGTGCGGATGTAGTCGGAGGCCAAGGCGTCGATCATGCCGGCGCGCGTGAGCCGCAGCAGCGCGGGGATGGCCGAGAAGGCGAGCACGATCCCCGGCATCACGAAATGCTCCCAGGATCCGGTGCCGGAGATCGGCAGCCAGCCCAGATGCAGCCCCAGACCGATCATCAGGATGAGGCCGAGCCAGAAGGACGGCATCGCCTGGCCGAACAGGGCGACGATCGAGATCGCGCGGTCGACCCAGCTGTTCTCGCGCAGCGCCGCGAGGATTCCGAGCGGCAGCGCCACGCTCAGCGCGAGCGACAGCCCGACCAGCCCGAGTGCGAAGGTGATCGGCAGCCGGTCGAAGATCAGTTTGGAGACCTTCTCCTTGAAGAAGAAGGACTGCCCGAAATCGCCGGTCGCCGCGCGACCGACCCATTCCAGGAACTGCACCGGCAGCGGCCGGTCGAGGCCATAGGCGACACGCACCTGCGCGATGTCGGCGGCGGTGGCGTTCGGCCCGGCGATCGAGATGGCGAGATCCCCGCCCAGGCGCGTCAGCACGAAGGCGAAGGTGAGGACGGTGGCACAGACGAGCAGGGCGACCAGCAGCCGCCGCGCGAGGAAATCGAGCATCCCCGGCAGGATAGGCCGATGTCGCGTCCGACGGCAAACGCGGGCCGGGGGCTTTTCGCCCGGCGTCGCGCGCGTCATGATCGGGCGCCGGGCTGCAGACCGGACCGGATCCGGTCGGATCCCCGCGCATGCCCCAGCCATCAGGGAGGTCGTTTCGATGAAGGCCGTCGGCTACCGGCAGGCAGGCTTGCCCCTCTCGGATCCGCGCGCGCTGGAGGATCTGGTGCTCCCCGATCCGGCCGCGCCGACGGGCCACGATCTTCTGGTGCGCGTCCATGCGGTCTCGGTCAACCCGCGCGACGTGAAGAGCCGCATGGCCATCGCGGCCACGCCGGACCGGCCGGTGGTGCCGGGCTATGACGCGTCGGGCATCGTCGAGGCGGTCGGCCCGGAGGCACGGCTCTTCCGACCGGGTGACGCGGTCTTCTATGCGGGCGTGCTCGATCGCCAGGGCTCCAACGCCGAGCTGCAACTCGTCGATGAACGTATCGTCGGGCGCAAGCCGGCCAGCCTCGGCCATGCCGCCGCCGCTTCGCTGCCGCTCACCGCGCTCACCGCCTGGGAGATGCTGTTCGACCGGCTGGAGATCCCGCGCGGCGGCGCGTGCGACGGCGCCTTGCTGATCGTCGGCGGGGCCGGTGGCGTGCCGTCCATCGCGATCCAGCTCGCGCGGCTGCTGACGGGCGCGACGGTGATCGCGACCGCGTCGCGTCCCGAAAGCACCGCCTGGGTCCGCGGGCTCGGCGCACAGCATGTCGTCGACCATGCGCGCCCGCTCGCGGCGCAGGTGTCGGCGATCGGCAGCCTGCCTCCGGTGCGCTGGATCTTCTCCACGCATACGAACCGGGAGAGCTGGGCCGAGCTGGCGCGGATCGTCGCGCCGCAGGGCCGGATCGGGCTGATCGACGACCCCGAGCCTCTCGACCTGCGCCTCGTCAAGTTCAAGAGCGTCTCGATCCACTGGGAGGCGATGTTCACGCGGCCGATGTTCGCCACCGCCGACATGATCCGGCAGCACGAGATCCTCTGCGAGATCGCTGCGCTGGTCGACGCGGGCCGGTTGCGCGCGACCGCCACGCAAGGATACGGGACGATCCGCGCGGACAACCTGCGCCGCGCGCATGCCGCGATCGAGGCCGGCCGCGTCGTCGGCAAGATCGTCCTCGAGGGGTTCTGACGGAGGAGTTCGACATGGATGCCACGCAGGCGCGCGCCGCCTCGGACCTGCTGGTCCGCCATTGGACCGAGGGCACGGTGCTCGACGCGCTGCCAGCGCCGCTGCGCCCGGCCACGCGTGCAGAGGGCTACGCGATCCAGTCCCAGCTGGAGCGCCGGAGCACACGGCCGCTCTGGGGCTGGAAGATCGCGGCCACGAGCGCGGCCGGCCAGCGTCATATCGGGGTCGATGGTCCGCTGGCCGGGCGTTTGCTGGAGGAGATGGTGCGCCTGGATGGCGCGACCCTGCCCGTCGGCGCCAATCGCATGCGCGTGGCGGAGGCCGAATTCGCTTTCCGGATGGGCCGCGACCTGCCGCCGCGCGCCACGGCCTATGACGTCGACGAGGTGCTTGGGGCCGTCGCGGCGCTGCATACGGCGATCGAGGTGCCGGATTCGCGCTTCACGGATTTCGTCACGGCCGGAGCGGCGCAGCTGATCGCGGACAATGCCTGCGCGCATCGCTTCGTGCTGGGGCCGGAGGCGCCCGCGCGCTGGCGCGACATCGACCTCGCGGCGCATCGCGTCGTCGGCCGCGTCGTCGGGCGGTTCGAGCGCGAGGGGCTGGGGGCCAACGTGCTCGGCGATCCGCGTGTCGCGCTGGCCTGGCTGGCGAACGAGCTGTCGCGCCACGGGGTGACGCTTGCCGCCGGTCAGGTGGTGACGACCGGCACCTGTGTCGTGCCGCTGGAGGTCGCGCCGGGTGATGCGGTGGTGGCGGAATTCGGCGAACTCGGGCGCGTGGCGATGCGTTTCGCCGCCTCCTGACGGAGGGGTCCCGCGCGGCCGTGCGCGGCGGCTGGAGCGGGTGAAGGGAATCGAACCCTCGTCGTGAGCTTGGGAAGCTCCTGCTCTACCATTGAGCTACACCCGCGGCGCGTCGCGCGATTGTATAGGCAAGCGCCGGGGACCCGGCAAGGGACGACCGGGCCCGCGACCTCCGCGTCGTGGTTGACTCCCGGTGGCCTCGCTCGCTACATCGCATCCCACGTGGCGATTTGGGCCGGCCGGCTTGCGGGCCACGTTAAACAATCCGCTAAAAGGTCGGAGGTGGTCCCAGAAAGACGCCCTGGCCGAAGGTCGGGGCGTTTGCGTTTGCGAGGGGACCATGAGCAAGAGCGCTGATACGACAGGACGGAACTGGGGTGGCCGCACCCGTGCGGTGCGCGGTGGCCTCGACCGGTCGGGGCATCACGAGACCGCCGAGGCGATGTACCTGACCTCGGGCTTCGTCTATGGCAGCGCCGCCGAGGCCGAGGAGGCCTTCGCGTCGAAGACGAGCACGCGCTTCGTCTATTCGCGCTTCGGCAATCCCACGGTGGCGATGTTCGAGGAACGGCTGCGCCAGCTCGAGGGGGCCGGCGCCTGCCGCGCCGTCGCCAGCGGGATGGCGGCCGTCTCGGCGAGTCTGCTCTCCCAGGTCCGCGCCGGCGACCGTGTCGTCGCCAGCCGCGCCCTGTTCGGCTCCTGCCAGTACATCGTCGGCGAGTTGCTGCCGCGCTACGGCGTCGAGAGCGTCTTCGTCGACGGCACCGACGCGGCGCAATGGCGCGCGGCCCTGTCGAAGCCCACCAAGGCGGTGTTCCTGGAGACGCCGTCCAACCCCATGCTGGAGGTGATCGACCTCGCGATGGTCGCCGATCTCGCCCATCGCGCCGGCGCGCGCGTGGTGGTCGACAACGTCTTCGCGACGCCGCTGCTCCAGAAGCCGCTCGAACTCGGCGCCGACATCGTCGTCTATTCCGCCACCAAGCATATCGACGGCCAGGGCCGCTGCCTCGGCGGTGCCGTGCTGGGCTCGGCCGAATGGGTCGAGGCCGAGCTCGTTCCGTTCCTGCGCCATACCGGGCCCGCGCTGTCGCCCTTCAACGCCTGGACGCTCGCCAAGGGGCTGGAGACGCTGGCATTGCGCGTCGACGTGTCCTGCGCATCTGCGCTCGCCCTCGCCCGGCGCTTCGAGGGGCATCCCAAGCTGTCTTCGTTGCGCTACCCGTTCCTGCCCTCGCACCCCCAATACGATCTGGCGCGCCGGCAGATGAGCGCGGGCGGCACGATCGTCACGCTCGGCTTCGCGGGCGGCAAGGCGGCCGCGTTCCGTTTCCTCGACGCGCTCGAGATCGTCGACATCTCGAACAATCTCGGCGATTCGAAGAGCCTGAGCTGCCACCCGGCGACGACGACGCATCAGCGTCTGACGATCGAGCAGCGCGCCCATCTCGGGATCGACGAGGGTACGGTGCGCCTGTCCGTTGGGCTCGAGGATCTCGCCGATCTCGAGGCGGATCTGCGTCAGGCCCTGGACGCGGCCTGAACGCGGTTTTCGTGGCGGTGCCCGGTCTGGTGCCTGGACAAGCGCGGCGGGTTTCCTAGAATCCCGGCAGTATTTGAAGGGGCGGCGCCACATGTACAGCGAGACCACGCATGGGATCACGGTGACGGTCCGCCCGGTCTTCCTCGAGGACCAGTCGGCGCCGGCGGAAAACCGCTATGTCTGGGCCTATTTCGTGCGCATCGACAATGGCAGCAGTCGCACGGTGCAGCTGCGCAGCCGCTACTGGCACATCACCGACGCGCGGGGACGGGTCCAGGAGGTGCGCGGGCCGGGGGTCGTCGGCGAGCAGCCGATCCTGGCTCCCGGCGAGAGCTACGAGTACAATTCGGGCACGCCGCTCTCGACCCCGTCCGGGATCATGCGCGGCGCGTACCAGATGGAAACGCCGGACGGCGCACGCTTCGAGATCGGCGTCCCGGCCTTTTCCCTCGACTCGCCGCACGAAGCCGTCCGCCTCAACTGAGGCGCGAAGGACAGCCGAAAGGACCGATCACGTGACCAAACCGACCGCCAAGAGGCCGGGCGACCGCCCCACGCGCGAGCAGGCCGAGGAGGCCGTGCGGACGCTGCTGCGCTGGGCGGGCGACGATCCGACGCGCGAGGGGCTGCGCGGGACCCCGGACCGGGTCGTGCGCGCCTACGAGGAATGGTTCGCCGGGTATTTCGAGGATCCCGTCGAGATCCTGCAGCGGACCTTCGAAGAGACCGACGGCTACGACGAGATGGTCGTGCTGCGCGATATCCGGTTCGAATCCTATTGCGAGCATCACGTCGCACCGATCATCGGCATCGCCCATGTCGGCTACCTGCCGGATCGACGCGTGGTCGGCATTTCGAAGCTGGCGCGGATCGTCGAGATCTACGCCAAGCGTCTCCAGATCCAGGAAAAGATGACGGCGCAGATCGCCAACGCCATCGCCGGCGTGCTGATGCCGCGCGGTGTCGCCGTGGTGATCGAGGCGACCCATCAATGCATGACCACGCGCGGCATCCACAAGCCGGGCGTCAGCATGATCACGAGCCAGATGCTGGGCGATTTCCGCGAGAACCCGGCGACGCGGCGGGAGTTCCTCGCCATGATCGGCAGCGCGGCCGCGCCGCGGCCGGTGGCCTGAGGCGCGCACGGACATCGACGGCGGGCACGGCGCGATGTTCGATTTTCGCCCTGTCGCCTTCGTGATCGGCGTCCTGCTGGCGATGCTCGCCGGCCTGATGCTGATCCCGGCCTCGCTCGGGCTCTTCGTCGACACGGCGGATTGGCGCATCTTCGCCCTCTCCGCCGGACTGACCAGCTTCGTCGGAGTTGGTGTGATGCTGGCCGCACGGGCGCCGCGCCTGGGCTTCAACCAGCGTCAGGCGCTGCTCCTGACCACGCTGTCCTGGGTGGCGATCGCCGGCTTCGGCGCCCTGCCGTTCCACGTGGCGCCGTTGGGATTGGGGTATGCGGGAGCCTATTTCGAGGCGATGTCCGGCCTGACGACCACCGGTTCGACGGTGATCGTCGGGCTTGACCGAACGGATCCTGGGATCCTGCTCTGGCGCGCGATGCTGCACTTCATCGGCGGCATCGGGATCATCGTGCTTGCCGTCGCCATCCTGCCGCTGCTGCGCGTGGGCGGCATGCAACTCTTTCGCCTGGAATCCTCGGACAAGTCCGACAAGGTTCTTCCGCGCGCGACCCAGATCGCGACCGGGATCGCCATCGTCTACGCGCTCTTGACCCTGCTCTGCGCCATTGTCTTCTGGGCGGGCGGCATGTCGGGCTTCGACGCGATCAATCATGCCATGGCGACGTTGGCCACCGGCGGCTTTTCGACCTACGACGCGTCCTTCGGTCAGTTCGACTCGGTCTTCCTCGACGCGGCCTGCACGGTCTTCATGCTGTGCGGTGGTCTGACCCTGACGCTGTTCTTGCGCGTCTACCAGGGCGATGTCGGGTCCTTGTGGCGCGACTCCCAGCTACGCACGTATCTGTGCGTCTTCGCCTGCTTCACTCTCGCCATCGCGATCTGGCTGGTGGTGGCGGAGGGGCGACCGGCCGGTTATGCGCTCCGGCACGCCGCCTTCACCGTCGCTTCGGTGCTGACGACGACCGGCTATGCGTCCACAGACTGGAATCTCTGGGGCCCGTTCCCGCTTGTCCTGATCTTCCTGCTGACCTTCGTCGGCGGCTGCTCGGGCTCGACATCGGGCGGGATCAAGATCTTCCGCTTCCAGGTGCTGTTCCAGATCGGCCGCGCGCAGATGCGCCACACGACCCTGCCGTCGGGCGTCTTCCTCGCGAAATACAACCGCAAGCCCATCACCGACGCCATCGCGCAATCGGTCCTGGCCTTCGTCGCGCTCTACGCCTTCACATGGGCGTTCGTCGCCGCGGGTCTCGCGCTGTGCGGGCTCGATCTCGTCACCGCCCTGACCGGCGCCGCGACCGCGCTCGGGAATGTCGGCCCGGGACTGGGCGACATCATCGGTCCTGCAGGAAACTTCGCGCCGCTTCCCGACGGCGCGAAATGGATCCTGTCTCTCGCGATGCTGCTCGGGCGGCTCGAGCTCATCGCGGTCCTCGTGCTGTTCAGCCGCGCCTTCTGGCGGATGTGAGCGTGCCGCTGCGGCCGGGGCGCTGGATCAGGCGATGTAGGGCGAGAAATGTGCGCGGATCTGTCGCTCCAGCTCGGCGTCGAGATCGTCCATGGTCTGTTTCAGAAGCGCATGCCAGACCCCCTCGCGCTCGGCGATCGCAATGCCCTCGGCGACCGTGCGGAACCGCGAGGCGCGCGCCTCGCCGCTGGCGACGACCAGGCCATTGGCGTTCTCGCGCAACTCCAGCGCGGCGGCGAGCGCCAGGTCGTAGCGCTTGTCCTGCTGCGTGGTGAAATTCGCACGCACGCCGCTCTCGCGCGGCAGGTCGGCTTCGGTCATCGCCGCGGTCGCGATGGTGAAGCGGAGATGCCGCGCGGCACCGCCGGCGGCGGCCAGACGTTCGCGTCCCCAGCGCTGCATCGTCTCGAGCGGCGTGAACGGAACCTCGTGGTCGATGTTCGGACGACGCATCGGGGGAACGTAGGACGTCACCACGTCGACACGCGACGCGGCGAAGCGGATTGCGCCCTTGCCCGCGTAGCTGATCGGCTGCAGTGCCGGGGCGAGCGGCGTCGTGGTGCAGGCCGCCAGGCCGCCAAGGGCGAGGCCGCCCAGCAGGATCTGGCGTCGGGCCGGGGCGGCGGTGGGGAGATTGTCTGGCATCGGTGGGATCTCCTGGGCGATCGCGTCACAGCGCCGCGATCTGCGCATCGTCGAAATCGTAGTCCGCGTTGCAGAACTCGCAAGTGACGCGGACCACGCCGTCGATCTTCATGTCTGCGAGTTCGCCGCGCGGCAGCGTGGCGAGGACACCGGAGACGCGCGCGCGCGAACAGCGGCATCCATGATGCAGACGCGTCGGCCGGTAGATGCGCACACCCTCGGCGAGGAAGAGGCGATCGACCAGTTTCCATCCCGGCAGATCGCGGTCGACCAGTTCGGTGTCGCGCGCGCTGCTCATGAGGATCAGCATGCGCCGCCAGAGGTCTTCCTCCTCCTCGCGGTCGAACAGCGTCGCCGCAAGCCCGTCGCGCCCCTCGGCCGAACCCCGGGCATCGCCCGGCGGCAGGGCCTGGACCATCAGTGCCCCGGCGCGCCATGCGCCGTCGGCGTCGCGCCGCGCGGCCACTTTCAGCCCGGCGCGGAACTGCTCCGACTGGTGGAAATAATGATGGGCGCATTCGGCGAGGCTGGCGCCGGTGAGTTCCACGATCCCCTGATAGCGCTCCATGTCGGCGCCCTGGTCGACAGTGAAGGCGAGGTATCCGGCGCCGAACAGCCGCGGCACCGACGGCGCACCGCTGCCGAGTGCCGCCACGCGCGCGGCGTCGAACTGCGCATAGCCGCGCAGCGCACCCTTGGTCGTCACGTCCGCGACCATCAGGCGCACCGGGCCGTCGCCCTTCACCTGGATCGTGAACACGCCGTCGTATTTGAGGGTCAGCGCGAGCGCGGCGCCGAGCGCGACAAGCTCCGCCAGGGCCTGGCCGACTGCCGGCGGGTAGGCGTGCTGGCGCAGGATCGTGTCGACCGATGGTCCCAGGCGCACGAGCCGTCCGCGCACCGCCCCGACCTGGAACGGCAGCACGATGTCCTCGGCCGGCAGCGCCGCCCTCTCCCCGGCCAGATCGTCGCTCATCAATCCTCCGCTTCGCCGGGGCTTGCCCGGCCGGAGCGATGACCGCCCCGCCCCCCAATAGCAGCAGAGACGAAAAACGATCCAGCGCCGATTGGCGCGTTCAGCGCGGCGGGATCTCGATGCGCATGCCGAAAGGCGGCACGACGGGGCTCTTCTCGGGCAGGAGCCAGACGACGGGATAGGGCGGTGGGCGTTCGGGGAACGTGCCATCGCCGTCGGTGAGATAGGCGACGAGGTCTGGCCAGCCTTCCGGCCCCGACAGCTCCTCTGCGACGAGGTCGAAAACGGGTCTGAAATCCGTGCCGCCGCGACCTTTGAGTCGCTCGGGGCCAAGGCCTGGCGTTGGCTGCTCCCAGGCTTCGTAGACCTGGTGATCCGCGATCGCGGCGTCGCATTGCAGGACATGCAGGCGGCAGCGCGCGTTGCATCGCAGCGCGTGGACCTCGGCCAGGAAGCGCGCCGCGAGCGCGGGATCGATCGATCCCGAGGTATCGATCGCGCAGACGATGTTGCTGGGTCCCGGCACGCCGACGGAGGGCAGCATGATCCCGCGCCAGATATGGCGTCGCGCGGGCGGAAGCATGCGGTAGTCGTCGCGCCGGATCCCGGTGAAGCAGCGTGCCAGAAGCGCCTGCCATGGCGCATGCGCACGCCGCGCGCGCATGATCGCTTCCTCGATCTCGCGCGGCTGGGTGCCGCGGCCGCTGGCAAGCCCGTCGCGCAGATCGCGCTGCAGATCGAGGCGCAGCCGCGCGCGTTCGAGCGGCGTAAGGTCGTCGCCCGGGCCTTGCGCGCGTGCACGCGGGTCGTCGGGATCCAGATGGACGTCGAAGCCTTCCGCCAACGGGGAGGCCGGCGCAGGTCCGCGCGCCGCGGTCTTGCGTGCTGCGGCATCCTGAAGCGCCTGTGCCTTGGCCTTGGCCTGCGCCCAAGCCTTCGCCTTGGCCTGCGCCGCAGCCTGCGCCTTGCGCTGGCGTGCGGCGCCGATCGACGGGCGCTGGGGCGGTGGTGGCGGTGGGACCGGGATCCCTGCCCCGATCCTGGGCGCGGGCCTGGGGGCTGGTTCGACGTCGTCCAGCGCGTCGTAGATCGCCTCCGCCGTCATGTCGCGGAATGCGTGCTTCGCGAGATGCGGATCCGGCAGCTGGAGGCCGAGTTCGTTGCGTACGAGCAGGTTGGTCGCGTGATCGATCGCCATGTTCCAGCGGTGCGGTTCGCGTGCGCCGCGCCGTTCGCAATGGCCGAGGACGGCGTGCAGCATCTCGTGCGCCAGCACGCCCATGATTTCCTCGTCGGTGAGCCGGTCGAAGAAGGCGCTGGTCCAGTAGATGCGCAGCCCGTCGGTCGCCGCCGTCTTGCACCAGCCGCCGGCCTCGACCTCGATCAGCGGCAGCCTCGCGGTGGCGCCCGCCAGGAAGGGATGGCGCAGCATCAATTGCAGCCGCGCGCGACGCATGCGCTCCGGCAGGGCGGTCATTGCAGCGCCGCGCGATGGCGCGCGGCGAAGGCCGCGAAGCCGCGATCGGCCGCGAAGTCGGGTCGTAGCCGCAGCACCTGTCGTGCGAGCAGCAGGCCGAGCTCGGGCGTGAGGCGCGCCAGCAGCCTGCCTGCCCCGCGCAGCGTCGCGTCGTCGTCGCAGCGCGCGCCCACATAGGCGACGAGGGCGTAGAGGTCGCCGAGATCGGTCGGCAGATCGGCTTTGTCGGGATCGGCCAGGATCGCATCGACCCGCTCGGCGCGCAGCGTGCGGTCGGCGAAGCCGGCGAACTCGATCGCGGCCCCCTCGCCGACGATGCCGATCAGCACGTCCAGCGCCGGACCGGCGCCGCCGAAGCGCCTCACCGCGTCGGAGGCCATCTCCCAGGAGCGCGGCGTGGGAAAGCCGCGCTCCATCGTGCTGGTGTCGAGAAGCATGCCGCGGCGCAGCCGCAGGAAGGCCTGGACCAGCGGATGGATTCCCGTTCGCGCCGCCCAGACCGCCCAATCCTCGACATCCACCTCGAAGTCGAGATGGACGAAGCGGTTGGCGAGCGCCGAGGGCATGCGGAACACGATCGCGGCGTCTTCGGCCCGGTTTCCCGCGGCGACCACCCGCCATCCCGCCGGCAGCTCGTATTCGCCCACGCGACGGTCGAGCGTCAGCTGGTAGAGCGAGGCCTGGACCAGCGGCGGCGCGGCGTTCAACTCGTCGAAGAACAGCACGCCCGACGAGTGCGGGTCGGCCGGCAGGAAGGCGGGCGGTGCCCAGGCGGCGACGCCGTCGCGCAGATAGGGCAGGCCGCGCAGGTCGGTCGGGTCGAGCAGCGGCGCGCGCACGTCGACCAGCGCCAGGCCGCGGGCCTGGGCGACGGCACGCACGACCGAGGATTTGCCGACCCCAGGTGCCCCCCAGACGAAGGCGGGCCAGCGCGTGTCGAGAAGGCCGCCGAGAACCTCGGCGACGCGGGACGGCTTCATGGCGGTCTCCTCAGGTCGGTGCGTAATGGGCCGCGATCGCCGTGCGCAGGTCGGGCGCGAGATCTGGGGCCAGGGGCAATCGTGGAAAGCGGAGCCAGTCGGCAAGCTGGCCGACATGCGCATGCCGGATGCAGGGCAGCGCGACGGCGGTCTCCTCGACCGGCGCGAGCCGGACGAGGATGTCGAAGGCGCCGGGCGGCAGCCAATGTGGCGACAGCATCGGTCGATCGGCCTGGATCAGGGCGGTGGGGACATGGATCACCGCGCGATCGGCGCAGGCGGCGATCAGACGAATCGCGCCTTCCGGCGTTGCGGGCAGGATGCGCATGCGCCGCGGCGAGGGGAATTCGACCTTGACGGCGCTGGTCTCGAGTTTCGGGAGGGCGTGGCCGCCTTTTTCGTACCCGAGCGGTGCGAGCCAGCTCCCTGTCCCGAGGCAGGGTCGCTGGCCCGGCGCTTCGGCGAGCCGGACCTCGATCGCGACACCGGCCGCGCGGTCGCTCGTGAGCGTCGCGACGTCCAGGCATGCCGGCGCCGCGATCCCCGTCGGGCGGCGCACCATCGCGAGGTGCAGACGCGCCAGCTTTGCGCCATGCGAGACCTGGCGTGGAAGATAGTCGCGGTTTTGGGCGTTCTCGGCCCCTATCTGCGGATCTTCGTCGAGCAGCACGCCATGGCCGGTACCGACGGCATCGGCGCTGGTGACCAGAAGCTCCGTGGTCGGCGAGGAGCTGTCGGCGATCGGGCGGAAGCCGACATGCGCGAAACCGCAATAGCGCCAGACGCGTGCGGCAAGGGCCGCATCGTCGGCATCCGCGATCATCGGCGCGAGCGGCGTCCCGGGATTGCGCGCAAAGAACTGCGCGACCTCGGCGGCGCTGTGCGGCGGCGTTTTGGCGGCATCGAGCATGCGATCGAGGCTGTCGCCGATCGCCGCGCGGATGTCCGGATCGGGATGGAAGCGCGAGGCGTGGAACGTCACGCGGAGCAGGTCGCCGATCACCGGCACCGACGGATCCGCGATCATCCGGCCGAAGCCGCGCTTCGGCCGGCCTGTGCGGGGCGGCCGGCGCTTCGTTTCCGCGGTCATGGCGTGTCCGTCTCCGGCGTACCGCGTCCGATCGCACGCCCCGCGCGCAGCTGTCGCGCGAGGGCACGGCTTTCCTCGGGATGCGCGACGCCGATGAAGGCGACATGACCGGCGAGTTCACCGAGATGCATCGGGCGGCCATGCAGGGACAATTGGGCCCCCGCGCCGTGATGCGCGACGCGATGCACGGCCGCGCGCAACTGGCGACGCAGCCGCCGCGGTACCGAAACCTTGTCGTTGACGACGAGGCCGGTCACGATCTGACGACGACCGCGGCGGAAGATGTTGGTCTTCTTGGGATCGAGGCCGTAGCCGAGTTCCCCCACGACCTGGCGCAGGAAGGGCAGCAGGCGCTGTGGCGCGTCGCCGCTCAGCGTCAGGTCGTCGGCATAGCGCGTATAGGCGACGCCATGGCGCGCCGCGACCGCCGCGAGCGTCCGGTCGACCGGCTCCATGACGAGGTTGGCGACCACCGGGCTCGTCGGCGCGCCGGTCGGCAAGCCGCCGCCCATCGAGCAGATGTCGATGGCGAGACGCTGCGCCTCGCCGGAAAGACGACGCGGCAACGCGTGCGCGACCGCGC
>CAYSUY010000091.1:0-16215 GCA_964434345.1 uncultured Acetobacteraceae bacterium
TGCCGCGGCCGAAGAAGGCGGCCTTGACGACGTCCTCGCGGCGGATCGCGTAGGCGACGGCCTGGCGCAGCTTCGCGTTGACGAACGGTCCCTGCGTGCAGTTGAAGTTCAGATACATGAACGGTCCGTCGACGACATCCATCGCCAGCTTGCCGTTCTTCTCGATCGACTCGTAGCTCTGCCAGGGTACGTATTCGATGATGTCGACGTCTCCGGCGTCGAGCGCCGCGACGCGCAGGTTCTCGTCGGCATAGGCAGCCATGCGCAGCTTCTTCGTCTTCGGCAGGCCCTTGTTCCAGTAGCCGTCGAAGGCATCGAAATCGATGCGCGTGCCGCGCTCGACGTCGGCGATGCGGTACGGCCCGGCACCGACCGGGTTCGCCTCGTTCGATTTTGGCGAGATCATCGGCGCATGCCAGCTCGCCAGCATGTAGACGAAGGTGGCCGAGGGCTTCTTGAGCTGGAAGCGGACAGTGCGCGCGTCCGGCGCCTCGATCCTGTCGATCAGCGCGCCGAAGGCGGCGCGCAGCGAGGCGGTCGACTTTTCGTCCTGCATCAACTCGAAGCTCCGGCGCACGGCGTCCGGCGTCAGCGCCTCGCCGTCATGGAACCGCACGCCCTCGCGCAGGCGCAGGGTCCAGGTGGTCGGGCTGTCGCTCTGCCAGGATTCCGCGAGTTCGCCGCGGATCTCGCCCTTCGGGCCATAGCTGAGCAGACCGCGCAGGAACTGGCACTTCGCGGTTCCCGCGGCCGTCCCGGTATTCGCCCAGGGGCGCAGCGAGGGCGGGTAGGACGAGAGCGCGAAGATCAGGCGGTCGCGGCCCTGCGCGGCGGCGCGCTCCGCGACGGAGGTCGCGGCGATGGCGGCCGCGGTTCCGGCCTGCATGAAGCCGCGGCGTGACAGCGCGGCCGAATTCTTGAGGTCCTGGGTCATCATCCTTCTCCTGTTCGGTTCTGTTGTGGGGGACGGGCGTCCGTGGGGTCAGCCCGTGTAGCCATAGAGGCGTCGCGCCTCGGTGAGCGACACCTTGCCGTCGGCGATGTCGCGCTCGAGCAGGGCGCGATCGCGCTGGGCCGGTTCGCCGTAGCCGCCCGCGCCGGGCGTCACGATCGTGACCGATTGCCCGTGCTTCAGGAACGTGTAGCCCTTCTGCGGCGGGTCGGCGTCCTGCGAGTAGGTGAAGTGGCACCGCCCGCCGCCACCGCCGCCGAACAGGCCCCAGGGCGAGGACAGCCGGCGCGAGCCATGGATGAAGGTGCGGCAGGTATGGCCCTCGGCGCGGATCTGGCGCCGCAGCCCGGTGCCGCCGCGATGCTTGCCGGCGCCCCCGGAATCGTCGACCAGTTCGTAGCGCTCGACGACGAGCGGGTATTCGCCCTCGAGAGCCTCCACGGGAAGGTTCGACGTGTTCGTCAGGTGGACATGCACGCCGTCAAGCCCATCCTTGGCCGCGCGCGCGCCGAAGCCGCCGCCGATCGTCTCCAGATAGACGTAATAGTCGCCCGTCTTCGGGTTGACGCCGCTGAAGGTCGACGAGATGCAGGCGCCGTTATGCGCCGCGGTGATGCGATCGGGGATCGCCGGCGCGAGCGCCCCATGGATGAGGTCGACCACGCGCTGGCAGGGATCGAGACGGGCGTTGACGGCCGCCGGCTCCACGCAGTTGAGGATGGAGCCTCTGGTCGCGCTGACGTGGATCGGACGGAACATGCCCTCGTTGGGCGGCACGTCGGCGCCGATCAGCGTCTTGACCGCGTAGTAGACAGTCGCGAGAAGGCCGGTCCAGACGAGGTTGATTCCGGCGCGCACCTGCGGCGGCGCGTCGAAATCGAGATGCATCTCGTCGCCCTTCACCTCGATCCGGCACTTGAAGACGACCGAGCCGTCGATCTCGTCGCCGTCGAACGTGTCCTCGAAGCTGTAGACGCCCGAGGGGATCGTCGCGATGCCGGCGCGCGTCAGCCGCTCCGCGTAGTCGAGCAGCGCGTCGCAGGCGGAAAGCAGCAGGTCCCTGCCGTAGCGCCTGCACAGCGACTGGAAGCGCTGGATGCCCTGGCGGTTGGCGGCCATCTGCGCGCGGAAGTCGTTCAGGCGCTCGCGCGGGACCTGCATGTTCAGCAGGATCAGGTCCATCACGTCCTGCTGCAGCTTGCCCGCGCGGTAGAGCCGCACCGGCGGGATGCGCAGGCCCTCCTGGAAGATGTGGTCGTGGCCGCGGTCCACGAAGTCGGCGTGGTGGGCGAGGTTGGTCGCCCAGCCGACCAGCTCGCCCTCGAAGAAGATCGGCTCCGCGAGGACGATGTCCGGCAGGTGCGTGCCGCCGCCCGTGTAGGCGTCGTTGCCGACGAAGACGTCGCCCTCGCGCAGGTCGGACAGGTCGTGTCGCCGGCTGATGTGCTCGACCACGCCGATCAGCGAGCCGAGATGCATCGGGATGTGCATCGCCTGGCAGAGCGTGCGGCCCCGCGCGTCGAACAGGCAGGTCGAGGAATCGCGCCTCTCCTTGATGTTGGTGGAGTAGGCGGCGCGCACCAGCGTCTCGCCCATCTCCTCCACGATCGAGGAGAGCGCGTTGCCGATGACCTCGACGGTGATCGGATCGACTGGCGTGCCGCCGGTTGATTTGAGCATGGCGGGAGAAGCGTTCATCGCATCAGCCCTCGACGATGATGTTGAGATAGGGATCGACGCTCGCGCTCTGGCCGGGCAGCAGGACGGTGGTGGCGTCCATCTGCTCGACGATCGCGGGGCCGGCGAAGCGGTGGCCGGGCCCGAGGCGCTCGCGGTCGTAGATCGGGCAGGAGACGAAGCCGCCGGCCTCGGACAGCCATACGTCGCGCTTGCCCATGATCGCGTCTTCCACCTTGCCGGTGGCGGGTGGACGCGCCTTGATCTCCGCCTTGGGCACGGCACCGATCGCCTCGAGGCGGAAGGTCACCGCCTGCATCGGCTCTTCCTCGGCGATGTAGCCGTACATCAGACGATGCGCGCGCTCGAAGCCGCCGCGCAGCGCCGCAAGCAGCGTCTCGTCGTCGGCATCCGCCGGAAAGGCGACGGGCAGTTCGTAGTTCTGGCCCGCGTAGCGCATGTCCACCGTCGCGTTGACCGACCGTCCGTCCGGCGCGATCCCTTCACGCAGGAACCATTCGTCGGCGCGGCGGCGCAACTCTGCGAAGGTCGCCCGCATGCGCGCGATCGTGGCGGCCTCGACCGCCATGATGCTGGTCTGCGCGTAGTTGGTCTGCAGATCGGTCAGCAGAAGCCCGAGCGCGCAGAGGATGCCGGGATTGCGCGGCACCAGGATGCGCTTCATGTCGAGTTCGCGCGCCAGCCGCGAGGCGTGCAGCGGCCCGGCGCCGCCGAAGGCGACGAGCGTGTAGTCCCGCGGATCGTGGCCGCGCTGCACCGAGATGACGCGGATCGCCTTCGCCATGTTGGCGGTCACGACCGACAGGATGCCTTGCGCGGTCGCCATCGGATCGAGACCGAGGCGGCCTGCGAGACGCGCGATGGCGGTCTTCGCCTTGCCCTGGTCGATCTTCATGCGCCCGCCGAGCAGATGCGTCGGATTGAGCGTCTGCAGCGTCACGTTGGCGTCGGTGACGGTCGGCTCGTCGTTGCCGAGGCCGTAGCAGACCGGTCCGGGATGAGCGCCTGCGCTCCGCGGTCCGACCTTGAGCAGGCCGCCGGCGTCGATATAGGCGATCGACCCGCCGCCGGCGCCCACGGTATGGATGTCGAGCATCGGCGTCTTGAGCGGATAGCCGTGGACGTCCATCTCGCCCGCGAGCTTCGCCTTGCCGTCCTCGATCAGCGCCACGTCGGTCGACGTGCCGCCCATGTCGAAGGTGATGAGGTTCGGGAAGCCCGCGAGGACGCCGGTCTTGAGCCCGCCGACGACGCCGGTTGCCGGCCCCGACAGGACCGTGCGTACCGGCTGGTTGCGCGCCATCTCGAAGGACATCACGCCGCCATTGGAGGCCGTGATGTGGCGCGGCGCATTCACCCCGGCCTCGTCGAGGCGCGGCCCGAGATGGCCGATGTAGCGATGCATCACGGGGCCGAGATACGCGTTGACCACCGTGGTCGACAGGCGCTCGAACTCGCGGAATTCGGGCGCGACCTCGTTGGAGCAGGTGACGAACGCGTCGGGATATTCCTCGGCCGCGATCGCGCGCACCAGCGCTTCATGTCGCGGATCCACGTAGCTGTAGAGGAAGCATACGGCGATCGCGCGTGCGCCGGCCTCCTTGAGCGCACGGATCGCGGCGCGCACTTCGGCGGGGTCGAGGGATTTCTCGACGCTGCCGTCGTTGCGGATGCGTTCGCTGACCTCGATGCGCATGTCGCGCGTCACCAGCAGGTGCGGCTTGTCGCATTGCAGATCGTAGAGATGCGGGCGGCGCTGGCGGCCGATCTCGAGCAGGTCGCGGAAGCCGCCGGTGGTCACGAGGCCGGTCTTGACGCCGCGATGCTGGATCAGCGCGTTGGTCGCCACGGTCGTGCCATGTCCGAAATAGCTGACGTCGCGCCCCGTGGCGCTGGCCGCCTTGTCGAGCCCCTCGACGACGCCGCCGGCGATCGCGCGCGACGGATCGTCCGGCGTGCTCGAAACCTTCCAGACGCGAACCTCCCCGGTCTCCTGGTCCACGAGACAGATGTCGGTGAACGTGCCTCCGGAATCGACCCCAACGCGCCACATCTTACCCAGTCCCCCAATGCTTGCGATCACGCGCGGCTACCGTCTCAGATCGGCGCGCCGCGATCAACATGGACTCCGCGACGCTTGATCGCCGCGTCGTGCCGTGTGAGGAGAGGCGGCGACCATGAATTACCGACACGCCTTCCATGCCGGAAACTTCGCCGATGTGCTGAAGCATGCGGCACTCGCGCTGATTCTCGCGCGGCTCGCCGCCAAGGACGCGCCGTTCTTCTATCTCGATACGCATGCCGGCGCGGCGCGCTACGACCTCGGCGGCACGGAGGCCGCCCGCACCGGCGAGGCGCGCGACGGCGTGCTGCGTCTCGTGGGCGAGATCGAGACCCATCCGGGCCTGCGGCCCTATCTCGGCGTGGTGCGCGGCCTGAACGTCGGCGAGGCGGGGCTTGTTCGCTATCCGGGCTCGCCATGGATCGCACGCAAGCTGATGCGGCCGCAGGACCGCCTGCTGCTTTGCGAGATGCATCCCGACGCGCTGCACGAACTGCGCCGTGCGACGGCCGGCGACCGCCGCATCGAGATCCGTCCGTCCGACGGCTGGATCGCGCTCAAATCCGATCTGCCGCCGCCCGAGCGGCGCGGCCTCGTCCTCATCGATCCTCCTTTCGAGGCCAGGGACGAGTTCGAGCGTCTGGCGCGGGGATTGCGTCATGCGTATCGCCGGTTCGCGACCGGCGTGCTCGTGGGCTGGTATCCGATCAAGACACGCGCGCCGGTCGACGCGCTGCACCACGCGATCGTCGATGCAGGATTGCGCCGCGTGCTGGTCGTCGAATTGCTGGTGCGCGCGCCCGCCGCCGAGACCGAGGAGGCACCGCGTCTCGCGGGGTGTGGCCTCGTGATCGTCAATCCGCCGTGGACGCTCGCCGAGAGGCTTGCCGCGCTCTTGCCGTCGCTGACCGAACGCCTCGCGCAGGCGCCCGGGGCGGCATATCGTCTTGAAACGCTGGTGGGGGAGTGATTCGATGATGCTGGCGCAGATCAGCGACCTTCATGTCATGCGCGCAGGCAAGCGCGCCTATGGCGTCTTCGACACGAGCGCCTGCCTCGCGCGCGCCGTGGATCGCCTCAACGCGTTGTCGCCGCGCCCGGATGTCGTCCTGATCACCGGAGATCTCGTCGATGCCGGTTCCGCCGACGAATATGCCCGGCTTGCCACCGAACTTGCGCGGCTCGAAATCCCGTATCGCCTGATCCCCGGCAACCACGACGCGCGCGCGACGCTGCGGGCAGCTTTTCCGGCGCAGCCCTGGGACGGCGAGGGCGACGCGTTCTGTCAGTATGTCGACGACACCTGGCCGGTCCGGATCGTCGGGCTCGACTCGCTCGTTCCTGGCGAGGTCGCGGGATCGCTCTGCGACACGCGGCTCGACTGGCTCGATCGCGTCCTGACGCGCGATCCTGGGCGGCCGACCATCGTGATGATCCACCACCCGCCTTTCGAGACCGGCATCGACCATATGGACCGACTGCCGTTGCGCGGAGCCGAGGCCTTCGCCGCGCTGCTCGCGCGCCATGAGTGCGTGTTGCGTGTCGTGTCCGGGCATGCCCACAGGGCGATGAGCGCAACGCTCGGCGGGCGGATCTGCACGACATGCCCGTCGACGGCGCATCATTTCGCGCTGGACCTGGAGCCCGGCGTGCCGGCGCGCTGGACCCCTGAACCCCCGGGTTTCCAGGTGCATCGCTTCCTCGGCGGCAATCGTCTCGTCACCCATGCCGCGACGATCGAGGCCTTTCCCGCGACGCGCGCCAAGGCCGACTGAGGCCCGCCGCCTCAAACGAGAACGGCGGGTCCCGCAAGGGACCCGCCGCTTTGTCGCCGTCTGTCGGGTCGGTTCGGCTCAGCCGAGCTCGACCGTGACCGCCTCCGGACCCTTGCGCGCGGTCAGCACCTTCATGCGAACCGCCTGCCCCGGGTTGAGTGCCTGGATGCCGGCGTTGCGCAGGACGGTGATGTGCAGGAACACGTCCTTGCCGCCCGAATTGGGCTGGATGAAGCCGTATCCCTTGATGGCGCTGAACCACTTCACCACGCCGTCCATCTGCTCGGCGCGCGCAATGTCGGCAGGGCTGGGTGCCTGGTAGCCAGTTCTGCCACCACCACTCCGCTCGCCACCGCCGAAGCCGCCGCGGTCACCGCCGCCGAAGCCGCCGCGATCGCCGCCACCGCGTCCGCCGCGGTCACCGCCGCCGTAGCCGCCGCCACCGCCGCCGCCGAAGCCGCCGCGGTCACCGCCGCCGAAGCCGCGCGGTCCGCGCGGTCCGCCGAAGCCGCCCCGGTCGCCGCCGAAGCCGCCCCGGTCACGGTCGCGATAGCCGCCGCGATCGCCGCGGTCACCGAAGCCGCCGCCATCGCCGCGAGCCGGCGTCGCCGACCCCGCATCGACATCGACGACGCGCGCGACCTGGCGGCCCTTGGGGCTCTGGCTGAGCTCGACCGTGAGGCCGGACCCTTCGCCGATGGACTCGTATCCTGCCTGGCGCAGCGCCGAGAGGTGGAGGAACGCCTCAGGCGATCCATCCGCAGGCGTGACGAACCCGAATCCCTTCGCGGTGTTGAACCATTTCACGGTGGCGCGGATCGGGGCGCCCTCACCGGTGTCATTCATGCCACGCAACTCCCTGTCGTGCCCATAAGCGATATAGCGCCGTGCCCATAGTCGTGATGTACCCAGACGATCGGCGACAATCGGGACAAAGTACCATCAGCGGGGGGCAATTCACAAATGCCTTTTCTAGTCCCCCGCATAATAACGTAAAATAGGGGCTTTCCGCGTACGAGTCGGACCCAGCCATGCCCTATCCCGTCATCGACGATCTTCCTGTCGCCGGCAGGCGCGTCCTGCTGCGCGCCGACCTGAACGTGCCGATGAAAGCGGGGCGCGTGACCGACGCGACGCGTATCGAACGCCTCGTGCCGACGATCCAGGCGCTCTGCGCACGCGGTGCGCGGGTGGTGCTGCTCTCCCATTTCGGCCGCCCGGACGGTCGCCGTCAGGACAGCATGTCGCTGGCTCCCCTGGTTCCGGTGCTCGAGGCCGCCCTGGGAGGGCGCAAGGTCGCCTTTGCGGCCGACTGCGTCGGTCCCGACGCGGAGAAAGTGGTTGCGGCGCTGCGCGACGGCGACGTCGCCCTGCTCGAGAACCTGCGCTTTCATCCCGGCGAGGAGGCGAACGATCCCGGTTTTGCCGCCGCTCTGGCCGGCCTAGGCGATGTCTTCGTCAACGATGCGTTTTCTGCCGCGCATCGCGCCCACGCCTCGACCGAGGCGCTTGCGCGATTGCTTCCTCGCGCTGCGGGCCTGCTGATGCGCGCCGAACTCGATGCGCTCGGCCGTGCGCTCGATCATCCCCGCCGTCCGCTCGCGGCGATCGTCGGCGGTGCCAAGGTGTCGACCAAGCTCGACCTGCTCGGCAATCTTCTGGCGCGGGTGGATTGCCTCATCATCGGCGGCGGCATGGCGAACACCTTCCTGCACGCCGCGGGCATCGATGTCGGACGCTCGCTGTGCGAGCGCGACATGGCGCCGACGGCGCGGCGCATCGCGGCGGATGCCGCGGCCGCCGGCAAGCGCCTGATCCTGCCCATGGATGCGGTTGTCGCCGAGGCGCTCGCCACTGGCGTGCCGACCGCCGTCGTTCCGGTCGCCGCAGTGCCGGCGGACCGCATGATCCTCGATATCGGGCCGGCGTCCGTCGCCGCGATCGGTGCGGCGCTGGCGCCGTGCCGGACCCTGGTCTGGAATGGTCCGCTCGGCGCGTTCGAGACGGCGCCCTTCGATGCCGGGACCAGCGCCATCGCGCGTGACGTCGCGCGGCGCGTCGCCGCGGGAACCCTCGATGCGGTTGCGGGCGGCGGCGATACCGTGGCCGCCCTGGCCCATGCCGGGGTCGAGGACAAGCTTACCTACGTGTCGACAGCAGGTGGCGCGTTTCTGGAATGGCTCGAAGGCAAGACCCTTCCGGGCGTGGCCGCGCTCGTGCAGTGATCTGCGAGCGGTTCCGCAGCCGGGATCAGTTGACCCGGCGTTGAGCTGCCGCGATGCGCAGATGGTCGATGGTGCGCTTGGCCGTGGCGTTGTCGACCGAATCGAAGAAGGTGAGCGCCGCGGGCAATTCCATCGGATCGACGGTCTTGTCCCCTGGCCGACCGCGGCGGGCGAGGAGGAAGATCGCCGCGAAGATCGGCTTCTCGATGCCGGTCGCACGACAGGCGACGGCCATGGCGCGGCCGCCCGGCTCATAGATCGCGCGTCGCGCGATCGTCGGCGGCAGGCCGGTGATGCGGGCGAACGACGCTTCGAACAGGCCGACCTCGCCGGCGCGCAGCAGCTTGATGAGCACGTGTGGATCGTCCGCGAAGGCCGCGTCGATCTCGCGGCCGAGCGTCTCGCTCGGCTGGGCGGTTTCATGCAGACGACGCTGCTCGGCGCTCGCCTTGCCTATGGAGTCCCGGATTGCGGCATCGAGCAGCACCGGATCGACGTCGAAATTGGCGACGATGTAGCGGCGGACCGAGGCCGATGCCCAGCCGTAGAGCCGGGTGGCGAGGGCTGGGTCGAGATCGGCGCGATGGACCAGCGGGTCGCCCAGTCGCGGTTCGGTGCGCGCGCGTTCGACCAGCGTCTCGAGGCTGCTGCGTGACAGGCGCGCACCCTTGTTCTCGCTGAGCGAGACGTCGACGTCGGACTCTCCGGCCTCGATGAGAGAGGACGTGACATGCTCGGAGATGTCGCGCCGCAGGGAGATCGCGAGACGATGCTGCATCGTCTTGTGCCGGACGACTTCGAGAAGATCCTCGTCCTGCAAGGCCTCGCTTGCCGCGAGGACGGGGCGTGCGACTTCGGCCTCGTCGTTGGCCAGCAGGCGGATCAGCGCCGGGGGCGCCTTGGGTTCGGGCGCGAGGCGCTCCGCCAGCTTGCGGCGAACCGTCGTCTCGACATCGCGCATCAGACGCTGGAGAACATCCGACGCGAGGCTCATCTCGGCGACGCTCGCCGAGTCGGCGCGGTCGACGACGAAGGCGCCGATCGCATCGACCATGTCCGCGCGCGCGTCCGGCGACCGGTCGCGTGCGAGGTTTATCAGGCGCGTCAGCTTCCCGTGCGACAGCGTGATCGCAGGGGTGCTGCGCCTGATGTCGCGCGCCAGATCGACGAGCTGCGTCAGATCCGTGGGTTCGCCGAGCGTCTCCATGATGCGCCGAGAGTGGCCTTCAAATCGTTGATGCCGCGTTAATTAGCACGCGCGGCGGTCGGCGTGCAGTTCACATTTTGTTAGAATTCGTATCGTACATGACGGGGCATGCAGATCAGACCCGGTGCCCCTTTCCTGCACGCCCTGTCGCGGGCGACCGAGCCCAGGCCGGCCGCCAGCGCGGAGCGTCTGGCGGAACTGCAGAGCATCGCGCGCGCGGCGCGGGCCGCCAATGCCGCAGCGGTCGCGGCGCAGCGCGCGCCGCAGCAGGCGCCGGCACCAGCGGTCGCCCAGGTCCAGACGGCGCCCGCGGTACCGGGCGTCGGTTCCGCCAGTGCGCCGGTCAAGCCGCGCGGCAGCCTGCTCAACATCGTGGTCTGAGGCGCAGCGGCCCAGGGTTGCGGCGCGGCCGCACCGGCGGCATGCTCGCGTCATGGAACGCAAGATCGGCCCGTCACAGCGCGCGATCCCCGAGGGGGATGACCGGGAAAGGCTGATCTGCCCGGATTGCGGCTTCGTCCAGTACGAAAACCCCAAGATCGTGGTCGGGTCGGTGGTGCGGTTCGAAGACCGTTTCCTGATGTGCCGCCGCGCGATCATGCCGCGCCGCGGTTTCTGGACGCTTCCGGCCGGCTATCTCGAACTGAACGAGGCGCCGATCGACGGTGCCCGGCGCGAGGCCTGGGAAGAGGCCCGCGCGCGGATCGACATCGACGCCCTGCTCGCGGTCTACGATGTCCCGCGGATCAGCCAGGTCCAGATGATCTGGCGTGCGCGCCTGCACGAACCGGTCTTCGCGCCCGGTCCGGAGAGCCTCGAGGTCAGGCTTTTCGCCTGGGACGAGATCCCGTGGGATGAGATCGCCTTTCCAACGGTGCGCTGGGCGCTGCATCACGCCGTCGAGATCGGCGCGCGCACGGATTTCGCGGCGCGTACCAACCCGCCCGACGAGATCGCCACCGGCTGACGCCCGTCTCAGGACAGGCGCAGATTCATCAGCAGCAGGCCCGCCACCATCACCGCCGCTGCGGCGATGCGGCGCGAGCCGAAACTCTCCTTCAGGATGAAGGCGCCGATCAGCGCGCCGAACAGCGCCGAGGTTTCGCGCAGCGCGGTGACATGGGCCATCGCGCCAAGGCTGAGCGCCCAGATCGCGATCCCATACCCGATCGTCGCGATGACGCCGCCCGCGGCGCCGCGCCACCAGAAGTGGCGCAGGTACACCAGCGTCGCGCGACGCCGCCGCATCGCGGCGACGATGAACACCCAGGGGCCCTCCAGCAGGTTGAGCCAGGCGATATAGCCGAGCGGGTCGCCTGACAGTCGCGCCCCGATCCCGTCGACGACGGAATAGCAGGCGATCGTTATCCCGGTGAGAACCGCGTAGATCAGCGCGCGCCATTCGCCGTGCCGCGGCAGGCCGCGGGCGAAGGCGAGGCCGACGATGCCGCCGGACACCAGGACGAGGCCGATCGACTCGCGGGCCACGAGATGCTCGCCGGCGATCCGTCCGGCCAGAAGGGCGACCAGCAGGGGCGCCAGTCCGCGCGCGATCGGGTAGACGTGACTGAGATCGCCATGCGCGTAGGCGCGCAGCAGGAACACGTAATAGAACACGTGGATCGTCACGGAACCCAGCAGCCACGGCCATGCTTCCGGCCGTGGCACCTCCACGAAAGGCAGCGCGGCGAGGCCCATGAAGGCGCCGACCAGCATCACCAGGCCGAACGACATCAGCCGGTCGGTGTCGGATTTGACGATCGCGTTCCAGGTGGCGTGGATGAGCGCGGAGACGAGGATGAGCCCCGCTATCGTCGCGTCGATCCTCAGCACCCCGACGTCTCCGGCGCGGGCATGGCCGCGCGCGGAATGACCGCGCCGCGATGGCCGATCACCGTGCCGGCGAGGCGCGCACCCGCGCGCACCGCCTCGCGCGGCGGCGCGCCGCCGATCCGGGCGGCCAGATAGGCGGCGTTGAACGCGTCGCCTGCGGCCGTCGTGTCGACGATCTCGGCGACGGGGGGACAGGCGACGCTCTCGTCTCCCGCCATGCTGCGCAGCCGCACGGGATCGGGGCCGTTCTTGACGACGATCTCGGGAACGCCGAGCGCGGCCATGCGCGCCACCGTGGCGTCGGGGTCGGCATCGCCGAACAGCGACGCCTCGTCCGGAAAGGTCGGCAGAGCGATGTCGGTCAGGCCGAGCGCGCGGATCATCACCGCGCGGGCGATGTCGCGGTCGGGCCAGCCCCGCGGCCTGAAATTGGTGTCGAAGGCGACGCGCGCGCCGCGTGCGCGTGCGGTCGCGAGAAGGGCGAACAGGCGTTCGCGCGCCGCCGGTTCCAGGATCGACAGGGTGATCCCCGAGACATAGAGCCAGTCGTAGGTGGCGAGCGTGGCGACCAGTCTTTCGCCGGCCTCGCCGTCGAACATCGCGCGGGCCGCGGCTTCGCGTCGCCAGTAGTGGAAGCTGCGCTCGCCGCGCGCGTCGACGCGGATGGAATAGAGGCCGGGCAAGCGGCCGGGCAGGGCAGCGATCAGGCCCGTTCCGACGCCTTCTGCGGCGATCGCCGCGCGCATCGCCGCGCTGTATGGGTCGTCGCCGAGCGCGGTCACGTAGTCGACCGCCAGCGTGTCGCCCGCGAGTCGCGCGAGATAGGCCGCGGTGTTGAACGTGTCTCCGCCGAAGGCGAGGTCGAGTCGCGACTCGGACAGATGGCGCAGTTCGATCATGCATTCGCCGATCGAGGCGATGCGAATGGATCCGGTCACGTGTTCCCCCGACGCGTTGCGGCCACGTTCCGCTCGCGCCTGCTCGCGGTCAAGGGGCCGCAAGTCATGCGCGGCCCAAAAGAAAAGCGCTGGACGAACCATGGAGGCCCGCCCAGCGCCGAATTAAGTACTGATTATCAGTGCTTAATTTTCATAGGCACGAAAGAAGAAGATTACTTCTTCTTCTTCGCGGCCTTCTTCTTCGCCTTCTTCTTCGCTGCCATTGGAGTAACTCCTTCTGGTGGACCAGACTGTCCCGGATCGCCGCAAGGCGGATCGGCGTTCGTCATCGTGTGACTTTCGCCGGGCGCCGCCGAGGATTTGCGTGGCGATCCTCCCTACAGACAGGCTGTGCACGCATAACCATCCACCGATTCCACAGGGTGTCAAGCGCTTTCAACATCTCGGGCTTGACAAAATAGCATGCACAACGCGTAGGGATCGCCACGACGCGTTGATGCGTCGCGACGCGACACGGCTAGATGCGGTGGTCGCGGCGCATCACGTGCCGACTCCCAACAAGGCATCCGCGAATTGCTTCGGGTCGAAGGCCGCGAGATCGTCCGCGCTCTCGCCGACGCCGACTGCGACGACCGGCAGCGCGAAGCGCTCCGCGATCGCGACCAGCACGCCGCCGCGCGCCGAACCGTCGAGCTTGGTGAGGATCAGCCCGTCGATCTCCACCAACTGCTTGAAGATCTCCACCTGCTGGATGGCGTTCTGCCCCGTGGTCGCGTCGAGCACGAGCAGGATACGGTGCGGCGCGCTCGCGTCGCGCTTGCGCAGCACCCGGATCAGCTTCTGCAATTCGGCCATGAGGTCGGCCTTGTTGTGCAGCCGGCCCGCGGTGTCGATCAGCAGCGCGTCGGCGCCTATCGTCTGGGCCCGCTCCAGCGCCTGATAGGCAAGCGCTCCCGGATCGCTGCCATCGGCGCCGCGGATGCATTCCGCGCCGGCGCGCGCCGCCCAGATCTCCAACTGCGTGACCGCAGCCGCGCGGAACGTGTCGCCGGCCGCGATCACGACCTTGCGACCCTCGCGTCCAAGACGCTCCGCGAACTTGCCGATCGTGGTCGTCTTGCCGCTGCCGTTCACGCCGACGACCAGCGTGACATGCGGGCGGCGCGTCGGATCGATCGCGAAGGGCACCGCCACGGGCGCCAGGATCGCCGCGATGTCGTCGGCGAGCGCGCGCTTCACCGTATCGACCTCGACCTCCCCGTCCCATTTGCGCTGGCGCAGCTTCGCGACGAGCTTGGCCGCGACCGATGGCCCGAGATCGGCGGCGATGAGCGCCTCCTCGAGTTCGTCGAGGGTCGCCGCGTCGACGCGTTTGCGGCCGAGCGCCGCGCCGATGCTGTCGACGAGGCGCGTGGTGGTGCGCGCAAGTCCGGTCTTGAGACGCTGGAACCAGGAAGCCATCAGACGGCCCTCGTCGTTGCGATGAGATGATCCGCCGCCGCCGCGCAAGCGCGCGCCCGCAGCAGCGTGCCGCGCGGCGCCGGATGGTCGAGGCGCACGCGGGTGAAATCGGCGGCGTGCCCGCCGGTGCCCTCGCTTTCGACGAGGATGTCGAGTTCGCGGCCGACCCGCGCCGCGAGATGATGGTGCAGTCGCATATGTCCGGCCGCGCGCAGCGCCGCGGCTCGCGCCGCGACCTCCGGCGCCGGCAGCTTCGGCATGCGTGCCGCCGGCGTGCCGGGCCGCGGATCGAAGGCGAAGGCGTGGACGAAGGCGATGTCCATCTCGTCCAGAATCCGCAGCGACGCGGCGGCGGCGTCCGGGCTCTCCGTCGGAAATCCGGCGATCAGGTCGGCGCCGAAGGCGATGTCCGGCCGCGCGCGGCGCAGGCGAGCGGCGATCGCGATGGCCTGCGCCCGGCTATGGCGGCGGCGCATCCGCTTGAGGATCAGGTCATCGCCCGATTGGAGCGACAGATGCGCGTAGGGCATCAGCCGCTCCTCGGTGGCGAAGGCCGTGACGAGCTCGTCGTCGATCTCCGCCGGATCGATCGACGACAGGCGCAGCCGCGGCAGCTGAGGCAGGTTGGCAAGCAGGCGTCGCACCGCGCGGCCCAGGCCTGGCCGTCCCGGAAGATCGTGACCATAGGAAGCGAGATCGACCCCGGACAGCACGCTCTCGCGCGTTCCGGCGGCGCAGAGCGCGGCGATCCGTGCTGCGAGCGCGCCGAGCGGCTCGGAGCGGCTGGGGCCGCGCGCGAAGGGGATGATGCAGAAGGTGCAGCGGTGGTCGCAGCCCTGCTGGGCTTCGACGACAGCGCGCGTCCCGGTCGCTGCCGCGGTCTCGGGCACCGCCGGCGCGGCCGGCGCCGGGCTCATGATGTCGCCGACCGCGACGCGTACATTTCCCGGCGCGGTCCAGGTTTCCGGACGGAGCTTCTCGCGATTGCCGACGATGCGTGCGACCTCGGGCATCGCCGCGAACTGGGCGGGATCGCGCTGCGCCGCGCATCCCGTCACGACGATGTCGGCGTCCGGGCGTTCGCGCTTCAGCTTGCGCGCCATGCGCCGCGCGTCTCGCTCCGCGGCCGTCGTGACCGCGCAGGTGTTGAGGACGATCGTCGGCCGGTCGCCGCTACGCGCCGACGCGAGCGCACGCACCCGCTCGGATTCGGCGGCGTTGAGGCGGCAGCCGAAGGTGACGACCTCCACCGGCGCGGTCATTCCAGAGCCAGTTCGCCCGTGAAGCTGGTCGCCACCGGCCCGGTCATCTCGACGTGCCCGTCCGCGCGCCAGAAGATCGTGAGTTCGCCTCCGTCGAGGACCACCTGCGCACGGCGGTCGATCAGGCCGCGCCGCGCGGCGTTGACGACGGCCGCGCACGCGCCGCTGCCGCAGGCCTCGGTGATGCCGGCGCCGCGCTCCCAGACGCGAAAGCGCAGCCGGTCCCGCGCCAGCACCTGCACCACGGCGGCGTTGACACGCTGCGGAAACATCGCGTGGGTCTCGAGCGCCGGTCCGAGGCTCCGCAGGTCGACCGCCTCCGCGTCGGCGACGAAGTAGGTCGCGTGGGGATTGCCCATCGAGCAGCACGCTGGATCGGAGAGCGGCCCCGCACCGGCGACGACATGCAGCGTGTCGCAAGGCTCGGCGACCGGCACGTCGCGCCAGCCGAGCCGCGCCGGACCCATGTCCACCGTCACCGATCCGTCCGCCGCGCGCGTCGATGGAAGCAGTCCGGCGATCGTCTCGATCACCACGCCGGACCGGCCGGTCTGCGCCATCAGCGTCGCCGCGATGCAGCGCGTTGCGTTGCCGCAGGCGCCGGCCTCGCTCGCGTCGGGGTTGAGGATGCGCATGAAAATGTCGGCACCGGCGCTGCGCGGCGGCTCGAGCACGATCAGCTGGTCGCAGCCGACGCCGCGGCGCCGATCCGCGATCAGGCGCGCCTGGTCCGGGCCGAGCGTCAGCGGCACCGTGCGCGCGTCGATGACGACGAAATCGTTGCCGAGGCCGTGCATCTTCACGAAACGCCGGCCCGCGAGGGAGGATCTGACCATGGCCC
>CAYSUY010000092.1:0-8241 GCA_964434345.1 uncultured Acetobacteraceae bacterium
CCGCGTCGAGCATCCCCTCCTCGAGGTCGAATTCCCAGGAGCGGTTCTGCTTGGCGAGCAGACGGCGCTGGAGGCGGTTCGCGAGACGCCCGATCACGCTCTGCAGATGGCCGAGTTGCTGGTCGAGATGCAGCCGCAGCCGTGCCAGTTCCTCGGCGTCGCACAGGCTCTCGGCGTCCACCACCTCGTCGAATTCGGTCGTGAAGGATCGATAGCTCGGCAGTGCGTTCTGGTCCGACCAGTCGTTCTGGGGACGCCAGCGGCGGCCGGGGCGCTCCGGGCCGTCCTCGCCCATGCCGACGCCATCTTCGCCCTCGGTATCCTCGGCCGCACCTTCGGCGCCTTCGTCGCCGGCTTCCTCGCGGCTCTCGCCGCTCATGCCGTCATCGGCGGTGTCCTGCTCTGCCTCGCCCTGCGTGCCCTGCTGGGCCTGGTCCTGCTCCTGCTGGCCCTGGCCCTGATCCTCGTCGGCCTCGGCCTCCGAAGCCTCCGGCTCGCCGAGTTCGAGATCCTCGATCAGCCGCCGCGCGAGATCCGCGAAGGCGGCCTGATTGTCGATCGCCTTGGCGAGGCGTTCGAAATCCGTGCCCGCCTTCGCCTCGATCCAGGGGCGCCAGAGATCGACCATCCGCCGGGCCGATTGCGGGATCGCCTGGCCGGCGAAGGCCTCGCGCGCCAGCAGCCCGACCGCCTCGACCAGCGGCGCCGCCTCGCGATCGGTCACCCGCGCGAACCCCTGGGTACGACAGCGCTCCTCGCTCGCCGCGGCGAGGTTGTTCGCGACGCCGGCCATGCGCCGCGCGCCGCGCGCCTCGCAGCGCGCCTGCTCGACGGCGTTGAAGACCTGACGCGCGACCGCCCCGGTCGGGGCCCGGCGCCGGTGCAGGACCTCGTCGTGGAAACGCAGCTTGAGGCTGATCGCGTCGGCCTCGCCGCGGATCACCGCCGCCTCCTCGCGGGCGACCTCGCGCGATGGCGCCGGCAGGCGCGCCTCGTTGCCGCGCAGCCCGGCAGGCTCGGGCGCGAAGGTGACCTGCAGTTCCGGCTCGCGCGCGATCGCACGCATGGCCGCCGCCGTCACCTGGCGGAATGCCTCGACCGGACCGTCGCTCGGTTTGTTCGCCATGGCGTGACCGTGCTCCGCGCTTCGCTCAGGCGAGGCGCGCCTTGCCCGATCCCATATCCAGCTCGGTGCCGAAGCAGCGCTGGTAGTACTCGGCCACGGTGGCGCGCTCGACCTCGTCGCACTTGTTCAGGAAGGTGATGCGGAAGGCGAACGCGACGTCGTTGAAGATGCGCGCGTTCTCGGCCCAGGTGATGACCGTACGCGGGCTCATGACGGTCGACAGGTCCCCGGCCACGAAGCCCGCACGGGTCAGATCGGCCAGCGCGACCATCGCCGACAGCGTCTTGCGCCCTTCGGTCGTGTTCCAGGTCGGGCTCTTGGCGGCCACGATCCGCACCTCTTCGTCGTGCGGCAGGTAGTTCAGCGTCGCGACGATGTTCCAGCGGTCCATCTGACCCTGGTTGATCTGCTGCGTGCCGTGATAGAGGCCCGTCGTGTCGCCCAGCCCGACCGTGTTCGAGGTCGCGAAGAGGCGGAACGCGGCATGCGGGCGGATGACCCGGTTCTGGTCGAGCAGCGTCAGCTTGCCCTCGACCTCCAGCACGCGCTGGATCACGAACATCACGTCCGGGCGGCCGGCGTCGTACTCGTCGAACACCAGGGCGCAGGCATGCTGCAGGGCCCAGGGGAGGATGCCCTCGCGGAACTCCGTCACCTGCTTGCCGTCCTTGAGGACGATCGCGTCCTTGCCGACGAGGTCGATGCGGCTGATGTGGCTGTCGAGGTTGACGCGGATGCAGGGCCAGTTGAGGCGCGAGGCGACCTGCTCGATATGCGTCGACTTGCCGGTGCCGTGGTAGCCCTGGATCAGGACGCGGCGGTTGTAGGCGAAGCCCGCGAGGATCGCGAGGGTGGTCTCGCGGTCGAAGCGATAGGCCTCGTCGCGCGCGGGGACGTGGTCGCTCGGCTTCGAGAAGGCCGGGACCTCGAGGTCGGAGTCGATCCCGAAGACGTCGCGCACCTTGATCTTCGTGTCGGGCAGGTTGGGCACGTAGGCGTCGGCTTGGGCGGTGGCCATGGAGTGCAATCCTCGGACGTGGCGCGGCCGGGGCCGCGAGTGGTGTGGCCGGTCATCCATGTTCCGGACGCAGTTGCCGAGGCCGCGGAAGCGCCCGCCGGGGCGGCTAGCGGCTGGGCGCCTGACGAGCGCCGAACGCCTGCGATTTCAGGAGCGTGTATGCCTGGTTGATGGATTTTAGCCGCTCTTCGGCGGCCTTGTCGCCCCCGTTCGCATCGGGATGATGGCGCTTGGCCAGTTCCTTGTAGCGCGCCTTGATCTCGGCGGGCGTCGCGCCGGGCGCGAGGTCGAGGGTCCGCAGCGCCTCCTCCTCCGGCGTCGCCGGGCGGGCGCGGCGCGGCGGCGGTTCGTCGTCGCCCATCAGCCGACGCAGGGCCGCGTCGATGGCATCCGGGTCGAGCCCGTGGAGACGCGCCTTGAGCACGCCGTCGCGGCGCGATCCCATCGGCCAGGTCGGGCGCTGCCCCACCGTGTCGCGGCGACGCTCGCGCTCGATCTCCTCGGGCGACATGCCGCGGTAATAGTCCCAGGTCTGGTTGTAGGCGCGGACATGCTCCAGGCAGAACCAGTAGAACTCGGTCAGCTGCTTGCGCGAGCGCGGCGCGCGGAATTCGCCGGTCGCGACGCAGCCGGGATGGTCGCAGGCGCGCGTCGCCGTGCCCGGCCGACGCCCCGGCATCCTGTCCAGTTCGATCGCGGGCCGCGGACGGTTCATGCGGCCGCACTGGCCTCCGTCGCAAGCCCGCCCGCGGGCGTCGCCGCCCAGAGCGTCGCGGCGTCGCCGCCGGCGTCCGGCATGCCGGCGATCTCGAAGGGCGCATCCGCGAAGAGCGGGGCCTTGTTGCGAAATTCGAAGCGCGTCAAGGGCCGTCCAAACCCGGTCTCGGCCAGCGCCATGAGCAGCGTGGCGGTCAGGGGCCCGTGGAAGACCAGGCCGGGATAGCCCTCGACCCCCGTGACATAGGGGTGGTCGTAGTGAATGCGATGCCCGTTCGCGGTCAACGCCGAATAGCGGAACAGCAGCACCGCGTCCGGCTCGATGCGACGGCGCCACGGCGCGGTGGCGCAGGGCGGCGCCGGCGCGGCCACCGGCGGAGCGCTGCCCGGAGCGGGCGCCTCGCGATAGACGATGTCGTGCTCTTCCTCGATGGCGAGAACGCCGCCCGCAAGGATGCGGTGACGCACCACGACGAACACCATGCGCCCGGACCGGCCCGATTTCGGCTCCACGCCCGTGATCTCGGATTCGCGGCGGAGCTCGGTCCCGACGGGAACGGGCGCGTGGAAGACGAGACGTCCGCCGGCCCACATCCGGCGCGGCAGCGGGACCGGCGGCAGGAACCCGCCCCGCCGTGGATGGCCGTCCTGCCCCAGCTCGCGCGCCCGCACCATCGGATTGAAGAACATCCAGTGCCAGCCGGGCGGAAGCGGCGCGCCATGCCCCGGCGCCGCGTCCAGGTCGAGCGTCGCCGCCATGTCGGCGACGCGCCGCATGTCGCAGAGATCGGACGCGCTGTCGCGCCGCCCGATCCAGTCGCGCAGCCCGTCGAATCCCGCGCTCATGACGCGAATTCCTTCCTGATCGCGGCCCCGTGGGCATCGAGCGCCGGGACCGGCCCGAGCGCGGGGCTGCGCCGGCCGTCCACCACCGCCGGCGGCGCCGGGATCGCGACCGCGCCGGCGGGGGTGTCCACCTCCACCCGCCGCAATTGCGGGTGGCGGGAGAACTCGGCCACGGAATTCACCCGGCCGAACGCGATGCCCGCAGCCAGCAGCCGGGCGCAGAGCGCCTGGGTCCCGTGCCGCGCGAAGGCCTCGGCGATCAGCGCGTTCAGCCGCATCCGGTTGGCGACCCTCCGGACATTGGTCGCGTAATCCGGATCCGTTGCCAGGGCCGGATGCTCCAGCACGTCGGCGCAGAAGCGGAGCCACTCGCGGTCGTTCTGGATCGAGATCAGGACCGGCGTGCCGTCGGCGCTGGGAAACGGATCATAGGGCGCGACCGACGGATGGCTGAGCCCGACGCGCCGCGGCGCGCCGGGACCGTAATCGGAAAAGAGAAGCGGCACCGCCATCCAGTCGGCCATGCCGTCGAAGAGGCTGACCTTGATCGACGCCCCCTTCCCCGTACGGCCACGACGGATCAGCGCCTCCAGGACGGCCTGATGCGCGTACATGCCGGCGGCGATATCGCAGACCGACACGCCGACCCGCGCCGGCGCATCCGGTCCGCCAGTGATCGAGGCAAGCCCCGTCTCCGCCTGGACCAGCATGTCGTAGGACTTCATGGCGGCGTAGGGACCGGTGTCGCCGTAGCCGGAGATGTCGACGGTGATCAGCCGCGGGTTGGCCGCACGCAGATCGGCGGACCCGAAGCCGGCGCGCTCGGCCGCGCCCGGCAGCAGGTTCTGGATGAAGACGTCGGCGCGCGCGAGGATCCGGTGAAGCAGCGCGGCATCGGCGGGATCCTTGATGTCGGCGATCAGGGATTCCTTGCCGCGGTTGAGCCACACGAAATAGCTCGCCTCGCCTTTGACCGCGCGGTCGTAGCCGCGCGCGAAATCGCCCTCGGCGCGCTCGATCTTGATGACCCGCGCCCCGGCATCGGCGAGCCGGCTCGAGCAATAAGGCGCGGCCACGGCCTGCTCGAGGGCGAGCACGAGGAGCCCTTCCAGGGGGCGGGGCATGGAGTCGTCATCCATGATGCGTCGATTAACACGGCGCGCCAGGAGGTTTCATCCGGTCCGTCGCCGACATGGCGATCAACGTCGCGAGATCCTGCGCCACCCGCGCCAGCACGCCGTCCCAGTCGCCCGGCCGCTCCTGCCGGTAGAGCCGTGCCGTCGGATACCAGGGGCTGTCCGTCCGCCCGCGCAGCCAGCGCCAGTCGGCGGCGCAGGGAAGCAGGATCCAGACCGGCCGGCCGAGCGCCCCCGCGACATGGGCTGCCGCCGTGTCCACCGTGATCACAAGGTCGCACAGGCCGCACAGCGCCGCAGTGTCGGCGAAATCCCCGAGGCCATCGCCGAAATGCCGCAGCTGCGGCAGGCGGGAAAGCGTCGCGCGATCGCCGTCCCGCACATGGCGCTGCATCGAGATCCACTCGACCGCCGGATCGAGAAGATCCGCGAGCCGCGCGAGCGGGATGCTGCGGCGGACGTCGTTGGCGTGAACCGGATTGCCGCTCCAGGCGATGCCGATGCGTGGCCGCGCCCGCGTTCCGATCCGCTCGGCCCAGGTGGCCGCGAGGCTCGACGGTACCGCGATGGCCGAGCCGGGCGACGGCACCGCATCGAGGTCGATTCCCAGTGCGAGCGGCAGGCTCATCAACGGACACTGCAGATCGAACGCGGCGTCCGGAAATGGCGCATCGGTGGCCGAACGCGCAGCAATCCCGGCGCCGTCGCGCACGAGGCGAAGGACATCCCGGTCGACCTCCAGCAGGACACGTGCGCCAAGCGCGGCCACCAGCGGCGCGAAGCGCAGGAACTGGATCTGGTCGCCGAAACCCTGCTCGCCCCAGAGCAGGATCGTCCGGCCCCGCGGATCGGGATTTCCCAGCCAGAGCGGACGCGTGGTCGCCCGCGGAGGTTTCGCGCCGGACAGGCTCCAGCGCTGCTCGTAGAGCGGCCAGCCCGCGCGGTATGACCCCGTTTCCAGCATCAGCAGCCCGATGTTCCAGTCAACGAGCGGTTCGCCGGGCGCCAGCGCGCGGGCGCGCTCGTAGCTTTCCAGCGCCTCGTCGATCCGTCCGAGGTCGCCGAGGGCGACGCCGAGATCGAGATGCGCGGGCGCGCTCTCCGGCGCACGGTCGAGCGCCGCGGCGAAGCTCGCCACCGCCTCCTCGAGCCGCCCCGCCTGACGCAACGCGAGGCCGCGCGACACGTGGACGTCGGCGTTGTCCGGGTCCGCGGCGATGGCATGCGCATAGCTCGCCAGCGCCTCGTCCGCGCGGTGCACCGCCATCAGCATGTCGCCATGGACGATCCACGGCCTGGCCTGTCCCGGCGACAGGTCGGCCGCGCGCGCCTGGACCTCGATCGCCTCGTCCATCCTGCCGCGGCGGCGCAGCAGCAGCGCCAGATTGACGTGCGCGTGCGCATCCGCGGGCGCGCATGCGACCGCCGCGCGCAGGGCCTCCTCGGCCTCGTCCAGCCGGCCGAGTTCGAAGAGCACGACGGCGTGATCGTTGCGCCGGCCCGCATCGTCCGGATCCAGGCGCAGCGCGTGCGCATAGCTGTCGGCCGCCTCCTCGCGGCGACCGGCCGCGTGCTGCAGCCGCGCGAGCGCGCCATGGTCGTCGGCGCGGCCAGGGTCCAGGGCGACCGCACGCCGCCAGGCCGCGATCGCCGCGTCGGCGTGGCCGATGCGCTGCGACAGCATCGCCAGATTGCGCCACGCTTCCGCGTCGCCCGGCGCCGCCGCGACCGCGCGCTCCATCGCCGCGTACGCCGCATCCATGGCGCCGCGCGACGCCAGGATCGCCGCACGGATCTTGAGCGCGACCGGCGTGTCCGGAGCCTGCGCGAGGATCGCATCGGCACGTCGCAAGGCATCGTCCTGGTCGCCCTGCCGGAAGGCGCGCCCGAGCGCGTCGATCTCCGCCCTGGAGGGCACCGCGCGAGCGGGAACCGGCGGCACGACACCGGCACGCGAACCGATCCAGGCCGCAAGATCGCCTGCCACCCGCGCGAGGACGCCGTCCCAGTCGCCAGGTCGCTCCTGGCGGTAGAGCCGCGCCGTCGGATACCAGGGGCTGTCGGTGCGATCGCTCAGCCAGCGCCAGTCGGCCGCGAAGGGCAGCAGGATCCACACCGGCCGGCCAAGCGCACCGGCGAGATGGGCCACCGACGTATCGACGGTGATCACGAGGTCGCAGGACGCGCAGAGCGCAGCGGTATCCGCGAAATCGGTCAGGCGTGTGCCGGCATGGGCGAGCTGCGGCAGGCCCGCGAGCGTCGCGCGATCCTCGGGCCGGACGTCGCGCTGAAGGCTCACCCACGTCGCCCGTGCATCGAGCAGCGTGGCGAGACGCGCCAGCACAAGGCTGCGGTTGCGGTCGTTGGCATGGGCGGGATTGCCGCTCCACGCGACGCCGATGCGCGGTGTCGCCCCGCCAGGCGGCAGGGCGGACCACGCCGCGGTCGCCGTTGGCGGTACCCGCAGATAGGGAACCAAGGCCGGGATCGTCGCAAGCCGCGTCCCCAGCACCGCCGGCACGCTCATCAGCGGGCAATGCAGGTCGAAGGCCGAATCCTCCAGCGGCGCGCTCATGGCAACCGCACGGGCCACGCCGTCGAGCCCCTCGCAAAGCCGCACGAGCGCGGGATCGACCTCCGCCAAGATCGTCGCGCCGCGCGCGGCGAGAAGCGGCGCAAAGCGCAGGAACATGATCTGGTCGCCGATGCCCTGTTCGCCGACGAGCAGCAGACGACGTCCCTCCAGCGGCTCCGCACCCGTCCACCGGGGCCGCGCCGTGACGCGCAGCGGCTGCGCGCCGGGACGCTGCCAGCGGCTCTCATGGGCCTGCCAGCCCTCCGCGAACCGTCCCAGCGCCAGAAGCGCCAGCGCCCGGTTGTAGCGGGCCTGCCCATGACGCGGATCCAGGGCGACGGCGCGTTCGTAGGCCTCTACCGCCGCACCGGTCCGGCCCATGGCCCGCAGCACCAATCCGCGATTGCACTGCGCGTCGGCGAAATCCGGTCGCAGGGCGACCGCCAGATCGCAGGCGGCAAGCGCCTCGTTCAGCTGTCCGCGCTTCTCGAGCAGCAGGCCGCGCGCGGCGTGGGCGTGGGCGCTGCCCGGCCGGAGCGCGATCGCGCGCTCGAAACACGCGAGCGCCTCGTCGGCGCGCTTCATCCGAACCAGCACGGCGCCGCGATTGAACCATGCGCCGGCATCGTCCGGCCGCGCGGCGATGCTTGCCTCGAAACAGGCGAGCGCCGCGTCGAAACGTCCGGCGTTCACAAGCGCGAGGCCGCGCAGGTCGCGCGCAGCGGCGGAATCAGGGTCGCCGGCCGGCGCGCGACCGGAGCCCCCGATGAGCGCATCGACATTGTCCGGCGCGGCAAGCGCCGCGGCGCCGTCGCGATCGCCG
>CAYSUY010000092.1:8251-15911 GCA_964434345.1 uncultured Acetobacteraceae bacterium
CGCGACGCACGAGCCACCGCTGCCGTAGCCGCTGCCTCTCGCGCGCCTCCCCCGCGTCCACGTCCGGGACCCCGCCCGCGACCCCAGTCGGGAAACGCGCGCCGATCCAGGCCGCGAGATCGTCCGCCACGCGCGCCAGGACGCCCTCCCAATCGCCGGGGTGCGCCTGGCGATAAAGCCGTGCGGTCGGATACCAGGGGCTGTCGTCGCGATCGTGCAGCCAGCGCCAGTCGGCATTGAACGGCAGGAGGATCCACAGGGGACGGCCAAGCGACCCGGCGAGATGCGCCACCGACGTATCGACCGCGATCACGAGGTCGCAGGCCGCGCAGAGCGCCGCGGTGTCGGCGAAATCCGCAAGCGCGTCGCCGCTATGACGAAGCTGCGGCAGGGCGCGGAGCGCCGCGTGGTCGCTGTCGCGCAGCTCGCGCTGCAGGCCGATCCACTCCACCGGCGCGCCGAGCAGGGCGGTCAGGCGCGCAAGCGCGATGCTCCGGCGCGCATCGTTGGCGTGGGCGGGATTGCCGCTCCAGGCGATCCCGACGCGTGGTCGCGACGCAGGTCCGAGCGTCGCCGCCCAGCGCGCCCGCGCCGGCTCCGGAACGCGCAGATACGGGATGTCCGCCGGGATGGTCGATAAACCGATGCCGAGCACGGCCGGCAGGCTCATCAGCGGACAGTGGAAATCGAAGGCCTCGTCGGGCACCGGCGCATCGCTGCGCACCACCCGCGCGACGCCGGCGAGTCCCTCCAGCAGCGGCGCGAGGCGTGGTGCCGTCTCGAGCAGGACCCGCGCGCCACGCGCCGCCACCTGCGCGGCGAAACGCGCGAACTGGATCTGGTCGCCCAGGCCCTGCTCGCCCCAGAGCAGGATCGTCCGGCCCGCGATCTCCTGCCCGGACGCACCGGTCCAGCGCGGTCTGGCCGTGGCACGCGGCGTCGGGGCGCCGCGGATGCGCCAGCGCCGCTCGTGCAGCGCCCAGCCCTCGCGCATCCGGCCGAGCGAGAGCAGCGCAAGCGATCGGTTCCATTCGGCGCCGATGTCGCCGGGCTCGAGGGCGAGGGCGCGATCATAGCTGTCGAGCGCCTCCGCGAAGCGGCGCAGATCGACAAGCGTCGCCCCGCGGTTGGCATGCGCACCGGGATAGCCGGGGCGCAGGGCGAGCGCATGATCGATGGCCACCAGCGCCTCCGCAAAGCGCCCCAGCTCCGCGAGGACGACGCCGCGGTTGTTGTGCGCCTCCGCATCGCCGGGCCGCAGCGCGACCGCAATGTCGAGCGCCGCGAGCGCCTCGCCGAGCCGCCCGAGTTCCTTCAGGGCGGCGCCAAGATTGCGGTGCGCGGCGCCATGTCCCGGCGCGCGCGCAATCGCCGCGCGATGACAATCCGCCGCCTCCGCCGGCCGATCGCGCAACTGGAGCGTGACGCCCAGGGCGTGATGATTCTCCGCGTCCGTTGGCGCGAGGCGCACGGCGGTGCGGCCATGCGTCTCGGCTTCATCGAGGGCGCCGGCCTCGCGCAGCAGCGCGCCAAGGTGGCGATATGACGGCGCATGATCCGGCGCCAGATCGAGTGCCACGCGGAACGCCTCGATTGCCGCCTCGCGTGCGCCGGCGCGCTGCAGGAGGGCGGCGAGATTGCGATGCCCCTCGGCGTCACGCGGCGCCAGATCCGTCGCGCACCGCGCCGCCGCGACCGCCTGCGCGAGCTGCCCCACCGTTCCCAGGCTCGCGGCCAGGATCTTCCACGCCAGTGCGAAGCCCGGATACGCAGCGACCATCTCGCGCGCGGACGCGATGGCGGCATCATGGTCGCCGGTCGAGAACGCGCGCAGAAGAGCCTCGCGCGCCGCCTTCGACGGTCCCGCCCGCCGCGCACTGACCTCGAGCGTCGTCGCTCCCGTCACCGCATCCATCCTCATCCTGGCACCATCGCCCGCCAGCATCGCTTGCCGCGCGCGCGCCGAAGTCTAGCGGCGTATGCGCGACAAGTGCAGCGCAGCCCGCGGGGGCTCCGGTTCCCCCGGCGCGCGCGGCGATGCTACGCTGGCCCCTCTCGTCCATTCCGACAGCGTAGCGAGCGCGACCGCATCATGGCCTCTCCGTCCTTCACCACCCGTCCCGAGATCATGGGCACGTTCGGCGTCGTCTCTTCGACGCACTGGATCGCCAGCCAGGTCGGCATGGCCGTGCTCGAGAAGGGCGGCAACGCCTTCGACGCGGCGGTCGCCGCGGGGTTCGTCCTGCTTGTCGTCGAGCCGCACATGAACGGTCTTGGCGGCGACGCCGTGATCCTCGTCAAGCCGGCCGGAGACGCCTCCCCGACGGCGATCTGCGGCCAGGGACCGGCACCCGCGGGCGCGACGCTCGCGCATTACCGCTCGCTCGGCATCGACGTCATCCCCGGCAACGGGCTGCTCGCGGCCTGCGTCCCCGGCGCCTTCGACGCCTGGATGACGATGCTGCGCGACCACGGAACGCTGACCCTCGCGGAGGCGCTGCAACCGGCCATCGCCTATGCGGCCGAGGGCCACCCGCTCTGCGCCGGCGCCGCGGGCGCGATCGCCGGCGTCGCCGAGTTCTTCACGCGGGAATGGCCGAGTTCGGCCGCGCTCTGGCTGCCCGGTGGCGCCGCACCGAAACCCGGTGCGATCCATCGCAATCCCGACCTCGCCAAGACGCTGGCGCGGCTGGTGCGGCTCGGCGCCCAGGCAGGCCCCGATCGCGAGGCGCAGATCGACGCCGCGCGCCGCGCCTACTATGCCGGTTTCGTCGCCGAGACGATCGAGGCCTTCGCCACGCGTACCGACGTGCTCGACGCCAGCGGACGGCGCCACCGCGGCGTCCTGAGCGCCGCCGACATGGCCGCGTGGAGTGCTGCGAGCGAGCCCTGCGCCCGCGTCTCCTATCGCGGCTGGGAGGTCTTCAAGGCCGGGCCCTGGAGCCAGGGGCCGGTGATGCTCCAGGCCCTCAAGCTGCTCGAGGGCTTCGACATCGGCGCGATGGACACGCTGGGCGCGGAGTTCGTGCATACGCTGGTCGAGGCCAAGAAGCTCGCCTATGCCGATCGCGAGGCCTGGTACGGCGAGCCCGTCGGCGGCGACGTCCCGCTGGCCGCGCTGCTGTCCGACGCCTACGCCGCGCAGCGCCGCGCACTGATCGGCGCCACGGCGTCGCGCGACATGCGCCCCGGATCGCCGGATGGCCGCGATGCGCCGTTCCCCGCCTATCGGCTCGCCGACGGCACCGCCATCGCCGGCATCGGCGAGCCCGCGCGCATCGAACAGGAAAGCCAGGAACGCCCGGCGACGCGCGGTCCTGCGGAGGGCGACACCTGTCATCTCGATGTCGTCGATCGCTGGGGCAACGTCGTTGCCGCCACGCCCTCGGGCGGCTGGCTGCAATCCTCGCCCACGATCCCCGGGCTGGGCTTCTGCCTCGGCACGCGCACGCAGATGTTCTGGATGCAGGAGGGCCTGCCCTCGACGCTGCGCGCCGGCGCGCGGCCGCGCACCACGCTGACACCGACCATCGCGCGCAAGGACGACACGGTCATGGCCTTCGGATCGCCCGGCGGCGACAATCAGGACCAGTGGATCCTGCAATTCTTCCTGCGCCACGCCGATCACGGGCTCAATCTGCAGGCCGCGATCGACGCACCGCAGCTCCAATGCGACCACTGGCCGAATTCTTTCTATCCGCGCCATGCGGCGCCAGCGAAGCTGCAGCTGGAGGGACGGTTCCCGCGCGACACCGTGACCGCGCTCGAACGCCGCGGCCACGAGGTCAAGCTGGTGGGCGACTGGTCGCTCGGCCGCAACTGCGCCGCCTCGACCGATGGCCGCATCCTGCGCGCCGCCGCGACGCCGCGGCTGCAGCAGGCCTACGCGGTCGGCCGCTGAACGGCCGGCGGAGGCGCCCCGATGACCGCCGCCCTCCCCGCCTCGGTTCCCGTCGCCGTCATCGGCGCCGGCACGATGGGAACCGGCATCGCGCAGCTCGCCTGCCTCGCCGGGCATCGGACGATCCTGATCGGCACGCCACCCGAGACGCTCGACGCCGCGCGGCGCGCGATCGCCGCGGGGCTGGAGATCCTCGTCGGCAAGGGCAAGCTGTCGGCCGCTGCGCGCGACGCCGCGCTGGGTCGGCTCGAGACCTCGAGCGACATCGCGGCCGCATCGCCCGCCGGCCTCGCCATCGAAGCGGTGCCGGAGGACATGGAGCTCAAGCATCGCGTACTGCTGGCGCTCGAGGCGGCGATGGGGCCCGAGGCGATCCTCGCCTCCAACACCTCGGCGCTTTCGCTGGCCGCGATGGCGCGGCCGCTGGCCCGGCCGGAGCGGTTCTGCGGCCTGCATTTCTTCAACCCCGCGCAGGTCCTGCCGCTGGTCGAAGTGGTCGACGCGCCGCTCACCGATCCCGCGATCTGCGAAATCGGCGTCGCGACCATGCGCGCCTGGGGCAAGAGCCCGATACGCTGCCGCTCGACGCCGGGCTTCGTCGTCAACCGCTGCGCGCGCGCCTATTACGCCGAGGCGCTGCGCGCGCTGGCCGAACGCGCCGCCGATCCCGCGACCATCGACGCGGTGATGCGCGAGAGCGGCGGGTTCCGCATGGGCCCGTGCGAGCTCATGGATCTGATCGGCCACGACATCAACGTGTCGGCGACCGCCTCGCTCTCCGCAGCGACCTTCGGGGATCCGCGCTATCGCGGCTCGGCGATTCAGAAGGAAATGGTCGAGGCCGGGTTGCTGGGGCGCAAGACCGGACGTGGCTTCTACGACCACGCCAAGGGCGCGGCCAGGCCGTCGCCGTCCACCGCCGCGCCCGGCCCCCTTCCCCGCCGCGTGCGCGTGCTGGGCGATCTGGGCCCCGCCGCCGCGCTGGCTGCGCGCGCGATGAAGGCCGGGCTCGCGGTCGACTGCGCGTCGGGCGACGGACGCATCGTGGTCGACGGGATCCATCTCGCGCCGAGCGACGGGCGTCCCGCCACGCTGCGCGGCGATGTCGACGTGGTCTTCGACCTCGCGCTCGACGCCGCGACGCAGAGCCGCGTCGCGATCGCCGCAGGCGACGCGGCGCTGGCCGGAGCCGCGGAGGCGGCGGCGGGTTTCTTCCAGGCGCTGGGCATCGCGGTCAGCGTCGTCGACGACATGCCGGGCCTGCTGGTCCTGCGCACGGTGGCGTGCCTCGCCAACGAGGCGCTGGACGCGGCGCAGGCAGGCGTGGCGAGCGAGGCCGATATCGACCTGGCGATGACCAGGGGCGTCAACTACCCGATCGGCCCGATCGCCTGGGCCGCGCGCATCGGCTTCGGCCGCATCCTGCGCACGCTCGACAATCTCCAGGCCGCCACCGGCGACGACCGCTACCGCCCCTGCCTGCGCCTGCGCCGCCGCGCCGCAAAACCCGGGACGGAGCCCGGATTACCCCCGGCGTAATCCGGGCTCCGTCCCGGGTTGTTTGGCTTGCGCAGTCTGCGCCCTTGCCCGCCGTCGCCATTGGCGCAGGATCCGGCGGCTCCATGCCCAGGCAAGCCAGGCTGACGCTCGCCGGCGTCAGCACCCACATCGTCCAGCGCGGCATCGATCGCAGCGCCTGCTTTTTCTGCGACGACGACCGCCTGCACTATCTCGCGCTGCTCGCCGAGCTCGCGCCGGCTCTGGGCTGCGCCGTGCACGCCTATGTGCTGATGACTAACCATGTGCATCTTCTTGTCACGCCGTCGCATGCGGACGCGCTGTCGCGCCTGATGCGCCAGCTCAACCAGCGCTATGTCCAGGCCATCAACCGCGCGTATCGCCGCAGCGGCACGCTGTGGGAGGGGCGCTTCCGCTCCTGCCTGGTCGAGAGCGAGGCCTACATGCTGGCCTGCTATCGCTACATCGAACTCAATCCCGTGCGCGCCGCGATGGTGCGCGATCCCCACGACTATCCCTGGTCGAGCCATCGCATGAACGTCAGCACCCTGCCGTCGAAACTCCTGACCCCGCACAAGCTGTTCTTCGCGCTCGCTGCGGACGCGCCGGGCCGGGCGGCCGCGTACCGGAGCCTCTTCATCCAGGACATGCCCGAAACGGTCATCGCCGATATCCGCCGCGCCACAGCGGGCAGCTACGCCCTCGGCAGCCCACGGTTCCAGGAGCAGATCGGCGCCATGCTCGGCCGGCGTGTCGCCCCGGGCATTCCTGGCCGCCCCCGCAAGGCGTGATGCGGCAACCCTAGCCGCCGATCCCGGTCCGGTGGGGCGCCGGTGCGCGCGGCGGGGTAATCCGGGCTCCGTCCCCGGTTATCCTCGCATGCCATCGCGGGAACCATGACGGTCATGACGGCGAACGCCACGATCCGCGGCTATCCCGTCGCTTGCATCTGACCCGATCGGCCGACGGGCCATCGGGCGAGCCATGCCCCGCGGCGGCCCACCGCCGTCGACAGGGCCGTTCTTGCGTTATGCCGGAAATTCCGGTGGTCTCCGCCGGGACACTCCGGACCAGCGGCGGGGATGCGCATGACGACGACGAGCCTGGCGGAGATGACGGCCCGCGTGCCGGACAGGCGCATGGACTGCTACATCTTCGTCGGCAGCACCTACAGCTTCCTGACCGCGCATCGCGCCGCCGCCTTCGCCGCCGCGCATGGCGTCGCGCTGGACTGGAAGCCGTTCAGCCTGCGCACCCTGCTGCGCGAGCAGGACAGCACGCCCTTCCTCGGCCGGCCCGCGAAGACCGCCTATATGTGGCGCGACATCGAACGCCGCGCGGCGCGCTTCGGCATCCCCTTCGCGCGCCCGTCGCGCTACCCCGTCGATTCCGCGCAGCGCGCCAACCGCGTCGCCACGCTGGCGGCGCGCGACGGGTGGTGCGCCGAATTCCTGCGCGAGACCTACCGCACCTGGTTCCTGGAGGATCGCGATCCCGGCGACCCCGACGCGCTGGCCGGCACGCTGCGCCGGCTGGGCCGCTCCGAAGCGATCGCCGCACGCGCCGATGCCCCGGACATCGAGGCACAATTCCAGGCCAACACCGATGCGGCCCGCGCGCTCGGCATCTTCGGAGCGCCGAATTTCGTCTGCGACGGGGAAGTCTTCTGGGGGGACGACCGCTTGGAGGATGCGATCGCCTGGCGGCTGGGGGGCAACCGGGGAGCGGAGTGAGCCCCCCCCCGGGATCACTTGTCGGAGTAATCCGGGCTCCGTCCCGGGTTGTACTCAGCCGCGGCCGCGATAGGCGGCGACGCCCTGGTCGGGGATCCAGACGCCCCGGGGTGGGGCGCCGCTCTGCCAGAAGACGTCGATCGGCATGCCGCCGCGCGGATACCAGTAGCCGCCGATGCGCAGCCACGCAGGCGACAGGAAATCCACGAGCCGCGCGCCGATCCCGACCGTGCAGGCCTCGTGGAAGGCGCCATGGTTGCGGAAGCTGCCGAGGTAGAGCTTCAGCGACTTCGATTCCACCAGCCAGCGCCGCGGCACATAGTCGATCACCAGATGCGCGAAGTCGGGCTGGCCGGTGATCGGGCAGAGCGAGGTGAATTCGGGCGCGGCGAAGCGCACGAGATAGCGCAGCCGGGGATGCGGGTTGGCGACACGTTCCAGCTCGGCCGCCTCCGGCGCGTCCGGCAGCCGGCTCTTCTCGCCGAGCTGCTTGAGGCCGTCATAGATC
>CAYSUY010000093.1:0-15632 GCA_964434345.1 uncultured Acetobacteraceae bacterium
AATCCGTTAGGGTTACCGCGACTGGTTAAAAGGAGGCCGGCGCGCGCGCCGAGGACGCCCAAAACCGGTGCAAGATCTGCTCCCGAAGCGAGCACATTGACCGCGCCACGCGATGCCGGAACCTTGTCGCGCGCGATTCGCCCCCTGGAGACCGATCCGATGCCCATCGACCGCGCCGCCTGCCAAGCCCTCGACCGCGCCGATCCTCTGGCCCGGCATCGCGACGACTTCGCGCTCCCCGAGGGCGTGGTCTATCTGGACGGCAATTCGCTTGGCGCCCTGCCGCGCGCCGCCGCGGCGCGGGTCGCGGCCTGCATCGCGCAGGAATGGGGACAGGATCTCATCACGAGCTGGAACAAGGCCGGCTGGATCGATCTGCCGCGACGGCTCGGCGACAAGATCGCGCGCCTCGTCGGCGCCGCCCCCGGTGAAGTGCTCGTCGCCGACTCGACCTCGGTGAACCTCTTCAAGCTGCTCGCCGCCGCGCTTGCGCAGCGGCCGGACCGCCGGACCATCCTTTCGGACACCGGCAATTTCCCGACCGATCTCTACATGGCGCAGGGCCTGGCGGCGCTGCGTGGCGCTGGCCATGTCCTCCGCCTGACCGAACCTGCGGACGTCGCGCGCAGCATCGACGGCGATACCGCGGTCGTGATGCTGACCGAGGTCGACTACCGCACCGGACGCCGCCACGACATGCGCGCGCTCACCGCGGCCGCGCATGCGGCGGGCGCGGTGACGATCTGGGATCTGGCCCATTCGGCAGGCGCGGGACCGGTCGACCTCGCCGGATGCGGCGTCGATTTCGCGGTCGGATGCGGCTACAAATTCCTCAACGGTGGCCCGGGGGCGCCGGCCTTCCTCTATGTCGCGGCGCGTCATCAGGACGCCTTCGTCCAGCCGCTCTCCGGATGGCTCGGTCATGCCGCGCCCTTCGCCTTCGAGAGCGGCTACAGACCGGCCGAAGGCGTGGGCCGTTATCTGTGCGGGACGCCGCCTGTCCTGTCGATGGTCGCTCTCGAATGCGGGCTCGACACCGTCCTCGCTGCGGATCCAGCGACCCTGCGCGCCAAGGCGATGCGCCTGGGAGACCTGTTCATCGGACTCGTGGAGGAGCGCTGCGCCGGACATGGCCTCACCCTCGCATGCCCCCGCGACGCGGCGGCACGCGGCAGCCAGGTCAGCTTCCGCCATCCGCAGGGCTACGCCATCGTCCAGGCGCTGGTCGCGCGCGGCGTCATCGGGGATTTTCGTGCACCCGATATCCTGCGCTTCGGCCTTGCGCCGCTCTACCTGCGCTATGACGACATCTGGCGCGCGGCCGACGAACTCGCCGGGATACTTGCCACACGCGCCTGGGACCAGGAACGCTTCCACAGGCGCGCCGCGGTCACCTGAGCCGGCGCATGCCGTCCGTGAACGGCACATGCGTGAAGGGGTTGCGTCCACGCCCCGCGGCTTCTAGGTGTCTTCCCGGATCCGCGCGGCATCATGCCGGATCCTGCACGCAACTCCGGAGATACGTTCCATGCCCTTCTCGCTCGCGCCCCTGCCCTACGCCGATACCGCCCTCGACCCGGTGGTTTCGTCGCGGACGATCTCGTTCCACCACGGTCTGCATCACAAGACCTACGTCGACAACCTGAACAAGCTGGTCGAAAACGATCCGCTCGGCGCGATGTCGCTGGTGGATGTCGTGCGCGCCGTGGCCGGGAAGGCCGACAAGGTCGCGCATTTCAACAATGCCGGGCAGGTCTTCAACCATGACTTCTACTGGTCGAGCCTGAAGCCCAATGGCGGCGGCGATCCGGCCGGCGCGCTCAAGGCGCAGATCGACAGCGACCTCGGCGGCATCGCCAAGTTCAAGACCGATTTCGCCGCCGCGGCAGTCGGCCAGTTCGGCAGCGGCTGGGCCTGGCTGGTCTGGAAGACGCAGGAAAAGAAGCTGGCGATCGAGAAGACCGCCAATGCCGACACGCCGATCGCCCGCGGCGACGCGCCTCTGCTGACGATCGACGTGTGGGAGCACGCCTACTATCTCGACCACCAGAACCGCCGCGCCGCCTATGTGCAGGCAGTCATCGACAAGCTGCTCAACTGGGACTGGGCGGCCGAGCAATTCGCCAAGGCGAAGGGCTGACACCTCCCGCGGACAGGCGGCGGCCGATGGCCGCCGCCACGTCCTTGCCCCCCGTCACGCCCCGGGCGAAGCTGCCGTCATCCTTGTGCAGCGGAACGGACCCGGCGATGACCGACTCGACAGCCTCCAATCTTCCAGTCCTCGACGCCGACGAGATCCTCGCCGGGATCACGCGATGGGTCGAGATAGAGACCCCGAGCCATGACGGTGCCGCGGTCAACACGCTGGTCGACATGGTCGAGGGCGATCTGCAGCGCCTCGGCGCACGTGTCGAACGCATTCCCGGTCGCGACGGCTTCGGCGACGTGCTCGAGGCGGAGGCGCCCTGGGGCGATCCGGACGAGAAGGGCATCCTGGTCCTGGGCCATCTCGACACGGTGCATCCGATCGGCGCGCTGGCCACGACCCACCGGGTCCGCCGAGAGGGCGACACGGTCTTCGGCCCCGGCATCTACGACATGAAGGCCGGCAGCTTCATGGGCTACTACGCGCTGCAGCACATCATCCGCAGCGGCCGCACGACCCCGCTCCCGATACGCTTCCTGTACATTCCGGAGGAGGAGGTCGGCAGCCCGACCTCGCGCGCACGTATCGAGGCCGCGGCGCGCAAGGCCAAGTATGCGCTCGTGCTCGAGCCCGCGCGCGACGGCAACAAATGCGTGACCGGACGCAAGGGCGTCGGCCGTTTCGAGATGCGGATCACCGGCCGCGCCGCCCATGCGGGCATGCGCCACCAGGACGGGCGCAGCGCGATCCGCGAAGCCGCGCACCAGATCCTCGCGATCGAGGCGATGACCGACTACGCGACCGGCGTCACCACCAATGTCGGGCTGATCTCCGGCGGCAGCGGCGTCAATGTCGTCCCGGCGCAGTGCCATCTCGAAATCGACCTGCGGGTCCCGACGCCCGAACTCGCCGAGAGCGTCACCGCCCGCATCCTCGCCCTGACCGCCCGCGATCCCGATTGCGTCGTCGAAGTCACCGGCGGGATGAACCGTCCGCCTTACGGCAAGAGCGCGGAGATCGCGCAGCTCTTCGCGCATGCGCGCGCGCTGGCGGCGGAGATCGGCTATGACCTGCAGGACGTGCCGCTCACCGGTGGCGGCAGCGACGGAAACTTTACCGCCGCGCTCGGCGTACCGACGCTCGACGGACTGGGCGCAGACGGACGCGGTGCCCACGCGCTCGACGAGCAGATCCGCTACTCGTCGCTTCTTCCCAACACGCGCCTGATCGTTCGCCTGATGGAAACCCTGCGCTGACCGACGGGCGCTATCGCAGCAGCAGCCGGATCTGCTCGAGAAGATCCTGCGGGTCGATGGGCTTGAGCAGCAGGCCCATCCCCGCGACACGGACGGCGGCCTGCGCCATGGGCGACGTGTCTCCGCTCAGCACGAGTGCGGGCACGTCCCGGCCGATCGATTGCCGGACGCGCTGCACCACGTCGAGCGCCGTTTCGCCGTTCCCGAGATGGAAATCCGCGACGACGAGGGACGGAACGAAACCGCTGTCGACGACACCGAGCGCCTGGCGCATGTCGCCGACCGCTTCGACACGCAAGCCGCGTCCCGACAGCCAGCGCTTGGTCGCATAACGCAGGCCCGGATCGTCCTCGACCACCAGCACGTCGCGCGGCCCATCGAGAAGCGGCGGACGCGAGCGCGCCTGGACGCGGCGCGGTTCGACCGTCGCGCTGCTGGCGGCGGGAAGATCCAGAACGACACGCGTCCCGCGTCCCGGTGCCGACTCGATTTCCATCGTCGCGCCGACGAGATCGGCAAGCCGACGGACAATCGAGAGCCCAAGGCCGAAACCATCCACCGCCCGGCCGTCGGCATGGGGCACGCGAAAGAACTCCTCTCCGAGCCGGGGGATCTGGTCAGGCGGGATCCCGATACCGGTATCCGCAACGACGACCCGCACCCGCGCGCCCGCCGCCATCGCGGACAGCCTGACCGTTCCGCGCTCCGTGAACTTGATCGCGTTGCCGAGGAGATTGCGCAAGATCCGCCCGAGATGGACCGGATCCGACCGCACGGAGGGCGCACCGGGTTCGGCCACGAAGGCGAGACCGCGCGCGGCAGAGGGCGCCGCGAACTCGCCGTCGAGCGCCTTGAAGAGCGCCCCGAGATCCGTGTCCACGATCTGCGCAGTCACCATGCCGGCCTCGAGCTTGCTGATGTCGAGCAGGGCGTTGAGCAGATCTCCCATCGTGCCGATCGCCCGCGCCTGATGCTCGAGCAATTCACGCAGTTCGGGAACCTCGACCGCATCGGCAAGCGACTGGTTGAGGAGCTGCATCGTCTGCAGGGGCTGGCGAAGATCATGGCTGGCCGTGGCGAGGAACCTGCTCTTGGCCTTGCTCTCCGCGATGGCGGTGTCACGCGCAGCCCGCAACTCCTCTTCGCGCTGACGCTCGGGTGTCAGATCGCGCAGGACGACGATGGTGAGTTCGCGCGAGCGATCGACGCGGCTCGCACGCATCCCGACCAGGAACACCGCGCCGTCCTTGCGGCGGCCATGCAGTTCCCAGCTCGGGTTGTCCGAGCCATCCACCAGCGGCTTCGCGGCGCTCGGATCGAGCAACGTCTCGATGCGCGCGCCGAGGATCTCGCCCGGGCCATAGCCGAACATGTCCAGCGCACGGCGGCTGGCCATCAGGACCGTACCGTCGCCATCGGCGACGAGCGTCGGTTCGGGCGCGTTGGTGACGAGCCGCCGGTATTCCGCCGCATCGAGATCGAGCGCGCTCATGGTCGCCGGACGCCCCTCAAGACGGCGAAGAGCCGTTCACGCCTCGCACGTCGGACGAAGGAAGACCGCGACGTGCACGCACCCGCGGCGATGGGTTGGTGAAGCCCTGAACAAAAAAAGGGGGGGGGAGGGGCATCATGAGCATGGGGGCTACCTTTCGCATGGATGGCAACCGAGGCGCGGGCATGCCGCCTACCGATTCGCTCTTCGCGCCGCCGGCAATTCTGTCCGGTCTGTCGGTTGATAGCGGTGTGTGCGCCTGCCTGGACAATCACAATTCCGTGAGGTGCGCCCAGGGTTCGGCAGGTGCGACGATACGCCGCATGACCGATCGCCACGACCCGGCGCAAGCCTGCCTTGACGACAAGGCAATTGGGGCCTCCCGCGAAACCCGACAGGATTCGGTCGCGGGACAATGGAGACGCCATGCGCGACCGCGCCAATCCAGGCCGCGACGAGATGCTGCGATGACGAGCCCCCCCGAAGTACCCCGCGAAAGAGCAGCGCACGCGGAGGGTCTGCGCCGCATGCTGGCGGTCGCGACGCGTCCGCCTTATTCCTGGTATCTCCTCGGGCAGGCGGCCGACACGATCGCGCTGTGGATGCAGCGCCTCGCGCTGGGCTGGCTGGTCTGGGAACTCACCGGCTCGGCGGCCTGGCTTGGTGCGATCAGCTTCCTGAAATTCGCGCCGACCATGCTGCTCGGCCTGTTCGGAGGCGTGCTCGCCGACCGTTTCCCGCGTGGCCATATCGTGCTCGCCGGGCAGGCGGTGACGGTGTTCCAGGCGACGGCCGTGGCCGTGCTCATCATCACCGGCGGGATCAATCTGCCGATACTGGTCGCGCTGACCCTGATGGTCGGCGTCGCCGTCGGTCTGTCGCAGGCCGCGTCGAAGACCGTGGTGAACGAATTGGTGCCGCGCGCCGACGTGCCCGCGGCGATCGCCCTGAACTCCGTGATCTTCAACGTTTCTCAGCTTGTCGGTCCGGCGATCGCGGGGATCGTCCTGGTCTTCCTTGGCAATGTCGCCTGCTTCGCGGCGGTGGCAGCGCTTTTCGCGGTCAATCTCGTGGTGTTCTGGACCATCCTGCCGCATGTCTCCGCCAAGCCCCGCGCGGAGGCGCAGCCGATGCTGCGCGCGATCGCGACCGCCCTCGCCTTCTGCGCCCGGCACGACGGCATCGCGCCACTCCTTGTCCTGCATTTCGTCTTCACCTTCTCGGTACGGCCGATCATCGATCTCCTGCCGGCCTTTGCGGGCGGCGAACTCAATGACGGCGTCGACGCGGTCTCGTTGCTCACCAGCGCGATCGGCCTCGGCGCCATCGCGACCGGCATGTACCTGGCGGCACGCCGGAGCCGCCCCGGGCTGTTCCGAATCGTGATGTGGTCGATGCTGGTGCTCGGCCTCTCCATGCTCGGCTTCGCCCTCGCCCCGGATCTGCCGATCGCGGTCATCATGGCGACGCTGATCGGCGCGGGGATGGCGGGTCGGGCGGCCGGCGTCCAGACGCTGGTCCAGCTCGCCGCCAGCGAGGATCTGCGCGGCCGGGTGATGAGCCTCTACGGGCTTGGCCTCAATACCGGCGCAGCCCTTGGCGGCCTCGTGGTCGGCGCGCTCGCGGATGCCATCGGCGTGCGCCATGCGATCGCCATGGTGGCGCTCGTCTCGCTTTTCGTGCTCGGCTTGACGGCGCTGCGCCGCCGACGGATGGAGGCGGCGCTGGAAACCGAGGACAAGCCATGACCGACCTGCACCCGATCGACTCGCCGGAGACCCTGCCCGGCTGGCACATGCCCTGGCCCGGGTTCACGATCGACTGGCGCCGTGCCGCGCTCGTCCTCGTCGATCTGCAGAATTACGGCTGCAATCCGCAGGTCGGCGTCCCGGCGATGCTTGCGGCGCGCTATCCCGAGATCGCCAGCTATTACATCCCGCGGCTGACCGATGTCGCGATCCCCAACGCGCGCCGGCTGCTCGCCGCCTTCCGCGACGCCCGTCTGCCTGTCGTCTTCACGCGCCACGGCCCGCTGCTCGCCGACGGCAGCGACATGATCGCACGCCGCCGTCGGCGCGACACGGACTCGGTCGCATCGACGACCACGCCCACGCTCTGGCACCGCGGCACGTTCGAGCACGAGGTGATCGCGGATCTGACGCCGCGCGCCGACGAGCTGGTGATCGACAAGAACACCTCCAGCGCCTTCAACTCGACGGGCATCGAGTGGCTGCTTCGCAACAAGGGGATCGACACGCTGATCCTCGGCGGCATGGCGACCGACATGTGCGTCGAGACGACGGCGCGCGATGCCGCCGATCGCGGCTTCAACGCCGTCATCGTCGAGGACGCCGCGGCCACGTTCTTCGAGCGCCATCATCGCGCCGCGCTCAGCGGCTTCGCGCGCGTCTTCGGTCAGGTTCGATCGACGGACGCGATCCTGGCGGCGCTTGCGGCGCGAACCGATACGAGCGCATGATCACGCGTCAGGGGCGTGGCGCGGGGCCGCGCCGGGACGAAGGGGGACACATGACCAATCGCAACGATACAGAGGCTGCGGCACGCCGCGACTTCCTGCGCATGTCGGCCGTCGGGGCCGCGGCACTCGCCGCCGGCGCCGCGACGGCGACCGGCGCCCAGCAGGCCGCCGCGCAGGCGCCCGCCGGCAGCACGCTGCGCACGGTGCTCAACCGTGGCAAGCTCGTCGTCGGTACCGGCTCGACCAACGCGCCCTGGCATTTCGAGGACGAGAAGGGCCAGCTGACCGGCATGGACATCGCCGTCGCGCGCATCCTCGCCCGCGGCCTGTTCGACGATCCGACCAAGGTCGAGTTCGTGAAGCAGGAGCCGGCGGCACGCATCCCGAACATCACGACCGGCAAGGTCGACATCGTCATCCAGTTCATGACCATGTCGCCGGCGCGCGCCCAGCTCGTGAACTTCTCGCGCCCCTACTACATCGAGGGCGTCGCGCTGCTGACCTCGTCGAGGGGCAAGCTCAAGACGCACAAGGAGCTCGTCGACGCCGGCCGCTCCGCGCGCGCCTCGGTGCTGCAGAACGTCGACGCCGACAAGCTCGTCGCCAAGGCGCTGCCCAGCGCCACGGTGCTCCAGCTCGACACCCAGGCGAACGTCATCCAGGCCCTCGATTCCGGCCGCGTCGACGCCGCGGTGGTCGACCTCTCGACCGTCGGCTGGCTGGTGAAGCGCAACCCCGACAAGTACCTGGACTCGGGCTTCCACTACGAGACGATGCTCTACGGCGCGGCGATGCGGCAGGGCGACCTCGACTGGTCGCGCTTCGTCGACACCTGCCTCAACGTCAACATGCACGGCCACCAGACCGACATGTACGACAGGGCGCTCGACGAGTTCTTCGGCGCCAAGCCGCCGCGGCGCACGCCCGGCTTCCCCAACATCTGACGCGCGCGGGACGGCGGCGGGCCGGCGACGCGCCCGCCGCCGAGGCGCCGGCGTGGAATACCACCTCAACTTCAACTTCGTCTGGAAGTACGCGGACAAGCTCTGGTGGGGCTTGGCCCTGTCGGTCCAGCTCGCCTTCGTCTCCATCCTGATCGGCTGCGTGATCGGGCTCGCGCTCGCGCTCGCGCATTCCGGCGGCAACCGCTGGACGCGCGGCGCGGTCGCCGCCTATGTCGAGTTCGTCCGCAACGTCCCGCTGCTGCTGCTCGTCTACCTCGTCTTCTACGGCATCCCCTCGGCGGGCGGCTTCGCCTACGACGCGACGACCAGCTTCGTCGCCACGCTCGCGATCTATTCCGGCGCCTACCTCGTCGAGGTCTTCCGCGCCGGGCTGGACGCCGTGCCCAGGGGCGTGATCGACGCCGGCAAGGCGATCGGCCTCACGCCCTGGCAGCGCTTCGTCGACCTGCGCCTGCCGATCATGCTGCGCGTCGTCCTGCCCTCGCTCTCCAACGCGTTCATCTCGCTGTTCAAGGACACGTCGCTCGCCTCGGTCATCGCCGTGCCCGAACTGACCTACGGCGCGAACTGGATCAAGACCAACACCTTCCGCCATATCGAGGTCTGGCTGGTCGTCTGGCCGATCTACCTCGCGGCCGGTTGGGCCATCCTCGCGGCGCTGCGTCAGCTCGAGCGGCGCTTCAGGCTGGGCGGCGACCGATGATCGAGTTCGCGCTGCGCACCCTGCCCTTCCTGTGGGACGGATTTCTCGTCACGCTGCACGTGTCGGCGCTCGTCGTCGTCGTGTCGCTGGTGGCCGGCGTGGCGATCGGCATCGGCTTCGCGTATGGCCCGCTCTGGCTGCGTTTTCCGTTACGCGTCTATTCGGACGTGCTGCGCGGCACGCCGCTGCTGGTGCTCATCTTCTCGGTCTATTACCTGCTGCCGATGATCGGGCTGAACCTGCAGCCCTTTCCGGCGGCGGTGATCGCGCTCTCCGCCTTCAAGGCCGCGCATGTCGGCGAGATCGCGCGCGGCGCGATCGGATCGATCGCGCGTGGACAGACGGATGCCGGCAAGGCGATCGGTCTCACCTTCGCGCAGCGCCTCGCCTGGGTGATCCTGCCGCAGGCGGTCCGCCGCTTCCTGCCGCCCTGGATCAATTCCGTGACCGACACGGTCAAGGGATCGGCTCTGGTCTCGCTCGTCGGAATCGTCGACCTGATGCTGGCGGCGCAGCAGGTGATCGGCCGGACCTACGAGCCGCTGCCGGTCTACGTCCTCGCCGCCTTCATGTATTTCGCCATCAACTACGCGCTGAGCGTGGCGAGCCGCCGGCTCGAAGCCCGCTTCGCCTACATCCGGGAGTGACATGAGCGACCCCCTGGTCCGGATCCGCGGCCTGCGCAAATCCTTCGGCACGACGCGCGTGCTCGACGGCATCGATCTCGACATCGCGCGCGGCGAGGCGGTCGTCGTCATCGGCCCGTCGGGCAGCGGCAAGACGACGTTGCTGCGCTGCATCAACGTGCTGGAGACCTACGACGACGGCTCGATCCAGGTCGATGGCGTGGAGGTCGGCTATGACGGTCCCCCGGGGCCGCGACGCCGCTCCCGAAGCGAGGGCGACCTCGCACGGATACGCGCCGATATCGGCATGGTCTTCCAGCTCTTCAATCTCTTCCCGCACCTGACCGCGCTCGAAAACGTGATGCTGGGTCTGGTCAAGGTACGCGGACTTCCCAAGGCCGAGGCGAAGGCGCGCGCGGAGCATTGGCTCGAGCGCGTCGGGCTCTCCGAGAAGCTGCGCAGCCTGCCGGGACAACTCTCGGGCGGGCAGCAGCAACGTGTCGGAATCGCGCGCGCCGTCGCGATGGAGCCGAAGGTCCTGCTGCTCGACGAGATCACGTCGGCGCTCGATCCCGAACTCGTGGGCGAAGTCCTCGCCACGGTCCGTCAACTCGCGGCGGACGGCATGACGATGGTCGTCGTCACCCACGAGATGACCTTCGCACGCGATGTCGGGTCGCGCGTGGTCTTCATGGACGCCGCGCGGGTCGTCGCCGACGGCACGCCGCAGGACGTGCTGGTCGATCCACGCCACGAGCGTCTGCGCGCCTTCCTTGCGCGCATCGAGATGAAACGCCCATAGGAGAATCGGCGATGGCTTCGCGATCCGACATCCGCGCGCGCATGGGCCTGCGGCCGGTGATCAACGTCTCGGGCACCATGACCCATCTCGGCGCCTCGATCGTCGTGCCCGAGGCGATCGACGCCACGCGCGACATCCTCCCCGAATGGGTCGAGATCAACGACCTGCACCGCAAGGCCAGCCAGGCGATCGCCCGCGCCACCGGCGCCGAGGCCGGGTTCGTCACCGCGTCCGCAGCGGCCGGCATCACCCTCGGCGTCGCGGCGGCGATGACCGGTGCCGACCTCGCGCGCATCGAGCAGTTGCCTGACGCGACCGGCATGCGTGACGAGGTCGTGATCCAGATGGGCCACATGACAGGCTACGGCGCCGCGATCGAACAGGGCATCCGCCTCGCCGGCGCACGCGTCGTGCCCATCGGCAACGTCACCGACGCGCGCGGCTATCAGCTTGAGCACCGCATCGGCGAGCGCACCGCGGCCGCCCTCTACGTCGTCTCCCATCACACGGTCCAGTACGGCCAGCTGCCGCTCGCCGAATTCGCCCGCATCTGCCATGCGCGCGGCGTTCCCGTGATCGCCGACCTTGCCTCGGAATACGATCTCAAGGGTTTCCTCGCGGCCGGTGCCGATCTCGCGATCTACAGCGCGCATAAATTCCTCGGCGGCATGACTGCCGGCATCGTCGCGGGACGCAAGGATCTGGTGCGCGCCACGTTCCTTCAGAATTCCGGCATCGGGCGCGGCATGAAGGTCGGCAAGGAGAGCATCGTCGCGACCATCGCGGCGCTCGACGCCTGGGGCCGGCGCGACCATGACGCGGTGCGGCGCACGGAGCGCGGCTATCTTCAGCTCTGGATGGAACGCTTCGCCGGGGTGGCCGGGATCCGCGCCAGCATCATCCCCGATCCCACCGACAACCCGCTCGACCGCCTGAAGCTCGAGGTCGACCCGGAGGTCGCGCGGATCACCGCCTGGGATCTCGCCGACGCGCTCGCCGCCGGCGACCCGCCCGTCATCGTCCGCGACCACGAAGTGGAGCAAGGGTTCTTCCAGCTCGACCCCTGCAATCTGCATCCCGGGGAGGCGCCGGTCGTCGCGGCCCGTGTCCTGGCCGAGCTCGAGGCGGCTCGCACGCGCAACGCGCCGACTGGGCGCAGCGTCGCGCAGCGTCGCGCGGCGCGCTTCGAGCGGATGCTGCGCTGGCCTGACTGAGGCTGGCCTGACTGAGGCTGGCCCGACTGAAGCTGGCGTTCAGCGCGCCGGGCAGGGCTGGCCGCGCGACTGTTCGAAGGCGGCATCGCCGCCGCGTATCGTTTCCTTCCACACCAGCTCGCCGGTCTCGGCATCGACCAGCAGGTCGGCACCAAGCACTCGACCCCACCACACGCGGACCAGGACCAGCTTCTCGTTGGCCCAGGCCGCATAGGCCGTGGCGTTGCCATGGTTGCGCAATTCGACCACGACGGCCTCGGGCCGCTCGCTCTCGATCACGATGCGCGAATTCCAGGGAGGCGGCGCGCTGAAATCGGGATCGGCCTTGCGCAGGCGATAGGCTCCGTTCGGCGAGACCGTCCATTGCGCGCCGTCGACAGGCGCGACGCGCTCGCGCCGCACGGCCGCGCGCTCGCCCGGCTGCTCGCCCCATGCGCCATGCGTGATCCGCGGCGCGGTCCAGCACGCCGGCGGCGTGTGATGGCCCGGCGCCTGCGCGAAAGCCGCGCCACCGACGAACGCCAGCGCCAGCGCGAAAGCCAGGATGAGACGCATCGTCCTTTCCCTTTCCGTCACGCGGCTACCGGGAGCCGCCTTCACACCTTAGCGCGATTGATGGCCTGCCACACGCTTTCCCGCGTCGCCGGCATGTCCACGGACGTGACGCCGAGCGGCCGCAGTGCATCCATCAGGGCGTTCATGACCGCGGGCATGGCGCCGGCGCAGCCCGCCTCGCCGCACCCCTTGACCCCGAGGATGTTGGTCTTCGCGGGAACCGGATGGCTCTCGAAGCCGATGAACGGCACGTCCTCCGCGCGCGGCACGGCATAATCCATGAACGACCCCGCCAGCGGCTGGCCGGAGGGATCGTAGACCGGGTTCTCGTAGAGCGCCTGGCCGATGCCCTGCGCGACGCCGCCATGGACCTGGCCCGCGACGAGCAGCGGATTGACGATCGTGCCGAAATCGTTGACCGATGCGTAGCCGACGACCTCGACGACGCCGGTCTGGGGATCCACCTCGACCTCCGCGACGTGACACCCGTTCGGAAAGGCCGACGGGACGGCGCCATCGACATGGCGGACGTCGAGCGTCTCGGGCACGCCCGGCGGCACCGACATCCCGGCACGCAGCCGCGCAGCGAGATCGAGCAGCGCGATGCTGCGGTCGGTTCCGACGATGCGCAGGCGGCCATCGACGAACTCGATGTCGGCGACGGCAGCCTCCAGCGCCACCGAGGCGACCTGGCGTGCGGCCTCGATCACCTTTTCCGCGGCATGCGCGATCGCGGAACCGCTCATCATCATCGAGCGCGAGCCACCCGTGCCGCCGCCGGCGAGCAATTCGTCGCTGTCGCCCTGGAGCAGACGGATCCGCTCGAACGGAACGCCGAGACGCGAGGCCAGCACCTGGGCGAAAGGCGTGGCATGACCCTGTCCGTAATCGAGCGTGCCGGTGATCAGCGTCACGCCGCCATCGGCGTCGAAGCGGATCCCTCCCATCTCCTTGACCGACGCGGCCGTGACCTCGAGATACTGGGCGATCCCGCGGCCGCGCAGCCTGCCGCGCGCGCGCGACTCCGCCGCGCGCCGCGCAAAGCCGTCCCAATCGGACGCCACGACCGCCTTTGCGAGAACAGCGGGGAAATCGCCGCAGTCATAGGACATGTCGTTCGGCGCGGCGTAGGGGAAGTCACCGGGACGGATATGGTTGCGACGGCGCAGTTCGACCGGGTCGATGCCGGTCTCGGCGGCCGCCGCATCGACCAGCCGTTCCATGATGTAGTTGCCCTCGGGGCGTCCCGCGCCGCGATAGGGTCCCATGGGCGAGGTGTTCGTCACCGCACAGCGCGCCTCGATCAGGATCGCCGGCGTGCGATAGACGCCGACGACGTTCTTCTGGATCCCGAGTGCCGGGATCATCGGCGCGTAATTGCCCGGATAGGCGCCCATATTGCCGATCGTCGCGACCCGCAGGGCCAGGAAATTGCCGGCGCCGTCGAGCGCCAGTTCGGCATGGGCGACGTGGTCGCGCCCCGCCTGGTCGGACAGGAAACTCGCGCCGCGCTCCTCCGTCCATTTCACCGGACGGCCCAGCGCGCGCGCCGCGTGCAGCAGGCAGATGTATTCGGGGTAGAGGCCTGCCTTCATGCCGAAGGAGCCGCCGACATTGCCGGTCAGGACCCGCATCCGCTCGACCGGCACCTTCATCGCATCCGCGAGGGCGGCGCGCATGCCGAAGACGCCCTGGCTGCCGATATGCACGGTCCAGCGCTGGTCCGCGGCGTCGTAGGCGATCGCGGCCGCACGCGGCTCCATCGCGCAGACGACCGTCCGGTTGATCACCAGGTCGAGACGGGTGACATGGGTGGCCGCCGCAAAAGCCGCGGCAACCTTCTCCGCGTCACCGAAGGAGAAATCGTATTGAAGGTTGCCGGGTACATGGTCGTAGAGGACCGGCGCCCCGGGGGCCAGCGCCTCGCGCGCCGCGGTCACCGCCGGCAGGGTCTCGACATCGAGTTCCACGGCCTCCGCGGCGTCGCGCGCCTGATCCCGGGTCTCGGCGATCACGATGGCGACCGGATCGCCGACATAGCGCAGGCGGTCGCGGGCGAGGGCCGGGCGCGCGACCTCGCGCATCGGCGTGCCGTCGCGGTTGCGCCCGACCGGCGCCGAGCGGATCTCGCCATAGCCGCAGGGATCGAGATCCGCCGCGGTCCAGACCGCCAGCACGCCGGGCATCGCCCGCGCGGCCGCGGTCGAGACGCCGCGCAGCGTCGCATGGGCGTAGGGGCTGCGGACCACCCAGGCATGGGCCTGTCCGGGGAGATTGACGTCGTCGGTGTAGGCGCCGCGGCCGGTCAGGAGGGTAGGATCCTCGCTGCGGCGGACCGGCTGGCCGACCGCAAAACGGGCGTATTCGAAGGACGTGGCTGCGTCGACGGGCGCCATGGGAAAACCTCTGGAAAACTCGGACCGATGGTCAGGGTGACGGCATCGCGCCTGCGGCTCAATCGCACGATGCGCATGGCCAGGGACAGATTTTGGCCGATAATACGTCTTGTCAATGACGCGGAGAGGCAAGATGACGGCGAGCACCCAGACGCTCCGGATCCGGGCGATCCGGTCCATCCCCCTGTTCGGCGAGAGCCCCAAGGGCGGCTGGTCGGCGGAGATCAAACCGGAGGACACGATCCATGCCCTGATCGCCGTCCATACCGATGGCGGCCCGATCGGCTATGGCAGCGTCTTCACCGATGCGCGGCTGGTCGCCGCCGGGCTCAAGGTGCTCGAGCCGCTCTTCCTCGGCGAGAACGCGCTCGAACCGGCCCGGGTCAGCGAGAAACTCCACCAGAACAGCTTCTGGATGGGACGCGGCGGCACGCTGACCCACACCATCAGCGGCATCGACATCGCGCTGTGGGACATCCTGGGCAAGGTCACGGGCATGAGCGTCGGCCGGCTGGTCGGCGGTCGCCATCGCGAGCGCGTGCAGCCCTATTGCTCGCTGCTGATGGAAGAGCCCAAGCGCATGTACGACGTGATCGCCGAATACCGCGCCAAGGGCTTCACCGCCTTCAAGATCGGCTGGGGGCCCTTCGGTCGCGCGATGGATGCGAAGCTCGACGACGCGATCGTGCGCGCCGCGCGCGCTGCGGCCGGCGACAAGGCCAGGCTCTTCGTCGATGCGGGCGCCAGCGACGCCTACTGGCCGCATGGCCTCAAATGGGCGCTGCGCACGGCCGAGATGCTCAAGGACCACGATGTCGGCTGGTTCGAGGAGGCGCTGAAGCCCGACGCGATCGACGATTTCGTCGAGCTGCGCCGGCAGAGCCCGGTCCCGATCGCCGGCGGCGAGGTCCTCACGCGCCGCCAGGCCTTCCTGCCCTGGCTCGCGCGCGGCGCCTTCGACATCGTGCAGCCGGACGTGACCAAGGTCGGCGGCCTGT
>CAYSUY010000094.1:0-15499 GCA_964434345.1 uncultured Acetobacteraceae bacterium
TCGGCCTCGAGCTCGGCGTCGACTGGGTCGCGCTCAGCTTCGTGCAGCGGCCCGAGGACATCGCCGAGGCGCGGCGCCTCGTCCAGGGCCGCGCGGGCGTGCTCGCCAAGCTGGAGAAGCCCTCGGCGATCCAGCGTCTGGAGGAAATCATCGAACTCGCCGACGCGGTGATGGTGGCGCGCGGCGACCTGGGCGTCGAGATGCCGCCGGAAACGGTGCCCGGCACGCAGAAGCGCATCGTGCGGCTGTCGCGCCGCGCCGGCAAGCCGGTGATCGTGGCGACGCAGATGCTGGAGACGATGATCGCCTCGCCGACGCCGACCCGCGCCGAGGCCTCCGACGTCGCGACGGCCGTCTACGACGGCGCCGACGCCGTGATGCTCTCGGCCGAGACCGCGTCGGGCCGCTATCCGGTGGAGGCGGTGACGATCATGGAGCGGATCATCGAATCGGTGGAGCACGATCCGCATTACCGGCCGATCATGGATGCGGTCGAGGCCGAGCCCGAGCGCACCGCCGCCGACGCGATCACCGCCGCTGCGCGTCAGGTCGCGCATACCGTCGGCGCGAGCGCGATCGTGACCTACACGACCTCCGGGTCGACGACGCTGCGCGCCGCGCGCGAACGGCCCGATGTGCCGATCCTGTGCCTGACCGAGCGGCTCGCCACGGCGCGGCGGCTGATGCTCGCCTGGGGCGTCCATCCGGTCGTCACCGCCGATGTCCGGAGCTTCGAGGAGATGGTCAGCAAGGCCTGCCATTTCGCCAAGGCGCAGGGCTTCGCGCGCAGCGGCGACCGCGTGGTCATCACCGCGGGCGTCCCGTTCGGAACGCCCGGGGCGACGAATGTGCTGCGCCTCGCCTGGGTCGAGTGAGGCGCGCGGCCGCGGTCAGGCGAAATCGAACGCGACGCGGACCTTGCCGCCATAGACGGCGGCGACCTTGCTGCCCGGCGCGGCCTTGACGAGGCCGGTGCAGGTTCCGGTGCTGACATACTGGCCGGCCTTCAGCCCGCCGCGGCGGCGCAGCAGATTGGCGAGCCAGAGCAGCGAGCCATGCGGCCCGCCGATGACGTCGGCAGCCGTGCCCTTGCCGACGACCGTGTCGTTCACGCGCATCTCGACCGCGAGCGTGTCCAGGGCGCGCACCGCGCCTTCAGCGAGCGGCCGGCCGATGACCAGCGCGCCATTGGCGCCGTGATCGGCGATCACCGACGGCAGGCCGACCGCGAGCCAGTCGGTCCAGCGCGACGAGACGATCTCGACCGCCGGATGGACCGAGGCGATGGCGCGCTTCACCTCGGCGAGCGAATAGGGCTTCGCGCGCGGCGGCAGATCCTTGCCCAGGCGGAAGGCGATCTCCGCCTCCAGTCCGCGCATCGGATGGGCGTCCGAGGGGATGGTCGCGCCGGTCTTGAGCACGCGGCTGGCATAGACGCGGCCGGCGAAGGGCAGGCGGGTCTTGAGAAGCTTGCGGGCCATCTTGCCGGTCGCGCCGACCTTCCAGCCGGCGACCTTCTCGCCGAGCGCGGAGGCTGCGGCCTCCTGGATGGCATAGGCCTCGGCGGCCGTCTTCGGACGGCAGGACACGGGCAGGGCGTCCAGCGCCTTGCCCGCCCGCCATGCCGCCGCCAGCAGCTGCGCTGCCTCTTCGATCGTCGCTTTCTTCATGGCGTGAAACTCACCTCGACCTGTCCAAGGAAACCGAATGTCGCGACCGCGTGGTCGCCGGGCGCGACGGGCGTCATGCCGGTCAGCGAGCCGGTCGTGACGATGTCGCCCGCGCGCAGGCCAGGACCATGCGGCGGTGGATTGTTCGCGAAGAGGACGACGGCGCGCAGCGGGTCGCCCAGGACCTTGGCGCCGGCGCCGCGCGCGGCCTCCCGGCCGTTGACTGCGAGCACCGCCTCGATCGCGCCGCGATCCATCGATCGCCAGCTGAGCACGGCGGGGCCGATCACGAAGGCGCCATTGGCGCCGGCATCGGCGACGTTGAGCGGCGTCGGCGGCGATGGCGGCAGGCGCGAATCCGCGACCTCGATCGCGAGCCGCAGCGTGCCGATCGCGGCGATCACCTCGTCGAGCCCATAGGGCGCATCGCGGGGCGGCAAGTCGCGCGCCATCTCGAAGGCGATCTCGCATTCCAGCGTCGGAACGACGAAGCGCGCATGCGACAGCCGCGCCGGCGCGTCGTGGACGAACGGGGTCAGCAGCCGCGCCCCCGTGGGACGGTCGATCCCGGCCGCCGCCCGCGCCTCGGGCGTCAGCGAGCCGGCCTTCCAGCCGCGATATCCGCCGGTGCGCCGCGCGATCTCGGCCTGCACGCGGTAGGCCTCGTCCATCGTCGTGGGACACGCGTCGGGCGGCAGCGCGGCGAGCAGGCGCGCCTCGGTGCGCGCGGCGATCAGCGCATCGGCGGCGCGCTGCAGGTCGAAGGGCGTCATCGGCGATCGGGATCCGCTGTCGTGGCCGGTGCGATATTGCGCGAAACCTCGGGTCTTGTCCCGCGCCGCGCGCGGCCGTCGTTCACGCGGCGCGCGCCCGCTTGACGAGACGCACGAGTTCGACGCGCGCCGCCTCGGCGGTCGTGGCGCGGCGGTCGAAATCGAGCCGCGCGACCTCGCCGCCGCGGCGCAGATCCGCGCCCTCGGGATCGACGCCGGTCATGAGCCATCCGTCGCCGGCGCGGCCCAGCAGCCGCGTGGCATAGAGCTGCACCGCGTCCGCATGATCGGCGTTCATGTGGGCGACGATCTCCGCCTCGGCCGCGACGAGTTCGGCCGCGTCGGCCACGTCGTGGCGCAGCGCGGCGGCGTCCATCCAGTGGATGCGGCCGAAGCCGGCGACGAGATGCGCGGCGCGCATCTCGACCGCGAAGAATCCGAAATCCGCAAAACCGGCATAGCGCGCCGCGCCGGGATGCCGCGCCAGGAAGCGCGCGCGGCAGGCGGGCGCCTCGCTGCGCCGCGCGACGCCCTGGACCGAGACGCGCGCGCCGGTCAGCGGTTCGTCGAGACCGGCGGTGCCGTCGAACAGCAGCGACACGCGCGGATCGGCCTCGATGTTGCGCGTATGGTCGGCCAGCCGCGAGATCAGCAGCACGGGGCTCGCGTCGGGCAGGCAGGCGACCAGCACGAGCGAGGCATAGGGCTCTCCCGCGGCGGACCCGCCGGCGGCGCCGGATGTCGCGAGCGCGGCGCGGTCGGCGCGACGCAGCACGGCGCGCGCGATGGAACCGGGATCCTGTGGGCGTGGGTCCGCGTCTGTCATGGCCGCGACCATACAAGCCACCGCCGCCACATTGAAGCCGCCACCCGCCCGATCGTCCTCCCGGCCGCGCTGTCGCGCGATCGGGAGGACGGTGCTTCACGGCGGCGGCCGCCGCGCTGCCGGCGTGGCGCGTGTCAGCCGGCGAGGCCGGCGCGGATGCGGTCCGGGGTGAAGGGGCCGCGGCGGAAGCGGGTGCCGGTAGCGTCGAAGAGCGCGTTGGCGAGCGCGGCGCCGGCCGGGCCCTGGGAGGCTTCGCCGGTGCCGAGGAAGGGCGCGCCGGGCCGGTCGATGACCACGACCTCGACCGGCGGCACCTCCGAGAAGGTCAGGATCGGGTAGCCGACCCAGTCTTCCGACAGGACCCGCGTGTCGTCGAAGCGGACCTCTTCCTTGAGCGCCCAGGACAGGCCCTGGATGAGGCCGCCTTCGATCTGGTTGACGATGCCGTCGGGATTGACCGCATGGCCGCTGTCGGCGGCGGCGACCGCGCGCAGCACGCGGATGCGGCCGTTGCGCCGCGTCACCTCGACCTCGAGCGCCACCGCGCAATAGCCCGCGATATTCTTGTATTTCGCAAAGGCGATTCCGCGGCCGCGGCCGTCGCGCTTGCGCCAGGCGTTCCAGCCGAATTTCTCCGCCGCCGCCGTCACCACGTCGCGCGCGCGGGGATCCTTGAGGAAGCGAAGGCGGTAGGCGACGGGATCGGCGTTCGCCGCGTGGGCGAGCTCGTCGATGAACTGCTCGATGGCGAAGATGTTGCCATAGGCGCCCAGCCCGCGCGTCGAGGACACGCGCAGCGGCATCTCGGTGATGAAATGCGTCACCACGCGATGGCCGGGGAAGTCATAGAGCGCGATCGCGTTGCGGTCGGCCGCGTAGTTGGGCGGCCCGCCATTGGCGGGCACCGGCTGCTCGAACGGCTTGGCGAGATATTTCGCCGAGAGCAGGTTGCCGGGTTGGCCGCCCGGGCGCGTGCCATGCGGCGTCGACCAGAGTTCGAGCGTCCAGTCGACGACGTTGCCGTCCTTGTCGAGGCCGGCGCGCGTCTTGACCGCCATCGCCGAGCCATAGGGCTCCCAGCGATGCTCCTGCTCGCGGGTGTATTGCAGCCGGATCGGCCGTCCGGGCATCGCCACCGCCATCAGCGCGGCATCCGCCGCGGCGTCGTCGGCGAGGTTGTGGCCGTAGCACCCCGCGCCCTGGACATGCTGGAGCCGCACCTTCGCCGGCTCCATGCCGAGCATGCGCGCGATCGCGAGCCGCGTCTCGAACACCGACTGGCTATGGGTCTGGACGGTCAGCACGCCATCGGTGCCCAGCGTCGCGATCGCCGCCGACGGGCCGATCGAGCCGTGCATGTGATAGGGCCGCAGATAGGTCGCCTCGAGCACGCGCGCCGGCGCCTCGCCGCCGCTGCGCGCGTCGTCCTTGATCACGATGTCGCGCGCCGGCTTGGTCTTCAGCAGCCAGTCATGGATGCCGTCATGGCCGGGCAGACCCTTCTCGACATCCCAGCGCGCGGCGGCGAACAGGGCCTGGGCCGCCGCATTGGCCTGTTCCTCGCGTCGCGCGATGACGGCGAGGAAGCTGCCGTCGCGCACCACCTTGACCACGCCCGGCAGCTTCTCGATCGCCGCGGTGTCGACCTCGACCAGCCGCGCGCGATAGGTCGGGGGCCGCGTCACCTGGCCGTAGAGCATGCCCTCGGGCCGCAGGTCATGCACGAAGATCGGCGCGCCCGTGACCTTCGCGGGGATGTCGAGCCGCGGCACGGATTTTCCGATGTAGCGATAGCCGGCGGGGTCGCGGAACTTCGTCTGCCCGGTCGCCTCGCGTTCCAGCGCCTGACCGGCGGCGAGATCCCAGTAGCTGGTGCGCTGCCCGTTCGCGGCGGTCACCACGCCGTCCTCGACCTTGAGCCCGTCGGCCGGCTGGCCGAGCTTCGCGGCGGCGAGTTCGAGCATGACCTGGCGCGCCTCGGCGGCGGCATGGCGCACCGCGGTGCCGCCATTGGGCATCGAAAAGGACCCGGCGGTAACGCCCTGGTTCGGCACCTGCGCGGTGTCGCCGGAGATCACCGCGACGCGGGCGATGTCGACATCGAGCTCGTCGGCGCAGATCTGGACGAGCGCGGTCAGGATCCCCTGGCCCAGCTCGACCTTGCCGACCAGAAGCGTCACGCGCCGATCGGCCTCGATGCGGATCCAGGCGGCGAGCCGGCGATTGGCGTTGAGATCGCCCGGCAGCGGCGGGCGCTGCGGCGCGGGTGCGGCCTGACCGGACGCGTCGTCGAGCGGGATCGCGAAGGACAGGCCGATGAAACCGGCGGCCTTGAGGAACCCGCGGCGGCCGGAAGCTTGGATGGCGGTCATGGCTCAGCCCTCCTTGGCGGCGCGCAGCACGGCGCGCACGATGCGGTTATGGCTGCCGCAGCGGCAGAGATTGCCGTTGAGCGCGGCGCGGATCTCGGCATCGCTGGGGTCGGGGTTGCGCTCGAGCAGCGCCTGCGCCTGCATCAGGATGCCGGGCGCGCAATAGCCGCATTGCGCGGCCTGCTCGGCGATGAAGGCTCGCTGCAGCCGGCCCGGCGTGCCGTCGGCCTCGCGCAGCCCTTCGACCGTCGTGACCGATCGGCCCGCGGCGGCCGAGGCCGGGACCTGGCAGGCGCGCGCCGCCTCGCCGTCGATCATCACCGTGCAGGCGCCGCATTGCGAGCGGCCGCAGCCATACTTGACCCCGGCCATGCCGAGATCGTTGGCCAGAACATAGAGAAGCGGCGTCGTGTCCGGCGCGTCGGCGCGCACGGAACTGCCATTGAGCTTGAAGGCGACCATCGCAGAATTCCTCCCCGTGTCCGCCTGCGCGCGGCCGGGCCGGCGCGGCGGGATGGGCGGGACCATAGGCCGGGTCGCCGCGTCTGTCAGCGTGGCGCCGCGCGGTGGCCGGGCCCTATATTCCGCGCCGCCGCCCTGGTCGTGCCGCGCCCCGGCCATAATCCCGGGGTCAGATCGCGGCGGCATCCCGAACGGAGGACGACAGCCGTGCCGCAGACCATCGCCCTGGTGGACGACGACCGCAACATCCTGACCTCAGTCGCGATGGCGCTGGAGGCCGAGGGATTCGCGGTGCGCAGCTACGCCGATTCCGTCGAGGCGCTGCGCGACATCTCGGCGCGCCCGCCCGATCTCGCGGTGCTCGACATCAAGATGCCGCGCATGGACGGCATGGAGCTGCTCGGCAAGCTGCGCCGGCAGAGCCAGCTGCCGGTCATCTTCCTGACCTCGAAGGACGACGAGCTCGACGAGGCGCTGGGCCTGCGCATGGGCGCGGACGACTACATCACCAAGCCCTTCTCGCAGCGCCTGCTGGTCGAGCGCATCCGCGCCATCCTGCGCCGCCAGGACATCGTACGCGACCGCGCCACCGGCGCGACCGCGGCGGAGCCGCCGCTGGCGCGCGGCGAATTGCTGCTCGACACCGCGCGCCATGTCTGCACCTGGAAGGGGATGGACGTGGCGCTGACGGTGACGGAGTTCCTGCTGCTCAAGGCGCTGGCCCAGCGCCCGGGCATGGTGAAGACGCGCGACCAGCTGATGGACGCCGCCTATGGCGAGCACGTCTATGTCGACGATCGCACCATCGACAGCCACATCAAGCGGCTGCGCAAGAAGTTCAAGGAGGTCGATGACGGCTTCCAGCAGATCGAGACGCTCTACGGCCTCGGCTACCGCTATCGCGACAAGGAGAAATGACCGCGCCCGCGCGGGCGCGACGGCGGCGGATCCTGTCGCCGCTGACGCGCCGCATCCTGTTCTTGAACCTGATCGGGCCGGCGCTGCTCGGCGTCGGGCTTCTCTATCTCGACGAGTATCGCGACGGGCTGATCCAGGCGCAGCGCGCGGCCCTGCGCGTGCAGGCGCGCATCGTCGCCACCGCGCTGTCGGAGACCGCGCGCCCCGACGAGGAGGGCGAGGCGGGCATCGACTACCGGCTGACGCCCGAGATCGTGCGCCCCGTGCTGTTCCGGCTGATGCAGCCCGCCGACGGCCATGCGCGGATCTTCGCGCCCGACGGACAGATCCTGGCCGACAGCCGGATCGTCTCGCCCTATGGCGGACGCGTCCTTGTCGAGCCGCTGCCGCCGCCGCGCGCGGTGCCGCCCTGGCCGATGCGCCTCGCCAACGACCTCTATGACGGCGTCGTCGGCGTCCTGCCGGCGCGCGAACCGCTGCCGGTCTGGCCCGACGCGCCCGAGCCGCGGGCCGAGGATTTCCCGGAGGTCATGGCGGCGCTGGGTGGCGAGACCGCCGGCGCGCTGCGCAGCTATGCCGGCGGCGGCGGCATGCTGATCACCGTGGCCGCGCCGGTGCAGCGTTTCAAGCAGGTGCTGGGCGGCGTCATGCTGATCGCCGGCGGCGAGCCGATCGAGGCCAGCGTGCGCAGCCTGCGGGTCGACATCGTCAAGCTGTGCCTCGGCGCGATGCTGGTGACCGCGCTTGCCTCGCTCTACATCGCGCGCACGATCACGCGGCCGATCCTGCGCCTCGCCGCCGCGACCGAGCGGGTCCGCCGCGGCCAGGCGATCGGCGGCCGGCGGGAGGGTGCGGCCGCCGCCAAGCCGGCGATCCCCGACCTGCGCGCGCGCAACGACGAGATCGGCGACCTCTCAGGTGCGCTGGTCGAGATGACCGCGGCGCTATGGCAACGGCTCGACGCGATCGAGCGTTTCGCCGCCGACGTCGCGCACGAGGTCCGCAACCCGCTGACCTCGCTGAAGAGCGCGGTCGAGACCGCCGCGCGCGTCACCGATCCGGCGCGGCGCGAAAAGCTGATGCAGATCATCGTCGAGGACGTGCAGCGCATCGACCGGCTGCTCGGCGACATCTCCGGCGCATCGCGGCTCGACGCCGAGTTGAGCCGCGCCCAGGGCGAGAGCGTCGATATCGGCCGCCTGCTTGAGACACTCGCGGAGATCCATGGCGAGACCGCCAGGCCGGAGGCGCCGCGCATCGCGCTGCGCGTGGCGCCGGACGCGGCGCTGCGCGTGACCGGCGTCGAGGACCGGCTGGGCCAGGTGCTGCGCAACCTGATCGCCAATGCCTCGTCCTTCAGCCCGCCCGGTGGTCGGATCACGCTCGCGGCGCGGCGCGAGCGCGATGCGGTCGAGATCGCCGTCGAGGACGAGGGGCCGGGCATACCGCCCGACGGGCTGGAGCGCATCTTCGAGCGCTTCTACAGCGCGCGGCCGGCCGGCGAGAAATTCGGCACCCATTCCGGGCTCGGCCTGTCGATCTCCCGCCAGATCGTCGCCGCCCATGGCGGCACGATCACCGCGTCGAACCTGACGCGCCCCGACGGATCGATCGCCGGGGCGCGTTTCCTGATCCGCCTGCCGGCGGAGTGACCGCGCCCGCGCCGGGATCCGGCGCGGGCGCGGTCCGGGCGGGCGGCCTCCGCCGGGAGCCGCCCGCCCGCCGTCCGGTCAGGTCCTGCGCCGCCGCGCGAAACCGAGACCGGCGAGCGTGGCCCCGAGCACGGCCAGCGTGCCCGGCTCCGGTGCTTCCGTCAGCGTCAGACGCATGATCATGTCGTCGTGGTCGTTGTCGCCGCTGCCGCCGCCACCGCCGTCATCGAGCATCACGTAGGCGATGCTGGACATCCCGTTGAGCGGCAGCGGGTTGCCGAGCGCGTCCGAGAAGAAGAACGCGACGTCGTCGTTGCCCGGCCCCGGATGGCCGTTCGGCACCAGCTTCGCGCCGACCGACACGAAGAAGTTGAAGGGCAGCATGCCGGCGGCTGCGCCGACCGTGACCGGCGCCGCGATGTTCGCGAGCGAGTTCGGCCAGATGTTGAGCGTGTCGCCGATCGTCGTCGGCGAGCCGGGACCGGTGCTGGAGATCAGCGTGCCGCCGCTGAGCGCGCCCCAGTTGAACAGCGTGTTGGCGTTGATCGCCTCCTTGCCGATGTACTCGATCAGGATGTTCGCCCCTTGCGTGAGGTGCAGCTGGGCCGGATTGCCGACCTGGCTCTCGCGCACGACGCCGGATGTGCCGGTGACGAAGTTGAAGGCGTGGGTGGGGTCCGGGGCGTCGGCGCCGCCGATGATCTGGAACATCGGCGCGGCCTGGGCGGTGGTGGCGAAGAGCCCCGCCGCGATGGCGAGCGCCGCCATGCTGATCGTGGTCCGTGGTGTCATGACTACCTCCTGTGGATTACCGGCCGCGCCGTCCGCGTACCGGGAGACGCCGGGTGACGGCGCGGCTCGGGAGCGTCTACGCAAGCGGCGTGCCGATCCGGGTTTTTTCGTCTTTTCAATGTGTTGACGAAGCTCGTGATGGTCCGGTGTCGGGTTTTCCGGACCGCGTGGCCGTCAATTCGCGGCGCCTGATTTGCGCGCCAGGGCAGCGGCGGCGGGACGTGCCGGGGGCTTTTGGTGCAGTGCGGTAGCCTCGTTGACAAGGTCGCGGGGCGAGTCCACGCTCCGCGCCCAGCGTGACCCGTCTCGAACCCCTCCAGATCCATGCGACCTGCGTCGCCAGCCGCGACGGCGCCGTGGTGCTGCGTGGCGCGTCGGGCGCGGGCAAATCCGATCTCGGATTTCGTCTGATCGATCGCGGGTTCGATCTCGTGGCGGACGACCGCGTCGACCTGCGGCGCGCAGACGGGCGGCTGGTCGCGACGGCGCCCGCGACGCTGCGCGGTCTGATCGAGCTGCGCGGGATCGGCATCGTGCGGATCGCCGCGGTCCGGGACGAGGCCATGGTCGCGCTCGTCGTCGATCTCGTGCCGCGCGCCGCGGTGGAGCGTCTGCCCGAGCCCGCCAGCGCCACCTATCTCGGCGTGGCCGTGCCGTGCCTCGCCCTCGATCCCTTCGACGCCGCGACACCCGCCAAGCTCGCCTTCGCGCTGGCCACGCCGGACGCGCTGCGTCGCCCGGCGGACGCGCTGCGCGGAAAGCCGGCCGCTTGACCGGCGCCGGTCCACCGCCCGGAGCGCCGCCGCCGGCCCGGCGGCGGATCGTGCTGGTCACCGGCCTCTCGGGGGCGGGCAAGTCGACGGCGCTGCGCGCCCTCGAGGATGCCGGGTTCGAGGCGGTCGACAATCTGCCGCTTTCGCTCCTGGGCGCGCTGGTGCAATCCGGCGGTCCCGCGGCCGGGCGGCCGCTGGCGGTCGGCATCGACGCGCGCACCCGGGATTTCGCGCCGCGCCCGGTGCTCGACGCCCTGGCGGAGCTGCGCGCGCGCCCGGATGTCGATGCGCGGCTTCTGTTCCTCGACGCCGACGACGAGGTGCTGCGCCGCCGTTTCACCGAGACGCGCCGCCGCCACCCGCTGGCCGTCGACCGGCCCGTTCTGGACGGTATCCTGGCCGAGCGCTCGCTGCTGGCGCCGCTGCGCGACCATGCCGATCTCGCCTTCGATTCGACCAGCGCGACCGGCGCCGAGCTGCGCCGCCTGGTCCAGGACAGCCTCGCCGAGGGGCTGCGCGCGGGGCTGGTGATCGCGGTGCTGTCCTTCGCCTATCGCTGGGGGCTGCCGCGCGAGGCCGATCTCGTCTTCGACGTGCGCTTCCTCGCCAATCCGCATTATGTCCCGGCGTTGCAGCCGCTGACCGGCCGCGATCCGGAGGTCGGCGCCTTCGTCGAGCATGATGGCGGTTTCGCGCCCTTCTTCGACGGGCTCACCGGCATGCTCGCCGGGCTGCTGCCGCGCTTCGAGCGCGAGGGGAAGAGCTATCTCACGATCGCCTGCGGCTGCACCGGCGGCAAGCACCGGTCGGTCTACGTCGCCGAACGGCTCGCGCGCTGGCTGGAGGCGCGCGGCCGGGAGGTCAATCTGGTTCACCGCGACATCGAACGGCGCGGCGACGCGGCGCGCTGAGGCAACGATACGGATGGTCCCATGATCGGCATGGTCCTGGTCACGCATGGGCGGCTCGCCGCCGAGTTCGTCTCGGCGCTCGAGCACGTCGTCGGGCCGCAGCGCAACATCGCCGCGGTCTGCATCGGCCCGGAGGACGACATGGAGATGCGCCGCGCCGAGATCCTCGCCGCGGTCGCCCGCGTGGACGAGGGTGACGGCGTCGCGGTGCTCACCGACATGTTCGGCGGCACGCCGTCCAATCTCGCGATGTCGATCCTGGGCAAGGGCAAGGTCGAGGTCGTGGCCGGCATGAACCTGCCGATGCTCATCAAGCTCGCCTCCGTACGGGCGGCGCGGCCGCTCGACGACGCGGTGCTGGAGGCGCGCGAAGCCGGGCGCAAATACATCAATGTCGCCTCGCAGCTCCTCGCCGGGGCGCCGCGATGAGCCTGCCCGCGTCCGCGCCTGGATCGGGCACCGGGATCGAGCGGGTCGTGACGATCCTCAACAAGCGTGGCCTCCATGCCCGCGCCGCGGCGAAATTCGTCAAGCTCGCCGCCCAGTTTGCCGCCGAGCTGACCGTGACCAAGGACGGCGTATCGGTGTCCGGGCGATCCATCATGGGGTTGATGATGCTCGCCGCCGGACCCGGCAGCGAGGTGCTGCTGCACGCGACCGGCGACGATGCCGTGGCGGCGCTGGACGCCGTCGCGGCCCTGATCGCCGCCCGGTTCGACGAGGATTGACGCCGCATCGCCCGCGCCGCCGGCGCGACAGGAGCCATTCGCCGTGACCCAGCCCCGCGCGCGCTCCGCCGCCGCTTCCGGCCGCGGCCGTCCGACCGGCGGCGAGGTCGTCCTCGACGGGCTCGGCGTCTCGCCGGGCGTGGCGATCGGTCCCGCCCATCGCCACGAGGCGGGCGAGGTCCCGGTGCCCGAGCATGCGGTCCCCGCCGCTGGCATCGACGACGAGCTGGCGCGGTTCCGCGCCGCCGTGGACGCCGCGCTGCGCCAGATCGCGAAGCTCAAGCAGCGCGGCGCGCGACTTCCCGCGGCCGCGGGGGAGGAGATCGGGTTCCTTCTCGACGCCCATGCCCAGATGCTGTCCGGGTCGCGGCTGGTGCGCGGCGTCGAGGCGCGGATCGCCACGGCGCGGACCAACGCCGAAGCGGCGGTGCAGCAGGAGACCTCCGCCATCGCCAAGGCCTTCGCGGCGATGGACGATTCCTACCTCGCCGCGCGCGCCGCCGACGTGCGCGAGGTCGGCGGCCGGCTGCTGCGCAACCTCACGCGCACGACCTTCCGCGCCTTCAGCGACCTGTCCGAGGGCACGATCGTCGTCGCCGAGGACATCACGCCGGCGGATACCGCGCTGATGGATCCGGAGCGCATCGCCGCCTTCGCCTGCGTCGTCGGCGGCATGGAGGGCCATACCGCGATCATGGCGCGTTCGCTCGGCCTGCCGGCGGTTCTCGGCGCGGCGGGGCTCATGGAGGTGGCGGCGCCCGGCGACATCATCGTGGTCGACGGCAGCGCCGGCCGTGTCGTGGTCCGGCCGGAGCCCGCGACGCTCGCCGCCTGCGAGGAGAAGCGCGCCGCGTTCCTGCGCGCCGAACGCCAGCTGCGCCGGCTCGCGCGGCTGCCGGCGGTGACCCGCGACGGCATCCCCGTGGCGCTGCACGCGAATCTGGAATTGCCGCGCGACGCCGATCTCGCCATGCAGCACGGCGCGGCGGGCATCGGGCTGCTGCGCAGCGAGTTCATGTTCATGAACCGCGACGATCTGCCGGGCGAGGACGAGCAATACGCCGCGCTTGCCCGGGCGGTGACCGCGCTGGGCGGTCGGCCGGCCACCATCCGCACCCTCGATGCGGGCGGCGAGAAGCTGCCCGCGGCGCTGCGCGCCACCGTCGCGCCGGGTCCCAATCCGGCGCTGGGGCTGCGCGCGATCCGGCTGGCGCTGCGCGAGCCGGTGCTGCTCGAGACCCAGCTGGCCGCGATCCTGCGCGCGGCCGTCCACGGCCCGGTACGCATCCTGCTGCCGATGATCTCGCATCTGCACGAGATCCAGCAGGTGCGCGCGGTCCTCGCGCGGGTCGAGCGGCGGCTGCTGCGCCGCGGCGTCGCGATCGCCGAGCCGCGCCCGCCGCTCGGCGTGATGATCGAGGTGCCGGGGGCGGCTCTGGCCGCCGACAGCCTGGCGCGGGCCTGCGATTTCTTCGCCATCGGCACCAACGATCTGACCATGTACACCCTGGCGATCGACCGCGGCGACGAGCAGGTGGCGCATCTCTACAACCCCCTCCACCCCGCCGTGCTGCGCCTGATCCAGTTCACGACCGAGGCGGCGCTGCGCCACCGGATCCCGGTCAGCCTGTGCGGCGAGATGGCTGGCGACCCGCGCTACACGGCGCTGCTCCTGGGGCTGGGGATCCGCGAATTGTCGATGGCGCCGATCAAGATCGCGCGGATCAAGAACCGGGTGCGCGGGATCGACCTCGCCGCGGCCGCCCTGCGGGCGCAGGCGATCATGGGCCAGTCCGACCCCGGCCGGATCGCCGCGCTGCTCGACGATTTCAACGCCCTCGCCTGATCGGGCCCCGGGGGCCGGAAGCGAAAACGCCTCTGGATCGTTCTTGCCGGCGCTGATATCACGCGCGCGTCCGTCCTATCCGTCCGACCCCAGGAGCCTCACCCATGGCCATCGCCACCGAGTATCGCGTCGCCGACATCAGCCTGGCCGATTGGGGCCGCAAGGAGATCGCGATGGCGGAGACCGAGATGCCCGGTCTCATGGCCATCCGCGCCGAGTATGGCGCGGCCCAGCCGCTCAAGGGCGCGCGCATCGCCGGCTCGCTGCACATGACGATCCAGACCGCGGTGCTGATCGAGACGCTCAAGGCGCTCGGCGCCGACGTGCGCTGGGCCTCGTGCAACATCTACTCGACCCAGGACCACGCGGCGGCGGCGATCGCGGCCAGCGGCACGCCGGTCTTCGCGATCAAGGGCGAGTCGCTCAAGGACTACTGGGACTACACGCACCGCATCTTCGAGTGGGCCGATGGCGGCACGCCGAACATGATCCTCGACGACGGCGGCGACGCGACCCTGCTCGTCCATCTCGGCATCCGCGCCGAGAAGGACCCCTCGCTGGTCGCCAGGCCGACCAACGAGGAGGAGGAGATCCTCTACGCGTCGATCCTGAAGACCAACAAGGAGCGCCCGGGCTGGTACGCGAAGCTCGGCGCCGCGATCCGCGGCGTGACCGAGGAGACGACCACCGGCGTGCACCGCCTCTACCAGATGGAGAAGGACGGCCGCCTCCTCTTCCCGGCGATCAACGTCAACGATTCCGTCACCAAGTCGAAATTCGACAATCTCTACGGGTGCCGCGAATCGCTGGTCGACGGGATCCGCCGTGGCACCGACGTCATGATGTCGGGCAAGGTCGCGATGGTCGCCGGCTTCGGCGATGTCGGCAAGGGCTCGGCCGCCAGCCTTCGCCAGGCCGGCTGCCGCGTGATGGTCTCCGAGGTCGATCCGATCTGCGCGCTGCAGGCCGCGATGGAAGGCTACGAGGTGACGACGATGGAGGATGCCGCGCCGCGCGCCGACATCTTCGTGACCGCCACCGGCAATGTCGACGTGATCACGGTCGACCACATGCGCGCGATGAAGCACCGCGCGATCGTGTGCAACATCGGCCACTTCGACAGCGAGATCCAGGTCGCCGGCCTCAAGAACTTCCGCTGGCACAACGTCAAGCCGCAGGTCGACGAGGTCGAGTTCCCCGACGGCAAGCGCATCATCCTGCTGTCCGAGGGGCGGCTCGTGAATCTCGGCAACGCCACGGGCCACCCGAGCTTCGTGATGTCGAGTTCGTTCTCCAACCAGACGCTGGCGCAGATCGAGCTGTGGACGAACCGCGACAGCGGCACCTACGCGCGCAAGGTCTACACGCTGCCCAAGCATCTCGACGAGAAGGTCGCGGCGCTGCATCTGGAGAAGATCGGCGCGAAGCTCACCCGCCTGACCCAGGCGCAGGCCGGATATATCGGGGTCTCCCAATCCGGCCCGTTCAAGGGCGAGCAGTACCGCTACTGACGCCGTCCTGCGCCGCCGGCGCGCGAAACCGCGCGCCGCGCGGGCCGGAGACCGGCCGCAGCGTGATCGCCGGGGCGTTGGATCACGCGATGAAACAGGGATCTGGAGCATCGTCCGCGCTTCTGGCAGCGCGGATCATGCTCTAGGATCGGCGCATCATGGTCGCGCTGGATCCCATCCTTCTCGGTCTTGCGGCGCCCGCCGGCGGACTTGGCGCCGGACTCGTGCGGCAGCGCCGCCGCGCCGCCGTCGCCGCCGCGTCCGC
>CAYSUY010000095.1:0-15437 GCA_964434345.1 uncultured Acetobacteraceae bacterium
CCACCTCACGGTGATCGGCTTCGCTTTCTATCTTTCGGTCGGGCTGCTGCGGCGCTTCGTCATTCCCTGGCACGAGAGCGTGCAGATGGAGCGCCGCGGCCGATGAGCGGCGCGACCGGCGTGAAGAGACGCGCGGACAGGGTCGCTATCGTCGGCGCGGGGCCGGTGGGATTGTGCCTCGCGCTGCGTCTCGCGCGCGACGGGGTGCCGGTGGTGATCTACGAGCAGGCCGAGGAACTGCCCACGGATCTGCGTGCCTCGACCTTTCATCCGCCCACGCTGGAGATGCTCGACGGACGCCGACCTGGCAGATCCGCATGCACGAGACCGGCGAAAAGGCGGAATTCGATCTCGCCGTCCTGGCGCGCGACACGCGTTATCCCTTCCGCTTGCAATGCGAGCAGTCGAACCTCGCGCGCCTCGCGCTCGCGGCGTTGCGTCGTGAGCCGAACGCCGAGATCCGGTTCGCGACGCCCGTGTCGCGGGTCTGGCAGGACGGCGAGCGCGGCTGGATACGCCTGGCGTCCGGCGAGACCGAGGCAGCGCGCTGGATCGTCGGCTGCGACGGCGCGCGATCGATCGTGCGCCGCAGCCTCGAACTGCCGTTCGAAGGGTCGACCTATCCGGAGACGATCGTGCTCGTCGTGACGACGGCCGATTTCCGGGCGCAATTCCCGGATTGGTCGGGCGTCAACTACGTCTGGACCCGGGACTCCAATTTCGCGACGCTTCGTCTGCCTGGCCGGTGGCGCGTCAGCTACTACCCGGCCGACGTGTCCGACCTCGAGCGGACGCTGGCACCGGAAAACATCGAGGCCTTCCTGCAATCGATCGCGACGCGGACGGGCACCTATCCCGTCGAGCGCGTCGCGCCGTACCGGATCCACCAGCGCGTCGCGTCGACCTATCGGGTCGGACGCCTCCTGTTGGCTGGCGACGCCGCGCATCTCAATTCGCCCACCGGCGGCATGGGGATGAACAGCGGCGTCCACGATGCCGTCAATCTCGCGGACAAGCTGCGGCGCATATGGGCGGGAGAGGATCCGCGGGCGCTCGACGCCTATGTCGCCGAGCGGCGTCCCGTCGCCATCGAACATGTCGTTCAGCAATCCGATCGCAATCGCAGCCGGATGAAGGAGCGCGACCCCGAGCGCCGCACGGCGATCCTGGCCGACCTCCAGGCCATCGCCGCCGATCCGGTACGGCGTCGCGCCTTCCTCCTCAAGAGTTCGATGATCGAGGGATTGCGACGGTCTCAGGCTTGACCCGACCGTTGCCGACGGGCTTTTGACGGCGCGTCGGCTGGCCTATGCTGACGGTTTCCGAGGTGGTCGGTGCGTGCGCCGATCCCGTTCCTTTTCGCGATGCGGCGGATCCATGGATCGCAAGAAGACACCCAACCGGCACATCGTCCTGACGTCGCATCCCGGAGGCGGTCCGAAGCCGCTGTCGATCCTGTGGGGAGCAGCCAGCGCGGCGGATCGTGGACCGGTCATCGGCACGGTGACGACGCCGGCCCATCGCAACGTGATCGGCACCCATTCGGGGTCCTACGGGATCTACCGCGCGCTCGCCGTGGCCGCCGGGCGACTCGATCCCGAGCATGTGCCGGACCTCACCAACACGGCACCGGTGGACCCCATCGGGCCGCATCCGCAATGGTCCGACCCTGACCGCATCGTCTCGATCGATCCCTGGGGGCACCGCTGCACGGAGGTCTTCGCCGATCTCATCGCCGAGGGCTACGACATCCGGCCGACCATCGCGGTCACCCGCGCGCAGATCTTCATGCCGGAACTCAAGGCTGCGATGGATGCGGGGCGTCTGCGTTCCGACAACCGCGTCCTCTTGCCGAACGGCAATGCGCGCGTGACGAAGATCGCGCTCGAACCGGTCTGGCATCTGCCGGGCATCGCGCGGCGCTTCGGCATCGACGAGACGGCCTTGCGCCGCGACCTGTTCGAGTTCACGGGCGGCATGTATCCCGAGTTGGTCACCCGGCCCGACATGGAGGTCTTCCTGCCGCCGATCGGCGGCATGACCGTCTATGTCTTCGGCGAGATGGAGCGGGTCGGGAATGCCCGCTATCCGCTGGCGTGCCGTGTCCACGACGAGTGCAACGGCTCCGATGTCTTCGGATCGGACATCTGCACGTGCCGGCCCTATCTGGTCCACGGTATCGAACTTTGCATCGAGATGGCTCAGGCTGGCGGGGCCGGGGTCATCGTCTACAACCGCAAGGAGGGGCGCGCGCTCGGCGAGGTGACGAAATTCCTCGTCTACAATGCACGCAAGCGGCAGGAGGGCGGCGACCGCGCCGATCAGTATTTCAAGCGCACGGAATGCATCGCGGGTGTCCAGGACATGCGGTTCCAGGAACTGATGCCGGATGTCCTCAACTGGCTCGGCATCCGGCGCATCGACAGGCTCGCGTCGATGAGCGACATGAAGCATGGCGCGCTCGCGCGTGGCGGCATCGAGGTCGTCGAGCGGGTGCCGATCCCGGACGATCTCATCCCCGCCGATGCGCGCGTCGAGATGGATGCGAAGGTGGCCGCCGGCTACTACACGCCCGATGCGCCGCCCGGTGCCGACGAACTCGCACGGGCGAAGGGCAGGGGACTGCAGGATTGAGCGCCGTGGTCACACAGGAGAGCCTTGATCCGGTGGCGCTGCTGCGCAACCCGGCGACCATCCGAGCGCGCTGCGCGCAGGTCTTCGATGCCGCGCTTGCCGGCCGTACCGCGCATTTCGGCCTCGATCTCGCATCCTTGCCCGACTGCGTGCGCTATGTCGGGCGCGTGATGGACGAGGCCTATCCGGACGGCGCCGTTCCCTTTCATGCGCGCTGGCGGCATTTCGTCGTCGCAGGCCGCGATCGCTGGGCGCCGCTTGCCGCGTCGCTCGCGTCGCGTCCGGCGCGCGACACGCTCCTCGCGGCTTTCGATCTCGCGATCGTGTCCGTGCTCCTCGATGCCGGCGCGGGTGCGGATTGGCGGTACCGCGCCGCGGAGGGCGATCTCCTGTCGCGCTCCGAAGGCCTGGCGATCGCCAGCCTTGAGATGTTCGCTTCCGGTGCGTTCTCCGCCGATCCGCGCGATCCGCTGCGCGCCGACGCGGCGGTGCTGGCGACGATCGGCCCGGAAACGCTCGCGCGCGGGTTCCAGGTCGGCGACGACAATCCGCTCGTCGGGCTCACCGAGCGCGCGGCGATGTTGCGTCGTCTCGGCGACGCGATCGCGGCCCGGCCCGCGCTGTTCGGAGGAACCGGCAGAGTGGGCGGCCTCGCCGTGCCGCTGCTCGGGCGCGCCGCCAGTGCGCCACTCGCCGCCGCCGCGATACTCGATGCCGTCCTTGTCGCGCTCGGTCCGATCTGGCCGGCGCGCATGCTGCTGGACGGAGTCAACCTCGGCGATGTGGGGCGCCATCCTGCGGCGGTGACAGCCGACCGGACCAATGGATTGGTGCCATTCCATAAGCTGTCTCAATGGCTCGCCTACTCGCTGATCGAGCCGCTCGCGGCACAGGGCGTCCGGGTGACCGATCTCGATGCGCTCACCGGTCTTCCCGAGTATCGCAATGGGGGCCTGTTCATCGACATGGGCGTGATCGTGCCGCGCCATCCGGCCGTGCTGTCCGCCGCCCATGAGGCGACGAGCGAACTGGTCGTCGAATGGCGCGCGCTCACCGTCTGTCTGCTCGATCGACTCGCCGCCGCGATGCGCGCCGCGCGCGGGCTCGACGCCGTGTCTCTGCCACTTGCCAAGGTCCTGGAAGGCGGGACCTGGGCGGCCGGGCGCCGGATCGCGCGCGAGAAGCGACCGGGTGGTCCGCCGCCCATAGCCGTGATCTCTGACGGCACCGTATTCTGATTTCCGCAGCCGAGAGGATTGCCCGTGAACGTCACCATCGTCGATCACCCGCTCGTTCAGCACAAGCTCACGCAGTTGCGCCGCAAGGAAACCCCGTCGGACGTGTTCCGCCGCTATCTGCGGGAGATCGCGATGCTGCTGGCCTACGAGGCGCTGCGCGACCAGCCGATCGAACGCGTCGAGATCGAGACACCGCTGACGCGCATGAAGGCGCCGCAGCTTGCCGGCAAGCGGGTGTGTTTCGTATCGATCCTGCGGGCCGGCAATGGTCTGCTCGACGGCATGCTCGAGATCCTGCCCTCCGCGCGGGTCGGGCATATCGGGCTCTATCGCGATCCCAGGACGCTTGCGGCGGTCGAGTATTACTGCAAGCTCCCGGAGGACATCGCGGAGCGCGAGGCGATCGTGCTCGATCCGATGCTGGCCACCGGACACAGCGCAGCGGCGGCGGTGACGCGAACCAAGGAACTGGGTGCGAAATCCGTGCGCTACGTGTGTCTGCTCGCTGCGCCCGAGGGGGTCAAGGAGATGAACGACGCGCATCCCGACGTCCCGATCATCACCGCCGCGGTCGACAGCCATCTCAACGACCACGGCTACATCGTGCCCGGCCTCGGTGACGCAGGTGACCGTCTCTACGGAACGAAGTGAGAGGCGCAGCGTGACGGCCATCTCGCCCGGGCGCGCGGGCGAGGAACTCTGGCGCTTTTCGCTCGCGGTCTACGCCGCGCCTGGCGTGGCGCCGCATTGCCTGGACCTCCAGGACAAGTGCGGCGCGGACGTCAACGTCGTCCTTGCCCTGGCATGGGCGGGCGCGAGCGGGCGCGGGACGATCGTGACGGCAGACCTTGTCGCCCTGGACCGCGCGGTCGCGCCGTTGCGCCGCGCAGTCGTCGAGCCGCTGCGCGCGGCGCGCCGCTGGCTCAGGCCGATGATCGCCGCCGATCGCGATCCGGGCGACCTCGACGATCTGCGCACGCGCATCAAGGCGGTCGAGCTCGAGGCGGAACGCCGTGTCCAGGCGCGCCTCGGCGCGGCGCTGGATGTGCGCCGCGTCGTCGATCCGCCGGAAGCGCGGCTCGCCGCGGCCGCTTCCAATGTCGAGGCTTATCTGCGGCATCTTGGCGCGGCATGTTCGCCCGGACCATTGATCCCGGCCATGGAAGCCTGGATTCGCGAGCATTCATAAGGTGATGGTAGGCCCGTGACCGGCACGGTGCGGCGCTGTCCGCGCCATTGCCGTCCCTGGCCCCGCGTCGCCCATCGGGCGTAGGCTTTGCGTTGTCAACCTGGACCCAAGGAGGACAAGGATGGCAAGTGCGGAACGTATCGAGGCGCTTCGCGCCAAGCATGCGCGGCTCGAGGTCGAGATCGACCAGGAGACCCACCGACCGAGGCCTGACGACGTCCAACTCGCGACGATGAAGCGCGAAAAACTGAGGCTCAAGGACGAGATCGAACGAATGTCGCGTCTGCACTGACGGACGACGGACGCAGCCGGGGCGGCGGCGCGGGGGACCGCGCCGCCGTCTTGCGTCGTGGGTGCTTCAATGCCGCGACGAGCGGCTGTAGGCTGAATGCGGTTCAAGGGGAGGAGCGACGACATGGACGGTGTCTGCACGCGTTTTGCGCGGAGCTACGCGGCGGCGCGCCGCAAATTCATGCTGGCGGCGGAACTCGCCGGACACCGGGTGACGACCTACGCGCACACGCTGCGCGGACCTGGTGGCGAGGAGCTTGGCAACGACACGGTCTGGATCGGCGATCCCGACGCGCGGCGCGTCCTCGTCGTCACCGCCGGGACGCATGGTCCGGAACTGTTCTGTGGCTCGGGCGCGCAGATCGACGCGATGCTGAACTGGCGCGCCGATGCCTATCCCGGCGTCGCGCTGCTGCTCTGCCACGCGGTCAACCCGTATGGCACGGCGTGGCTGCGTCGCGGGAACGAGGACAATATCGATATCAACCGGAACTACATCGATTTCGCGAGGCCTCTGCCGGCCAATCCCGGCTACGACGAACTCCATGATGCCTTCGTCCCCGCGGCGGGCGGCGCGGAGGCGCTGAGGCAAGCGGATGCGCGCATCCAGGCCTATGGCGCGGCGCATGGTCAGGCGGCCCTTCGGATCGCGACGTCCGGCGGGCAATACACGAGGCCGGATGGCATGTTCTATGGCGGTTCCGCACCCAGCTGGTCGCGCCGGACGATGGAATCGATCCTCGTCGCGCATCGGCTCGCTGCGCGCGACGTCGTGGCCTGCGTGGATTTCCATACGGGTGCCGGGCCTTTCGGCTATTGCGAGCCGATCTATTCGGGCGACATCGCCCATCCCGGTTGCGACCGGCTGCAGCGCTGGATCGGCCCGGCGATGACATTGCAGCGCACCGGCCGATCGGCGACACCGCCGCAGCAGGGTTTGAGTTCCGACCTGTGGGAACGTGACTGCGGCGCCAACGCGGCCTATGTCAGCTTCGAGTACGGAACCGTGCCGACGCCGGACGTGATCGACGCCCTGCGCGCCGAGCATATGCTGCACCGGCAGGGACGCAACGATTGGCACGATGCCGAGGTGCAACGGGTCAAGGGCCGCCTGCTCGATGCCTTCGCGCCGGACGATGCGACATGGCGCGAGATGGTGATCGTCCAGTCGCGGATCCTGCTCGGGCGCATCGCGACCGGGTTGTCGCGCGAGCCGGCACCGCGCGCCTGAGCGGGGCTCAGAGCGCGCGAGCCCGTTCGCGCAGCACGTATTTCTGGATCTTGCCGGTCGACGTCTTCGGCAACGGGCCGAAGACGACGCTGCGCGGACATTTGAAATGCGCCATCTGGGTGCGGCAGAACGCCACGACGTCCTCGGCGCTCAGGCTGGCTCCGTCCTTGACCGTGACGAAGGCGCAGGGCGTCTCGCCCCAGGTCTGATCCGGTCGCGCGACGACCGCAGCCTCGAGGATGTCGGGATGGCGGTAGAGGGCGTTCTCGACCTCGATGGTGGAGATGTTCTCGCCGCCGGAGATGATGATGTCCTTCGACCGATCCTTGAGTTCCAGATAGCCGTCCGGGTGCATCACCGCGAGATCGCCCGTGTGGAACCAGCCGCCCTTGAAGGCGGCGCGTGTCGCCTTGGGGTTCTTGAGATATCCCTTCATGACGATATGCCCGCGCATGAAGACCTCGCCGATCGTCGTGCCATCCCAGGGAACAGGGGCGAGTGTCCGGGGATCGCCGACCCGGAGCCCCTCGAGCACGGGATAGCGCACCCCCTGGCGCGCCTTCAGTCGGGACTGTTCCTCGGCGCTGGCGGCGTTCCAGGCGGGATCCCAGTCGCAGACCACGGCCGGTCCGTAGACTTCGGTGAGGCCGTAGACATGGGTGATGTGAAAGCCCATGCGCTCCATCTTCTCGATCACGGCCGCCGGTGGCGCCGACGCGGCGGTCATGACCTGGACCACGCCGGCGGCATGCGCGCGCATCGTCTCGGGTGCGTTGACCAGCATGTTGAGGATGATCGGCGCGGCACAGAAATGCGTGACACCGTGATCGGCGATCGCGCCGAAGATCGCCTTCGCCTCCACACGCCGCAGGCACACGTTGGTGCCGATCATGGCGGCGATGGTCCACGGAAAGCACCAGCCGTTGCAGTGGAACATCGGCAGGGTCCAGAGATAGACCGGGCGTGACGGAAGGTTCCAGACCATCACGTTGCCGATCGCGTTCAGATAGGCGCCGCGGTGATGGTAGACGACACCCTTGGGATTTCCGGTCGTGCCGGATGTGTAGTTGAGCGCGATCGCGTCCCATTCGTCGCGCGGCTGTACCCAGTCCTCGTCCGCGTCGCCACCGGCAAGAAAGTCCTCGTACTCGATACGGCCGAGGCGCTTCCCGTCGGCAGGGCCGAGCGGGTCGGCGATATCGATCACCAGCGGCTTGCGGCGGGCGCGCTTCAGCGCCTCTGCGATCACCGGCGCGAATTCGGTGTCGGTGAGCAGCACCTTGGCGCCCGCGTGGTCGATCATGAACGCGATGGTCGCGGCATCGAGCCGGATGTTCATCGCGTTGAGGACGGCGCCCGCCATGGGCACGCCGAACGCGCATTCATAAGCGGCCGGAATGTTGGGCGCCATCAGCGCCACCGTGTCGCCGCGGCGCACGCCGCCGCGCCGCAGGGCGGACGCCAGCTGACGGCAGCGCCGATAGGTCTCCGCCCAGGTGCGGCGGATCGGTCCGTGCACGACGGCGACATGGCGCGGCGCGACGGAAGCGGCGCGGGCGATGAAGCCGAGCGGCGTCAGGGGGGCATAGTTGGCGGGGGTCCGGGCGAGGTCCGCGCTGCGGGGACGACGGGCCCGACTGGCCGGTGCCTTGCGGCGCTTTGCCGCGTTGCCTTTTGTCGTCATGGTCATGTTCCTCCGCGCTGACGGCATTTTGCCACAGCCCGGCCTTTTCATCACAGGTTCGCGCGGGCAGGATCGCCTGAACGACGGGAGGGCGTACGGATGACCGGTGGGACTTACGGGGCGCTGCACGCGCGGTCGCTGAGCGAGCGCGATGGGTTCTGGGCGGAACGCGCGACGGAGATCGACTGGACGCGGCGCTGGGACACGGTCTGCGACGACACGCGGGCCCCGTTCTACCGCTGGTTCAGCGGCGGCGAACTCAACACCTGCTTCAACGCCGTCGACCGACATGTCGAGGCCGGACACGGTGACCGGATCGCGCTGATCTACGACAGTCCGGTGACCGGCGGCACGATCCGGCGCCTAAGCTACCGCGATCTGCGTGACGCGGTCGCGCGCTTCGCCGGCGCTCTCGCGGCGCGCGGGGTTGGGCGAGGCGATCGGGTCATCGTCTACATGCCGATGGTTCCCGAGGCCGCGATCGCCATGCTCGCCTGCGCCCGGCTGGGTGCGGTCCACTCGGTCGTGTTTGGCGGTTTCGCGGCCCACGAACTGGCCGTGCGCATCGACGACTGCACGCCGAAAGCGATCGTCTCCGCCTCCTGCGGCATCGAGACCAATCGCATCGTCGCCTACAAGCCGCTTCTCGATGCGGCGATCGACCAGGCGAGACACAAGCCTGCGGCCTGCATCGTGCTGCAGCGTCCCGAGCATACCTGCGACCTCGTGCCAGGGCGCGATGTCGATTGGGACGAGGCGGTCGCGACCGCCACCGAGGTCGGATGCGTTCCGGTTGCGGCGACTGATCCGCTCTACATTCTCTACACATCCGGGACCACGGGACAGCCGAAGGGCGTGGTGCGGGACAATGGTGGCCACGCGGTGGCGCTGAAATCCTCCATGTCCGTCCTGTACGACATGAGGCCGGGCGAGGTGTTCTGGGCCGCAAGCGATGTCGGCTGGGTCGTGGGGCACAGCTACATCGTCTACGGGCCACTTCTTCATGGGTGCACGACGCTGCTCTACGAGGGCAAGCCGGTCGGCACGCCGGATGCGGGCGCGTTCTGGCGGGTGATCGCGCAGCACAAGGTGAAGGCGCTGTTCACCGCGCCGACCGCGTTCCGTGCCATCAAGCGCGAGGATCCCGAGGGCAAACTGGTCGGCGCCTACGACATGAGCGGTTTCAAGGCCCTGTTCCTGGCCGGCGAGCGCTGCGATCCAGATACGCTGCGCTGGGCGGAGCGCATCCTGGGCGTTCCGGTCGTCGACCATTGGTGGCAGACCGAGACCGGGCATGCCATTGCCGGCAATCCGATCGGCATCGAAAGCTTCCCCGTCAAGCCGGGGTCGGCGACCAAGCCGATGCCGGGCTGGGACGTCCAGGCCCTCGGGGCGGATGGCCACCCGGTTCCGGCGGGGCAGATCGGGGCAATCTGTTGCCGGCTGCCGCTGCCGCCCGGGAGTTTTCCGACGCTCTGGAACGCGGAGGAACGCTTCTTCAAGGCCTATCTGGAAGAATATCCCGGCTGGTACAAGACCGGTGACGCCGGGATGGTCGATGCCGACGGCTATGTCCACATCATGACCCGGGTCGACGACGTCATCAACGTGGCCGGGCATCGTCTGTCGACCGGGCAGATGGAGGAAGTCCTGTCCAGCCATCCTGCCGTCGCGGAATGCGCCGTCGTCGGTGTCGCCGATGCCCTCAAGGGACAGGTGCCGCTGGGGTTCATTGTGCTGAAGACGGGTGTCGTCGCCAGCGACGCGCAGGTGGTCGCCGAAGTGGTGCGCATGGTCCGCGACACGATCGGACCAGTCGCCTTCTTCAAGCAGGCGCTGGTGGTCAAACGACTGCCCAAGACGCGCTCCGGCAAGATCCTGCGCGGGACGATGCAGAAGATCGCCGATTGCGAGCCGTGGAAACTGCCTGCGACGATCGACGACCCCGTGATCCTCGACGAGATCGCCAGCGTGCTCAGGCCGATGGGCTACGCGAAGACAAGCAGCCGGATCGAGGCGGGCTGAAAGACGACGCCCCTTCCGCGGTTGCGCGAAAGGGGCGTTCGGGATCCTCGGACCACCGCCGGTCGGCGGTGGCGGGGCCGGTCTCAGACCTCTTCTTCGGTCTCGTCCTCGACCGGGAGATCATCTGCCCTGGTTGGCGTCGCTGCGTCGGCCGGCCGGCGGCGGTCTGCCGCACGCGCAGCCTTCTCGATCGCGTCGTCGAGGGCGAACTGACTGCACAGTCCAAGCATCACCGGGCTGGTCGGCTTGATGTTCTGCATGTCCCAATGGGACCGATCGCGGATCTTCTGGATCGTCGCCTTGGTGGTTCCAAGCAAGCGACCGACCTGGGCGTCGTTGAGTTCCGGATGGTGGCGCAGCAGCCAGGCGATCGCGCTCGGCTTGTCCTGACGCTTCGCGATCGGCGTGTAGCGTGCGCCTTTCGGACGCTGGACGATCTCAGGCAGATCCTTGCGCAGGATCTTGAGGCGCGCCTTCGGATCGGCTTCGCAGCGGGAGATCTCCTCGCGCGTAAGCTGGCTGGCGGCGACCGGATCGATGCCGACGATGCCGATCGCAACCTCGCCATCGGCGATGCCCTGGACCTCGAGCGGATGCATCCCGCAGAAATCGGCGATCTGGTCGAAGGTCAATCCGGTGTTCTCGACCAGCCACACGGCGGTCGCCTTGGGCATCAGGGGTGTCGTCATGGACCTTGTTCCTCCAGGCGCGACGGTACTGTCGAGCCGCCCCCGGCCGGGAGCGTCCGCTCGGCACCATCGCGGCGATGTCGCGGATTCGGCACCGCTTATATAGCGTCGGTGCGCGGCCGGTCAAAAAAAACGCATTCCTTGCCGTTTCAAGGACTTAAATCCGGTCCTTGAAGCACGATTTTGCCGACATGCCGGTCCTCCTCAAGGGCCGCGTGGGCCGCGGCAGCCTCGGCCAGCGGAAAGACCCGATGGATCACCGGCCTGACGCTGCCCGCCTCGAACCATGGCAGGACGACACGCCGCAGATCGGCGGCGATCGCCGCCTTCTCGGCGACGCTGCGCGGACGCAGCATCGATCCTGTCAGGGTCAGGCGCTTGCGCATCATCGCGCTGAGGTCCAGCTCGGCCTTGTGACCTTTGAGGAAAGCGATCTGGGCCAGCCGCCCGCCCGCGCGCAGCAGCGTGACGTTGCGCGCAGTATAGTCGCCGCCGACCATGTCGAGGACGACATCGACACCTGCCCCTGCAGTGGCCTCGCGGATCGCGGCCACGAAATCCTGTCGCCGGTAGTCGACCGCCATCTCGGCGCCGAGCTGCACACAGGCCGCGCATTTCTCGGGCGTGCCCGCGGTCGCGAAGACCCGGGCACCGTGATGCCGCGCGAGCTGGATCGCGGTGGTGCCGATCCCGGAGGCGCCGCCATGGACGAGAAAGATCTCGCCGGGCCGCAGCCCTGCGCCGTCGAAGACGTTCGCCCATACCGTGAACGTGGTTTCAGGAATTCCGGCTGCCGCGACAGTGTCGAGAGAGGTCGGGATCGGCAGGCATTGCGCCGCCGGCGCGGCGCAGTACGCGGCATAGCCGCCGCCCGAGACGAGGGCCATCACCCGCTCGCCTGTTCGCGGCCAGGCGACTCCGTCACCGCATGCGACGACGTCGCCCGCGACCTCCAGCCCGGGTATGTCGGAGGCGCCGGGCGGAGGCGCGTAGCCGCCCTGGCGCTGCAGTATATCCGGCCGGTTCACGCCGGCGGCGTGCACACGGATCAGGACCTCTCCCGGAGCCGGTCGCGGTACGGGGCGCTTGACCGGGACGAGGACTTCGGGACCACCTGGCTTGGCGATCTCGATGGCGAGCATGGTCTCTGGAGTGGCCATGTGGGCGGGGGTCCTCGTCTGGATTGTTGCGTATGGGCGGCGGCAGCTTTAGCAAGACGCCGGCCGCAGCCGAAAGGAGGTCCAGGATGGATTTCGAGGATCTTGAACCGCGCGCGAAGCCGCGCGCGCCGCGCGACCTGTCCGGCTGGTCGGTCGCCGATCTCGAGGCCTATATCGAGGCCATGCAATCCGAGATCGAGCGCGCCCGCCAGGCGATCGCGGGCAAGCAGGCCCAGAAGGCGGCAGCCGATCTGTTCTTTCGCAAGCCGTCCGGCTGAGTCCGGCCAATTCGTCCATGGAGATGCGGATGTTGAACGGCAGGGTCGCCCTGGTGACGGGTTCGACGAGCGGCATTGGCCTTGCGATCGCCGAAGCTTTGGCGGGTCAGGGCGCGGATCTCGTCCTCAACGGCTTCGGAGAGGCGTCGGCGATCGAAACGATCCGCGACGGCATCGCCGCGCGGCACGGCGTACGCGTCATCCATGTCGCTGCCGACATGGCCAAGCCCGCCGAGATCGACTCCCTGGTCGCCGCGGGCGAACGCCATTTCGGCCGTATCGACATCCTCGTCAACAACGCCGGGATCCAGCACACGTCTCCGGTTGAGAGTTTCCCGTCTGACAAATGGGAGCAGATCATCGCGATCAATCTCTCCGCCTGCTTCTACACGACGCGCGCCGTGTTGCCGGGGATGCGGGGTCGGGGCTGGGGGCGGATCGTCAATATCGCCTCGGTCCATGGTCTTGTCGCGTCGGTCGACAAATCCGCCTATGTGGCGGCAAAGCACGGACTGATCGGCCTGACGCGTGCGGTCGCGCTCGAGACGGCGCGCAGCCCCGTCACCTGCAACGCGATCTGTCCCGGGTGGGTTCTGACCCCGCTCGTGGAAAAACAGATCCAGGCGCGGGCCGAGCGGGATGGTCTCGCGCGGGACGAGGCGATGACGCGTCTGGTGTCCGAAAAGATGCCGTCGGGCGATCCGGTCGTTCCGGCGGCGCTGGGGCAACTGGTCGTCTATCTCTGCTCGTCCGCAGCCGATCAGATCCGCGGCGCGGCGCTGCCGGTCGACGGCGCATGGACGGCGCAGTAGCCTTGCCCGTCGGCGGGTATCGGAGGCCGGAATGAGCGAGCCGAAATTCCATCGTTTCGAGACGCTGAGCCTGCATGCCGGACAGCATCCCGATCCGGTCTTCGGCGCGCGGGCGGTGCCCATCTACCAGACGACGTCCTTTGTATTCGGCAGCGTCGATCAGGCGGCATCGCTGTTCAATCTCGAGCGGGCCGGACACATCTACAGCCGCATTTCCAATCCGACCGTCGCGGTCCTCGAGGAGCGTCTTGCCGCGCTCGAGGGCGGGGTCGGCGCTGTCTGCACCGCGAGCGGCCAGGCGGCGCTGCATCTCGCGATCGCGACGCTGATGGGGCAGGGAGGTCATATCGTCGCCTCTGCCGCGATCTATGGCGGTTCGCACAACCTTTTCACGCACACCTTGCCCCGGTTCGGCATCTCGACCAGTTTCGTCCCGCCGCGCGATCACGATGCGTTTCGCGCGGCGATCCGGCCCGAGACACGGCTGGTCTTCGCGGAGACCCTTGGGAATCCCGGGCTCGAGGTGCTCGACGTGCCGGCGGTCGCGCAGATCGCACATGACGCCGGCCTGCCGCTGATGATCGACAACACCTTCGCCACGCCCGCGTTGTTCCGCCCCGTCGAGCATGGCGCCGACATCGTGATGCACTCGGCGACAAAATGGCTCGGCGGGCACGGTGTCGCGATCGGCGGCGCGCTGGTCGATTCCGGGCGCTTCGACTGGGAACGAAGCGCCGGGTTTCCGACCCTCACGGAGCCCTATGCCGGCTATCACGGCCTGGATTTCGCCGAGGAGTTCGGTCCTGCGGCCTTCGTGATGCGCGCTCGTGCCGAAGGGCTCCGCGATTTCGGCGCGGCGATGAGCCCGACGAATGCCTTCCACATCCTGCAGGGCGTCGAGACCCTGACGCTGCGCATGCGCCAGCATGTCGCCAACGCGCGGCGTCTCGTCGCGTTCCTCGCGGCGTCCCCGGACGTCGCCTGGGTGTCGCATCCTGATCACCCGGCCCATCCCGATCATGCGCTCGCCCGTCGATTGCTGCCTGACGGCGGCGGCTCGATGGTGGCGTTCGGCATCAAGGGAGGGCGCGAGGCGGGGCGCCGTTTCATCGAGGCTCTGCGCCTCTTCTCGCATCTCGCGAATGTCGGTGACGCAAAGTCTCTGGTGATCCATCCGGCGAGCACCACGCATCAGCAGATGGATGCGGCGTCGCTCGCCGCTGCGGGGGTCGGCGAGGAGATGATCCGGGTGTCGGTCGGGCTCGAGGATGCGGACGATCTGATCGCCGATCTTTCCCAGGCGCTGCGTGCTGCGCAGCGCGGCGGGTGACGTCATGGAGATCATGGTCGACGAGGCGACCGTGTTTGCCGCGACAGGAGGGCGCGACCGGGATCCTGGGCGCCCGGATATCGTGCTTCTGCACGGGGCGGGGATGGATCACGGCGTCTGGACATTGCAGGCCAGATATCTCGCCAGGCGCTCCGGAAATGTCCTCGCGCTCGACCTTCCCGGTCATGGCCGGTCGGGAGGCATGCCAGCAGAGCGGATCGAGGATCTTGCGGACTGGGTCATCCGCGTCCTCGACACGCGTGGCGTCGCGCATGCGGCGATCGCCGGGCATTCCATGGGCGCGCTCGTGGCGCTTGCGGCGGCGGCGCGTCATCCCGCGCGCGTGCGCGGCATAGTCCTGCTCGGCGCGGCGCTGTCCATGCCGGTCCATCCGGATCTGCTGCGCGCGGCGCGCGCGGGCGACCCGGCGGCGGTGGAGTTCGTCCTGTCCTGGGGTTTCGGGCGCCGTGCGCAACTCGGCGGGGCGCGTGTCCCCGGGCTTTGGATGCTGGGCGGCGGCGCACGGCTGCTGAGGCAGCGTGGCGCGGCCGCCGCGCTTGGCGCCGATCTTGCTGCCTGCGCCGCCTATGCGTCCGGCCCGGAACATGCGGCGCGGGTGTCGTGCCCGGCTCTTGTCGTCGCGGGCGCGCAGGACCGCATGGCGCCGCCCAAGGGCGCGCGCGCGCTCGCTGCGGCGATCGCCGGCGCTCGATACGTGGAGATCGCGGAGTGCGGGCACATGATGACGATCGAACAGCCCGATGCGACCCTCGACGCGATGGCGGGGGCGCTGTGAGCGCCCGCCGCCCGCCGCCGCGTCGCGATGCGTATCCGCATAGCCTTTTTGGCGCTCTTACTTCTCCTTCCCGCAACGAC
>CAYSUY010000096.1:0-229 GCA_964434345.1 uncultured Acetobacteraceae bacterium
TCCGTGTCGCTCATCGCCGTCCCCCACGCGCAACGGTATCACTTGGCGCAGGCAGAGCGCCACAGAACCGAATTCGGCCCACTTGTCCCGAGCCGACGAAAAGCGACGGAGCGTCGGTGCGCCGAAACAGATTGCACCGTTCCAGTCGGGCTCTACGGGCGCATGGCGAACGACGTCATCGATTGGCCCCACGAGGTGCAGGCGGCCCTTCGCCCGCCATGGGCTTCCT
>CAYSUY010000096.1:239-10633 GCA_964434345.1 uncultured Acetobacteraceae bacterium
CCGCGACGGCCTGCATCAGCCCGCCTGGGCCGCCTTCAACCGCGCCGCGCGCGAGGCGCGCGGCGATGTGGGCATCTGGCACGAGACCTATCTCGTGAAGCCCGGGCAGTACGAGACCATCTATTCCGGCATGCCGCCGATCGGCCTCGGCGCCGCCGGCACGCTTGAGCCCGCGACCGGCCCGCGGGAAGACGCCCGCGGCCGTATCGCAGCGGGCTGAACAAAAATCGTATCCAGACAACTATTTTCCCAACGCGCAGGCGAAGCGCCTTGAGAAAATAGTTGTCTGGATACGATTTCTCGACTTCCTGGGACCGATTTTCCGACCGATCAACGCTTCGGCTTGTTTACGGTGCGCTTCCTGGTCCAACTGGCGGCGAGGGCTTCCAGGGCATCCGCGATCGCGGCGACATCGATGGCGGTCGGGTCGAAATCGTCGTCGCCGTACCACTCGCGCAGGTCGGCGTGGCGCTCATGCCGGGGGTCCGCGAGCGCCTGGAGGAAGTCCGCATAGCCGGGTGGGCCGCCGACATCCTCGGGTGGGCGCCGTCCCTTGGCCTCCAAAAGCCCGGGATAGGTCAGCCTCGGGTCAGGCGCGCCGATGCGCTCGACCCGGATGGAATGCGACCAATGGTCACCGAAATCGTAGACGTACTTGATCGTCTTCGCGCCCGTGTCCTCGAGCACATCGAGCAGCGTCGCCTTGGCCGCATCATTGGAACCGTCGTTGAACGCAATGTCCGGATCGGACGGCCCCCACGCTGCGCCGCCGGCGCGGAACTCCCAGAGATGCGAGTTCGTCCAGTTGAATGACGCCTGAATGACGAGGTGCAGGCGATCGAGACGCAGGCCGAGGGGGACCTCGATCCTGCGCACGACGTCCGGCTTCACATGCTCCAACGTGATCTTCAGGCGGGCGATGGCATCGACGGTCGGCATACCCCGATCCTAGCCGCTTCGTCACAGCGCAACCACCGCCCCAGATCAGGGATCCCAGCGGAAGCGCTTCAGCGTGTCCTCGCGCAACTCGATGCCGAGGCCGGGCTTTTCGGGCACTGACACCACGCCGCGCACGGGCCGGATCGGGTCGACCAGCAGATCCGTGCGCAGCGGATTGTCGGTGACGTTGTATTCGAGATACGGGCAGTCATGCATGGTCGAGATGCAGTGCAGCGTCGCGGCCACGAGGATATCGGTCGACCAGCAATGCGGGATCACGCGCACGTTGCGCGCCTCGGCATGGGCGATCACCCGCATCGTCGACGAGATGCCGCCCATGCGCGCGATGTCGGGCTGCACGATGCGCAGCTGGCCGCGATCCATGAGGTCGAGATAGTCGAATTCATGGCTCGCCTTTTCGCCGGTGGCGATCGGCGTCGGCGAGGCCGCAACCAGCTTGGCGAACCCGGCGACGTCGTCGGGCGACAGCGGTTCCTCGAGGAAGAACAGGTCGTGCTCGGCATAGGCCCGGCCGAGATGGATCGCGTGATCGAGGGGCACCGAGAAGCCCATGTCGATCATGATGTCGAAATCAGGCCCCAGCGCCTGGCGCAGCCGCGCGGCGACCGCGATGTCGGACTTGCGATCCTTGCCGAGCGCGCCCCAGCCGAACTTCATCGCCCGGTAGCCGTTTTCCTTGTGCTTGAGGGCGAGCTCGATCGTCTCTTCGACCGTCGGCTGCGAGAGATCCGACGCGTAGGCGTAATGCGCCTTGCGCCGCGCGCCGCCGAGCAGCCGGTAGACGGGCTGCCCGACGCTCTTGCCCAGGATGTCCCAGAGCGCGAGGTCGATGCCCGAGAGCGCATGCATCAGCAATCCGCGCCGGCCATAGGTCTGGGTGTGCTTGTACATCTTGTCCCAGAGCCGGTTGATGTCGCGCGGATCCTCCCCGACCAGGATGTGCTTGAGGCCCTGCGCCGACACCGAATAGAGCGGCGATTCGATCACCGCGCGCGCGGCGAGCGGGTTGGTATGCGCCTCGCCGATCCCGACGATGCCCTCGTCGGTATGCACGCGGATGACGCAGATGGTCTGGCAGCCATCGCCGATCTCGCGCACCACGGGCAGGCGCAGCAATATCGTCTCGACGTCGGTGATCTTCATGTCGGGTCCCCCAGCGGCGAATGGCGGGGCTCGCTCCGGAGCCCCGCCCGTCCCTTGCGGCGGCGGCTCGTCAGAGCCCAGCCTGAGCCTTACAATACGCCGCGACCTCGGCATGGGTCGCGAACCAGACCGGCCCCTTGGCCTTCATGTGTTCGATCAGCGCCTCGAGCAGATACATGCGCGAGCGATGCCCGATGATGTGCGGGTGCATGGTCAGCACGTAGAGCCCGCCCTCGTCCCAGGCGCCATCGAACTCGGCCTTGAAGATCTCCAGCACGCCGGAGGGCGGCGTGTAGGGCCGGATCGCGGCGAAGCGCTGCATGTTGAGATAGGGCGCGTCGTCCTTGATCCACTCGACCGGCAATTCGACGAGCCCCGTCGGCTCGCCATCCTCGAGCAGTTCGTAGGGATCGTCGTCGGCCATCAGCGACGAATCATAGAGCAGCCCCATCTCGCGACAGATCGCCAGCGTATGCGGGCTGAAATCCCAGGACGGCGTGCGCAGCCCGACCGGCCGCTTGCCGGCGATGCGTTCGAGCGTGTCGGCGGCGCGCAACATCAGGTCGCGCTCGGCCTCGTAGGGCAGCTGGCTGTTGAGTTCGTGGATCCAGCCATGGATGCCGACCTCGTGCCCCGCCTCGACATGGTCGCGCTGCTCGTCCGGATACAGAAGCGCCACGACCGCCGGAACGAAGAAGCTGGCCTTGATGCCGTGGCGATCGAGAAGCCTGCGGATGCGTGGCACGCCCTGACGATTGCCGAACTGCCCCTGGCTGAGGCGGCCCGGAGATGTCTGTCCCTCGCGCAGCGTGCCGGTCTCGTGATCGGAGTCGAAGGAGAGCGCGACCGCGCAACGCGCGCCGCCGGGCCATGCGGCCGGCTTGAGCGAACGTCCGGCGCGCACCTTCCCGACGATCGACCGCCACACCGGATCGGCCCATTGCCAGGGCTCCTGACCTTCCGGGATCACCCCCGGTCGCGTGATCTTGTTCATGCCCCACTCCCTCTGCGGATGGCGGCGGGCTCCCGCGGCTCGGTCGGGCGCGCGGCGAGTCCGTCGCTCAGGGTCGCAAGGATACGACGTCGCTCCGCGATTTTCGACCTCCGTGCGTCATCGGCCGAGGCGAGGCGCGCCGCGAAACCGTCGACCGCCGCGCGCAAGGCCTCCGCCTCGCGCGCCGCACGCGACAGGAACGCCACGTTGGCGATCAGCAGCAGCGTCTGAAGGAACACGCCCGCCGCGAAGACCGCGAAAGGACGGTTGGAATCGATCCAGGCCCGAAGGCCTTCGAACATCAGCGCGACATGGTCGGGCATGGCGATCTCCTGCGAGGCGGAACCGCGCGCGCAAGCGCGGGCGGACGTTTGGCCCATGCAGGCTCGCACGCGCCGCGCCGTGGGCGAACCGCACGAACGGGGTGCGCCCTTGGGCCGCGCGGCGGCGGCGGCGTGTCGCGGGCCGGCGCCAGCGGCACGGGCCTAGGATGCGGCATGCCGTGGCCTCGCACCGCGCGCGGCGCACGCGCGTCCGCCCTTGCCGCGATCCTCATCCTCGCGCCGGTCCTCGCGCGCGGCGGCGAGGCCATGAGGTCGGGCGCGATTTTCTGCTACGACGCGGCGCGCGACGCGGTCGCGCGGACGCTGCCGGGCACATGCGTCGGCGAGGCGATCGATGCCGCGGAAGCGGCACGACGCGAGGACGCGCGCATGCGGCGCGTGCGCGCGGCGATCGGAACCGCGGATGGCGGTGCGCCGTCGCCACCGGCCAGACGCGACGGTCGCCTCCTCAAGGGCACGGGCAGCGGCTTCTTCGTCAACGAGACCGGCGAGATCCTCACCAATTTCCACGCGGTGCGGGCCTGCGGCGAGATCACCGCCAGCGGTCACGGCCACACGACAAGCGCGCTGCGTCTTGTCGCCGGCGCGCCCGCGATCGACCTCGCCGTGGTCAAGGCCGCCGCGCCGGCGCCGGCCGTCGCACGCTTCAGCCGCGCCCCGGGTGCGCAGGGTGACGGTCACGCCCTGATCGTCGGCTTCTCCCTGTTCGGCAAGCCCAGCCAGAGCGCGACCGCGACGGCGGCGCGTGTCGCCGACGGCGTGGCGGCCAGCGAAGCCTGGCGCTTCGCCTTCGCGGCCAGGGTCTTTCCGGGACATAGCGGCAGTCCGCTGCTCGACAGCTTCGGCGAGGTCGTCGGGATCGTCCACGCACGCGCGCGCCCGCTTCCTGGCGCGCGTCCCGACGCGGAGCGGCCAGGACTGGCGGTCGGGCTAGGCGCAGCGCGACGTTTCCTTGCCGCGCACCAGGTCCGGGTCGTCGACGGCGACGCGGTGCGGCGGCTCGACGACGCGGACATCCTGGCAGTCGCGCGGCGCTTCGTGGTGCGGATCGAGTGCTGGAGTTGAGCCGCCGCCGGCGCGCTCAGAATTCCCAGCGCACGCGGTCACCCGGCAGGTCGAGATGGCGCCAGACGCCCTTGATGTCGGCGATCACGGCGCCCGGACGCGTCAGCGCGGCCAGCCGCGCGACGTCGAAACCGGCGTAGTCGGCATGCGGAACGGCGGCGACGACGCCGTCGAGATCCGCAAGACCGTCGAGCGATGGCAGCAGGTCGACGCCGTATTCGTGCCGCGCCTCGCCGCGATCGGCCATCGGATCGTGCACCAGCACCTCGTGCCCCCAGGCCTCGAGGCCGCGGATGACGTCGATGACCTTCGAATTGCGCAGGTCCGGCACGTTTTCCTTGAAGGTGAGGCCGAGCACCAGGATTCGGGCGGCACGTCGCGCGCGGTCCTGGCGCGCGAGCAGCCGCGCCAGCTGGTCGGCGACATAATGCCCCATCTGGTCGTTGATCCGGCGCCCGGCGAGGATGACCTCGGGATGGTGGCCGAGCCGCTGGGCGAGATCGGCGAGGTAATAGGGATCGACGCCGATGCAATGGCCGCCGACCAGCCCGGGCGAGAAGGGCAGGAAGTTCCACTTCGTGCGCGAGGCGGCGAGAACGTCGAAGACCGACACCCCGATGCGCTGGAAGATCATCGTGATCTCGTTGACGAAGGCGATGTTGATGTCGCGCTGCGCGTTCTCGATCACCTTCGCCGCCTCGGCGGTCTTGATGTCGCGGGCGCGAAACACGCCGCCGCTCGTGATCGCCGAATAGACCGTGGCGATGCGCTCCAGCGCCGCCGGGGTCTGCCCGGAGACGACCTTCGTGATCCGCTCGACCGTGTGCTCGCGATCGCCTGGATTGATGCGCTCGGGGCTGTAGCCAAGAAAGAAATCCCGCCCGCAGACGAGGCCGGAGGCGCGCTCGATCTCGGGACCGCAGATCTCCTCGGTGACGCCGGGATAGACGGTGCTTTCCAGCACCATGACCGCGTCCTTGCCGATGACCGCGCCGACGGTCCGGCAGGCCGAGCGCACCGCGCCGAGATCGGGACGGTTGCCGCCATCGACCGGGGTCGGCACGGTCACGATGAACATCGTGCAGCCACGCAGATCGGCGGGCTCGCAGCTGCGCACCAGGGTCGACGACGCGAGGGTCGCGGCATCGACCTCGTTGGTGCGGTCGCGACCGGCGGCGAGTTCCGCGACCCGCGCGCGGTCGATGTCGAACCCCACGGTCGGCATGTGCCGCGCGAGCGCGACGGCGAGGGGCAGGCCGACATAACCGAGGCCGATCACGGCGACGCGTTCGCTCATCCCTGCGCTACTCCCCTGCGCTACTCCATGGCTGGCCGGCTTGGCGTCCGGACCCCGCGTGTCCTACGCGATGGCCCGCGCGGCCGGCAACGGGAATCGGCGCGTTCGCCAGCCTCATCTTGTCGCGCCTGCGCGAAACGCGATGACGATCTCGTACCAGGCGAGGCCGGCCAGTTCGTGCAGCGCGGCGGTGGTCCGTTGGAGCGGCGCGGCCCCAGGCAGCAGATCGGTCGCCGCCAGCCCGCCGATCCGTTCGATCCCGCCCGCCGGCGCCGGAACCGTTCGCAGGCCGGCCGCCGTGAAGGCGCGCATGGCGCGCGGCATATGCGAAGCATGCGTCACGAGCAGCACCGTCGCGATCCCCTCGGCACGCAGGATGCGCGCGCTCTCGATCGCGTTTTCCAGCGTGTTGCGCGAGCGTCCCTCGACCCAGCGCACGGGAACGGTGAAATCGCGCTCCAGGGCGATGCGCATCGCCTCGCCCATGTCCGGCCGACTGTCGGCTGGCGTGCCGCCGCCGCTCGCGAGGATCGGCAGCCCGGTGCGACGATGAAGCACGGCCGCGTGGCGCAGCCGCATCAGGGTCGCGGCCCCGATCGTCGCCTCGCCATATTCCGGGGCGAAGGATCGATAGTCGCCGGACAGCACGACGATCGCCGCAGGCACGAGGCCCGGGTCGACGGCCGGGATCGCGCGCTCCAGCAACAGATTCGCGATCCGGTCCGTCACTGGCATCGCGGCCACCGCGAGCGCAACCACCGCCGCGGCCGACCAGAGCCGCGCAGCGCGTCCCCGGCACGCCAGGGCGACCAGCGCCGCCAGCAGCAGCAGGCCTGGCGGCAACGCCAGCTGCTTGATCCAGCCGATATCGGTCCAGTCCATCCTCGTCCTCCATCCCGGCCACGCCGCGCACGCTGGGAGTAATCGCGCTGGACAGGGCGTAGGCAGGCGATCCGGGAGTCATAAAGGCCGCGCGCCCTTCGCGCGACGTGCCCCACAAACGACCAGGCGCCCATGACGGCCATCACACAGACCGCATTCCCGCTACCGGCCGCGCGGCGCCAGGCCTGGACCATGGCGGCCTTCGCGCTCGGCGGCGGGACTCTCGCGCTGCTCGCGATCTTCCATGACGCGGCCCTCGCCGCGTGGCGTGTCTGGCTGTCCTCGGCGACGTTCAATCACTGCCTGCTCGTCCCGGCGATCGCGGCCTATCTCGCCCATGCGCGCCGCGCCGCCTTCGCGGCCGCCGCGCCGGCGCCGATGGCGGCCCTGCCGGTCGCCCTGGCGCTGCTCGGCAGCGCCGCCTGGCTGGTGGCGCGCACCGCGACCGTCTACGAGATCCAGCAATTCGCCCTCGTCGGCATGCTGCAATGCCTGATCCTCGCGGTGCTCGGCTGGCGGCTCTACGCGGCACTCCTCGTGCCGTGCCTCTATCTGTTCTTCCTCGTTCCGACCGGCGAGCAGCTGGTTCCCGGCCTGCAGGTCCTGACCACCGCCTTCATCGTCGCCGGGCTCGACGCGATCGGGATCCCCAACTACGTCGACGGTGTCTTCATCGCGGTGCCCAGCGGCAATTTCCACGTCGCGGAGGCCTGCGCCGGGCTGCGCTTCCTGATCGCGTCGCTTGCCTATGGCGTGCTGTTCGCCGACCTGACCTATCGCAGCCCGGCGCGACGGCTGCTCTTCGTGGCGCTGTCGATCATGGTGCCGATCCTCGCCAATGGCGTGCGTGCGCTCGGCATCGTGCTGATCGCGCATTATTCGAACCACCGCTACGCCGTCGGCGTCGACCATATCGTGTATGGCTGGGGCTTCTTCCTCGCGGTGACACTGCTGCTGAGCTGGATCGGCCTCGCCTTCGCGGATCGCCGGACCGCGTGGCGACCGCCGTCCTGGCTCCTCGCCGCGCCGTCCGGGCCCCCATCGGCGCGCCCCGCCCTCGCGGCGGCAGCGATCGTCGCAGCCGCCGCGCTCGGCCCGGCCTATGCCGGCTATCTCGACCGTGATGCCGGCGACATGTCGGGCGCGGCGCTCGCCGTTCCCGTGCCGGGTGCGCCATGGCGCGCGGTCGCGGCGGAGGATCGCTGGCGGCCGATGTTCCGGAACCCGACCGCGGAGTGGCGGCTCCGCTTCGCCGACGACGCGGATCGGGCGGTCGACATGCACGTGGTCTTCTACGCGTCGCAGCGCAAGGGCGCCGAGCTGGTCGCCTTCGCCAACGAGATGCAGGACGAAAGATGGCGCCGCGTCGGCGACGGATCGGCGACGCTGACGATCGACGGTGCCGACCTGCGCGTCCGCAGCCGGCGGATCGTCGGCGACGGTACGCGTCGCACCGTGCTTCTGGCCTACTGGGTCGATGGACGCTTCGTGGGCTCGACACTGGACGCCAAGCGCGCCCAGATCACGGGCACGCTGGTCTCCGGCCGGCGTGCCGCCGCCGCGCTCCTGCTCTCGGCCGAAGGAGACGACGACGCGGCGACGCTGCGCACGCTGCAGCGTTTCGCCGCCGCGGCACCGGGCCTCGGAACGTCCTTCGCGGCCCTCGCCGCGCCTGGACGTTGAGGCGCCGGGCGATGTGCGGTCTCGTCGCGCTCTTCGACATTCTCGGCAGACGGCCGATCGATGCCGGGCTCCTGGAGCGGATGACAGACGCGTTGGCCCATCGCGGACCCGACGGCGCGGGCCTGCATGTCGAGCCTGGGGTCGGCCTCGGGCATCGCCGCCTCGCCATCATCGACCGGGCCGGTGGGCGACAGCCGCTCGCCAACGAGACGGGCGATGTGCATGTCGTGTTCAACGGCGAGATCTATGGTCACGCCGCGCTGGCGGAGGAACTGCGCGCCGCCGGCCATGTCTTCGCGACGCGCAGCGACACCGAGACCATCGTCCATGCCTGGGAGGAATGGGGCGAGCGCTGCGTCGAGCGGCTCGACGGCATGTTCGCCTTCGCGCTCTGGGACCGGCGGCGCGACATGCTGTTCGCGGCGCGCGACCGGCTTGGCAAGAAGCCGCTGCACTACGCCTGGCTGCCGGATGGCAGCATCGCTCTGGCGTCGGAAATCAAGGCGCTGCTCCTTCATCCGGGGATCGGCCGCCGGATCGATGTCCGCGCGATCGAGGAGTTCTTCGCCTACGGCTACGTCCCCGACCCGCGGACGATCTACGCCGGCATCCACAAGCTGCCGCCGGGCAGCATGCTGTCCATCGCGCGAGGCGGCGGTGCCCCGCTGACACCGCGACGCTATTGGCGTCCCGCCTTCGCCGCGGATCCGCGGACGACGGCGGACGAGGCGGCCGAGCGGCTCGCCGCCGAGTTGAACGGCGCGGTCGGCCGCCGCCTCGTCGCCGAGGTTCCGCTCGGCGCCTTCCTGTCCGGTGGCTTGGATTCGAGCGCCGTGGTCGCCACGATGGCCGCGCTGGACGCGCGTCCGGTCGAGACCTTCGCCATCGGTTTCCGCCAGGCGGCCTACGACGAGTCCCGCCATGCCGCCGCCGTCGCGGCGCGCTTCGGCACGACCCACCGCGCGCGGATCGTCGATGCCGACGCGTTCGGCCTGATCGACCGGCTCGCAGAGGTCTACGACGAGCCCTTCGGCGACGCCTCGGCACTCCCGACGATGCAACTCTGCGCCGCAGCGCGCGCGCATGTCGCCGTCGCCCTGACCGGCGACGGTGGCGACGAGGTCTTCGCGGGCTACCGCCGCCATCGCTGGCATGCGCGGATCTCGGCGCTGCGCGGGCTGCTGCCGGCCGCGCCGCGCCGTGCGCTGTTCGGCGCCCTCGCCGCGATCTACCCGAAGGCCGACTGGGCACCGCGCGCGCTCCGGGCACGCAACACCCTGCGCGAATTGTCGCTGGAGCCGCTGGAGGCCTATTTCCTGTCGGTCGCGGTCGCGCCCGATCAGGTGCGCGCGGCGATCTTCTCGCCACGGCTGAAGCGCGAACTGGACGGCCATCATGCGCTTGGCGTCCTCGCGCGGCATGCCGACGAGGCGCCGGCCGGCGATCCGCTGGCCTGGGCCCAGTATCTCGACCTGACGACGTGGCTGCCCGGCGGCATTCTCACCAAGCTGGACCGCGCCAGCATGGCGGTCGGGCTGGAGGCGCGCTGCCCGCTGCTCGATCACCGCCTGGTGGAATGGGCGGGGACGCTGCCGGCGTCGCTGAAGCTGCGCGCGGGTGCCGGCAAGTGGATCCTCAAGCGCGCGATGGACGGCCGGCTGCCGCCTGCCATTCTCGCCCGACCCAAGCAGGGCTTCGTGCTGCCCATCGCGCGCTGGTTCAGGGGCGAACTCCATGGTCGGCTGCGCGCCGCGCTGCTGGGCGGCGCGCTCGCCGACAGCCGTTTCTTCGACCTGTCGGCGGTCGGCCGGCTGATCGACCGGCACCGGTCGGGAGCCGCGGACAATGCACGCGTGCTCTGGCTGCTGCTGGCCTTCGAGGGCTTCCTGCGCCACGACGCGGGGGTACGGCTGGCCGAAACCCTGCCGGCGGGGGCCGGCGGCGGGTGACGCGCGGCGCGCAATCGGCGCGCGACGATGGCAATATCCCTCCGCGCGCCGGCACCTTTCAGATCAGCCGTAAGCCG
>CAYSUY010000096.1:10733-15404 GCA_964434345.1 uncultured Acetobacteraceae bacterium
AGCCGTAAGCCGCAAGCCCCGGAGCCGCGATGACCGACAGCAGCGACGCCACGCATGCGAGATTCGAGACGCTGATCGAGGCCTGCACGGCGCTCGCGCCGCTGCCGATGGCGGTCGTCCATCCCTGCGACGCCCTGTCCATGGCCGGCGCCATGGCGGCGACGCGGCGCGGGCTGATCCGCCCCATCCTGGTCGGCCCGCAGGCGCGCATCCGGGCGGCAGCGGCGCAGGCCGACGCCGACCTCGCCGGGATCGAGATCATCGACACGCCGCACAGCCACGCCTCGGCCGACCGCGCGGTCGCCCTGGTGCGCGAGGGGCGCGCGGAGGCTCTCATGAAGGGCAGCCTCCACACCGACGAATTGATGGCGGCGGTGGTGGCGCGCGACACCGGGCTGCGGACCGAGCGGCGCATCAGCCATTGCTTCGTGATGGAGTTGCCCGGCCGGCCGCAGGCGCTGATCCTCACCGACGCGGCGATCAACATCGCGCCGACGGTGGCGGAGAAGGTCGACATCGTCCAGAACGCCATCGACCTCGCCCACGCGCTCGGCATCGCCGAACCGCGCGTGGCGATCCTGTCGGCGATGGAAACCGTCAATCCCAAGCTTCCCTCGACGATCGAGGCCGCAGCCCTGTGCAAGATGGCGGAGCGCGGGCAGATCCTGGGCGGGCTGCTCGACGGCCCGCTTGCGCTCGACAACGCCATCGATCCCGAGGCCGCGGCGGTCAAGAAGATCGTCTCGCCAGTCGCGGGCCGCGCCAACGTCCTGGTCGTGCCCGACCTCGAGGCGGGAAACATGCTCGCCAAGAGCCTGTCCTTCCTGGCGGGGGCCGATGCCGCCGGTATCGTCCTGGGCGCGCGCGTGCCGATCGTGCTCACGAGCCGCGCCGACAGCGAGATCAGCCGCCTCGTATCCTGCGGCGTGGCGGTCCTGGTGGCCGAGGCGCGGCGGCGGCGGGCGGCGCGGGTGGCGGCCGGGTGAGCGTCATGGAGCGCGCGATCCTGACCCTCAATGCCGGCTCGTCGAGCCTGAAGTTCAAGGCCTATGCCCTGTCCGCGCACGGCGCGCTGACGGTCCTCGGCGACGGGCAGTTCGAGGGGCTGGCCACGGCGCCGCGACTGCGCGCCCGCGCCGCGGGAACCGAGATCGCCGCGCGCGACTGGCCCGCAGGCTCCAGTCTCGGTCACGACGCGGCGGTCGCGGAACTCGACCGGATCGCGCCGCGCCTCCTCGGTGGCCGGAATCTGGCCGCGATCGGGCATCGCGTCGTCCATGGCGGAACGCGCTTCGACGCCCCGGTCAGGGTCGACGACGCGGTGCTGGCGGCGCTCGACGCGCTCGTGCCGCTCGCGCCGCTCCACCAGCCGCACAACCTCGCGCCGATCCGCGCGTGGCGGGCGGCGCGCCCCGACCTGCCCCAGGTGGCGTGCTTCGACACCGCCTTCCACAGGGTCCAGCCCGCGCTGGCGCAGAGCTTCGCGCTGCCCGAGCGCTTCGCCGCAGAAGGCGTTCGGCGTTACGGTTTCCACGGCCTCTCCTACGAATACATCGCGCGGCGCCTGCCCGCCCTTGCGCCGGACCTCGCCGGGGCACGCGTCGTCGTCGCCCATCTCGGCAATGGGGCGAGCCTCTGCGCCATGCGCGCGGGCCTGTCGGTCGCCTCGACGATGGGGTTCACCGCCCTCGACGGGCTGATGATGGGAACGCGCTGCGGGGCGATCGATCCCGGCGTGATCCTGCATCTGATCGACCGCTATGCGATGGATGCGCGCGCGCTCGAGACGCTCCTCTATCGCGAATCGGGGCTGCTCGGCGTTTCCGGGATCTCCAGCGACATGCGGGCGCTGCGCGCCTCCGCCGATCCGCGTGCACGCAAGGCCATAGACCTCTTCGTCTACCGTGCCGGGCGGGAGATCGGATCGCTGGCCGCGGCGCTCGGCGGCGTCGACGCCCTCGTCTTCACGGCCGGGATCGGCGAGAACGACGCCGAAACACGCGCCGCGATCTGCGCCATGTCAGGCTGGCTCGGCATCGACCTCGACCCCGCGGCGAACGCGGCCGGCGGCCCGCGAATCTCGCGGCCCGGATCGCGGGCCTCGGCCTGGGTGGTTCCCACCGACGAGGAGAGCATGATCGCGGCCCATGCCTGTCGGACACTGGGGTTCACCGACCTCTGACGGCCCCGCTGGCCGCGCTATACTGCCGCTTTCCCCGTATCGTCCCCAGCCGAGCGCGATGGCCTTTCCGCCCCAGTTCCTTGACGAGATCCGCAACCGCCTGACCTGCTCGTCGGTGGTCGGCAGACGCGTGCGGCTGGTCAAGAAGGGGCGGGAATTCTCCGGCCTCTGCCCATTCCACAACGAGAAGAGCCCGAGCTTTTTCGTCAACGACGACAAGGGCTTCTTCCACTGCTTCGGCTGCGGCGCGCATGGCGACGTGATCGGCTTCGTGATGCGCGCCGACAGCCTCGGCTTTCCCGAGGCGGTCGAGCGCCTCGCGCAGGACGCCGGGCTCGAGGTCCCCCGCCAGACGCCCCAGGACACCGCGCGCGAGGAGCGGCGCAAGACCCTGACCGACGCGGTCGAGGCGGCGGCGGCCTGGTTCGAACAGCAACTCTGGTCGGCCGCCGGCCGACCGGGGATGGAGTATCTGCGCCGCCGCGGCCTCGGCGAGGCGACGATCCGCGCCTTCCGGCTCGGCTATGCGCCCGAGGGCCGCGATGCCCTTCGCCAGGCGCTGCGCCGCCAGGGCTTCGAGGACGCGCTGCAGATCGAGGCCGGGCTCCTGGTCCGTCCCGATGACGGGCGCGAGCCCTTCGACTTCTTTCGCGGCCGGGTGATGTTTCCGATCGCCGACCGCCGCGGCCAGACCATCGCCTTCGGCGGGCGGATCCTGGGCGACGGCCAGCCCAAATACCTCAATTCCCGGGACACGCCGCTCTTCGACAAGGGCCGGACCCTCTACGCGCTGGATCGTGCCCGGACCGGGGTGCGCGAAGGCTGCGAGGCGATCGTCGCCGAGGGCTACATGGACGTGATCGCGCTCCACGAGGCCGGGCTGCGCGGCGCGATCGCCCCGCTCGGAACCGCCCTGACCGAGGGCCAGCTCGAACTGCTCTGGCGACTCGCTCCGGAGCCGTTCATCTGCCTCGACGGGGATGCCGCCGGGCGGCGCGCCGCGCGCCGGGCTGCCGAACGGGCCCTGCCGTTGCTCAAACCCGGGCGCTCGCTGCGTTTCGCCCCGCTGCCGCCCGGCGAGGACCCCGACAGCCTGATCCGCGCCGCGGGCCGCCAGGGCATAGAGGACGTGCTGCGGCAGTCGATCCCCCTGGTGGACATGGTCTGGGCCGCGACCCTCGAGGACCGTCAGATCGACACGCCGGAGCGCCGCGCCGCGTTCCAGGCCGAACTCGACCGTCAGGTGGCGCTGATCGCCGATCCGGCGGTGCAGGAAATGTACCGCCAGGAATTCCGGCAGCGCGTCTGGCGCCTGCTGCGCGGCCCTTCGCCCAGCCGCTCCAGGAGTGGCGGCGGGAGCGGAAGCGGCGACCGGCGCGGGCAGGCGCGCGCGCGCGGCGGTCCGCCGATGCCGCCGGCGCTGCCGGCCGCGACCATGCCGGTCCCGAGCCCGGATCGCGGCCTGAAGATCCTGGTCGCGACCGCGATCGTCTTTCCGGAGGTCCTCGACGAGGACGCCGAGTCCTTCGCCCGCCTCGACATCGCCGATCCCGAGCTGGACCGCCTGCGGCGCGCGCTTCTGGAGGTCCAGGACAAGCGGCCACGCCTTGACCGCGAGGGGGTTCGGCTCCACTTGATAACCTCTGGGTTCGGGGGCATAGTCCCGCGCCTTTTGGGTTCCAGTATTTTCAAGGCGTTAGCCTTCGTGCGCACCGATGACGAGGCGGCGGCGCGGGAGAATTGGAAGAAGATGCTCCTCGAACTCCATAAGCGGGAGGCCAGTGAGGAACTTCGTCGGGCGGCCGATCTCGGTGCCGACGGGTTGACAGAGGGCTGGGCCCGCAGGATCGAGGAAATGCAGCGCGAGGTGGCGCGCGCGCAAGCGCAGGAGATCGACGACGAATCGCCCCTCCTCGCGCCTGGCGACACCGCAAGGCGGCGCTGAACGGCGCCAGAGACCAGCAACCCGGATTTCAGACAAGCAAGGATCCGCTCCGAGATGGCATCGAAGAACAAGCCGGTCGATACCCAGGCGCAGCAGCGCGACGACAGCGTCGACGGGCCGCTGATGGATGGCACCGCCGCGGCGATCAAAAAGATGATCGCCCGGGGCCGGGAGCGCGGCTACGTCACCTACGACGAGATCAACGCGATCCTCCCGCCCGAAAAATCCTCGTCGGAGCAGATCGAGGACACGCTCGCCGTGCTGTCCGAGGCCGGCGTCAACGTGATCGAGAACGAGGAAGCGGAAGATACCGAAAAGCCCCAGGCGCAGGCGCGCCCGGCCGCCGCCGAGGGCGGTGGCGAGGAGGCCGAGAGCGAATCGGGCGGCAGCGCGAGCGGCAATGTCGACGAGGAATCCCTCGGCCGCACCGACGATCCCGTGCGCATGTATCTGCGCGAGATGGGGTCGATCGAGCTGCTCTCGCGGGAAGGCGAGATCGCGATCGCCAAGCGCATCGAGGCCGGCCGCGACAAGATGATCGGCG
>CAYSUY010000097.1:0-15306 GCA_964434345.1 uncultured Acetobacteraceae bacterium
CGTGCATCAGGCCGAGATTGCCCTCCTGGATCAGGTCGCCGAAGGGCAGGCCGTAATGGCGAAAGCGCGTGGCCGTGGCGATGACGAGGCGCGTGTAGGCGTTGATCAGTTCGTGGAGAGCGGTCTGGTCGCCCGTCTCGCGCCAACTCTTGGCGAGTTCGAATTCGCGTTCGCGGCTGAGCAGCGCGCGTTTCATGGCGCCACGCACGAAGGTCAAGGTCGCGCCGTGGATCACGTCGTCTGCATGCGCCATGTCGAAGCCCTCGTCAGGTTGCAGGGCTGTTTACGCATGCCTACCCCGGCCGGATCACTCCGGCGTTGCGGGCGATCATATGTCGATGCGGTCGACGATCTCGCCTTCGGCGGAGAGGCACAGAGCGGTCAAGGGCCCACCGAAGCCGCAGCCGCCATCGGCGGTGATCGCATGGGCGAAACGCGCGATCCCGCCGTGCCCCGGATCGTAGCCCCGGACCACGCGGCGGAAGCCCTCGTAGGGCTCCGGCCAGGTGCCGAATCCCGGCGCGCCCCACCAGAACCGGTCGCCCTGGCTGGCGAGTGGGCGGGATGGATCGATACCGGCATGGACGAAGAGCAGCCGCCGTTCGGCGTCATGGGCGGCGCGGCGCAGGGCCGAGAGCAGGTCCCGATGGCCCGGCTGGGCCGCGATGGCGGCGCGGATACGGCCGGTCCAGCGCGAGAGCGACAGGGCGCCGTCGCGGGCCGCCGCAAGGCCGGCCTCGGGCGGGAGCCCGTAGGCGGTCAGGGTCGCGCCGAGCCCGCGGGCGAGCATCCACTCCAGCACCTCGCGCGGGTTCACGGCGAATTGCAGTTGCAGCAACTTCTGCCACATCTCTTCCTGGGCACCACGCAGGAAGACGATGTCGGCGGCGAACATGCCGGGAAGTCCGAGAAGACGGCTGCGGAAATCGATCAGTTCCGCGACCGTGCGCCGTACATCCGGACCATGGCCGAGATAGTTGCCGGTATAGACGAGGCGGTCACCCGGCACGTCGAAGCGTGTTTCCAGGGCATCATGCAGCGCCATCAGGCGCTGGGCCTCGCCATGGATCGCCCCTACCGTCCAGACCCGGCGGCCACCTCTGAGAATGGCGAATTTGTCGGTTTCGACCATGTTGCGCAGGGCCGCCGCGCCGCCCTGGCGCATGCCAGGGCGGGCCGCGCCGGCATCAGGCGGCCTTCAGCATCGTCTCGAGGCGCTGGACCGCGACTTCCTCGGTGATCTTCTCCACCGCGGCGAACTCGCGGGCGAGACGATCCAGGGCGGCCTGGTACATCTGCCGCTCGCTGAAGGACTGGTCGGGCTGACCGGCGTTGCGGTGGAGGTCGCGTACGACCTCGGCGATCTGGCGGGGGTCGCCGCTGTTGATCTTGGCCTCGTATTCCTGCGCGCGGCGCGACCACATCGTACGCTTGACGCGCGAGCGACCCTTGAGCGTCACCAGCGCGTTCTGCATCTCCTTCTTGGTCGACAGCCGGCGCAGACCGGAGGTCTTGGCCTTGGCCACCGGGACGCGCAGGGTCATCCGGTCCTTCTCGAACTGGATCACCAGCAGGTTGAGCTTCTGCCCCGCGATCTCCTGGGCTTCGATGCCCGTGATCTTGCCCACACCGTGGGTCGGGTACACGACGTGATCTTCGACCTCGAAACCGATATCCATGATGTCCTTCGCAGGGTTGCCCATCGAAACCAGCTTTCCGTTGTCCTGGCGGCCTTGACCGCACGCCCGCGAGGGCAAACGGCACGGACCCGGCCGGCAATCGCGGCCGCATCGCCCTCCGCCGACCATGCGAGCGGTCGTTGCGGATGCCTTCAGGAACTCGGAATTGCGTCGCGGTCCGACGACCGCGATCGGCAGATGCTTACCACGAATGGGACGAAAAATAAACGGCCAGCGGCGCAGCGACCGCCGGAGGTCAGCGCTTGGCCGGATCCGGCGAGAAATGCGTCGCGAACTTGTCCGCGACGCCCTTCCACTGGTCGGCGTCGGCGGGCGCCTGCCCCTTGCGCGTGATGTTCGGCCAGGACTCGGCGTAGTCCTTGTTCACGGTCAGCCATTTCTCGGCCCCGGGATCGGTGTCCGGGATGATCGCCTCGGCCGGGCATTCCGGCTCGCAGACGCCGCAGTCGATGCATTCGTCGGGCTTGATGACCAGCATGTTGTCGCCCTCGTAGAAACAATCCACGGGGCAGACCTCGACGCAGTCCATGTACTTGCACTTGATGCAGGCTTCGGTGACGACATACGCCATGATGCGGGCTCGCTCCGAATATTGCGGGAATGCCGAACGGGCGGGGTGGGTAGCACGCGCCTCGGCGGCGCCGCAACCTTTCAGCCGCCGTGATCCTGACGCTGCCCGCGGGCGCGGGCGCGGCGCTGGGCGAGGGTGATGTTGAGCGCCTCCACCGCGACGGAAAACGCCATCGCCGCGTAGAGATAGCCCTTGGGGATGTGGAAGCGCATGCCCTCGGCGACCAGCGCGACGCCGATCAGCATGACGAAGGCCAGCGCCAGCATCTTGATGCTCGGATGGGCATGGATGAAGCGCACGATCGGACCGGAGGCGATCAGCATGATGATCACCGCGATGATCACTGCCGCCGACATCACCCAGAGTTCGTTCGCCATACCGACGGCCGTGATGACGGAATCGAAGGAAAACACGATGTCGAGCAGCACGATCTGGATGATCGCGCTGCGGAAGGATCCGACCCGTCGCGGGCTGTCCTCCGCCTCCGACGCCTCCTCCAGGGATTCGTGGATCTCCTTGGTCGCCTTGACGAGCAGGAACAGGCCGCCGGCGAGCATGATCAGGTCGCGGCCCGAGAAGGGCTGCGACAGGATGTGGAACATCGGTTTCGTCAGGCTGGCGAGCCAGGCGAGCGAGAACAGCAGCAAGAGCCGTGTGATCAGGGCAAGCGCGAGGCCGATCACGCGTGCCCGGTCCCGCTGATGGGCGGGCAGGGCGTTCGAGATGATCGCGATGATCACGATGTTGTCGATGCCGAGGACGATCTCGAGCGCCGTCAGCGTGAACAGGCTGAGCAGGGCGTCCGGGGTGATGGCGATGTCGAACATCCTGATCTGCTCGCTGTTCTGGCTGGAGGGAGAAGCTGTCGTCCCTAGACCGGGGACAGGTCGTCATACAGACCGCGGGCCTCGGGCGCCGGCCCCCGGCGGGTGGCCAGCGCGACGACGCGGACGACCCGAATATGGGACCCAAGCGCTAAGGTCAACACATCCCCTGGGCGGATCGCGTAATGAGGCTTCAGGACCGGCGATCCGTTGACCCGCAAACCGGTCTCGGCGCAGTACCGCGCGGCGAGGGCGCGCGATTTGAAGAAACGCGCGTACCACAGCCACTTGTCGAGGCGCATCGCCGCGGCCGCAGGCGCGGCTGTCATCGGCCGATCAGCCGGGCAAGGCCCGCGAAGGGAGACGCGGCGTCGATCGCCGCCTCGCGCCGCGCCTCGACCTGATGGCGTCGTCGTTCACGGGGCGGCAGCGCGAGCAATCGCAACTCGCCCTCGACGCGCAGCCTCAGTCCCAGGGCCCGCAGGACATCCTCCATCGCGTCGCCGGGGACGCCGGCGAGGGATGTCCAGGCCGGATCGATCGCGAAGGGGCCGCCGCGGCCGCGGCGATAGGCCTCGCGCGCGAGCCGTTCCAGGCGGTCGGCGCGCAGGAATCGCGGCCCCGCCGGCAGGCAGAACAGCGCCGCCATGTCGCCCGCGTCGGTCACGTCGTCGCGTCCATGGGAGAGTTGCGGCAGCGGTATCGGCCGCGCCATGTCGGCGCCGGAGAAGACCCGCCACAAGGTGACGCGCACCCCCATCGAGCGATGGCTGCGCAACGCCGGCAGGAAGACGGCGTGCTCGCCGATCGCGACGCCGAGCCGTGTCAGGGCGGCGCGGTCGGCGGGGGCGAGGGCCGCGACCAGGGGCGCCACCCGGCGCCGCAGGACGCAGCCCATCGCGCCGGTCAGTTCGTAGGCGAGGCCGCGTGCCGGCCCGGTCAGCTCGGCCGCACGCAGGGCGTAGAGCGGCGCGAGCTGGGCCGCGAGATGGCCGTCGAGCCATGCCGTCAGCCGTCGCCGGATGGCTTCGCGATGCGGCCCTTCGAGCAGGTCGCTCGGCAGCACCTCGACTTTGGGTGCCAGCCATTCCGGGCCCGCCGCGAGCCGTGCGACCGGGGCGTCTTCCCAGATCAGCGCGCCGTCGGCACCGAGCGCGATGGCCTCGTCGCCGCCCTGGACGAGGCGGCGCACACGCGCGCCGATATCCTGCCGCAGGGCGCGATTGGCCGCCGCCAGCATCGCGCGCGTGCCCTCGCTGTCGTCGCGCGCGCCGACGAAGTCGAAGCCCGTGAGCGCGCCTACCGACTCGCCCTCGACCACGACCTCGCCGCTGCGCGTCACCCCGGCGAGCAGTTCCTCGCCGGCGGCGCGCCGGCGCGCGACGGTGGCCGCGCGCCGGTCGACGAAACGCTGGGTGAGCCGTGCGTGCAGCGCGTCGGAAAGCTTGTCCTCGATGGCACGCGTCCGCGCCTGCCAATCCACGGGATCGACGAGCCAGTCGGATTTGTGGGCGATATACGTCCAGGTCCGGGTCTCGGCGATGCGCTGCAGCAGGGTGTCGATGTCGCCCTCGGTGGTGTCCAGGCGGGCGACCTGGCCGACCACCCAGTCCGAGGGCAGGCGACCATGCTGGGCGAGGGCCAGGAAGACCCGCTTGACGAAGCGTGCGTGCCCGCCGTCGAAGGCCTTGCGGAAGTCCGGGATCTGGCACGCCTCCCAGAGCAGCGCGACGCGCGCGCGGCCACGCGCCGCCGCCAGCACGTCGTCGTCGCGCGCGAGCGCGGCCAGCGCCGCGTGATCCTCCGCGGTGCGCGCGCGCACCAGTTCGGGTGCGGGGGGGCGTTCCTCCAGGCTTGCGAGCAGCGCTGTCGGGCTGCCGAAATCGAGCGCCGCGTTGCGCCAGAAGGCCTGGGTGATCGCCGGAAACCGATGCTCCTCGATGGCGGCCGCGAGCTCGGGTTCCAGCGTCCCGGCCTCGGCGGTCGTGCCGAAGCTGCCGTCGGTCATGTGCCGCCCGGCGCGGCCCGCGATCTGGCCGAGCTCGGAGGCGGTCAGCCGGCGCAACGCGCGGCCGTCGAACTTGCTCAGCTCGGCAAAGGCGACATGGCCGATATCCATGTTGAGCCCCATGCCGATGGCGTCGGTGGCGACCAGCCAGTCGACCTCCCCGGCCTGATACATCGCGACCTGTGCGTTGCGCGTGCGCGGGCTCAGCGCGCCGAAGACGACTGCCGCGCCGCCGCGCTGGCGGCGGATCAGCTCGGCGATCCGGTAGACATCGTTGGCGGAGAACGCGACGACCGCCGAGCGGCGGGGCAGGCGGGTGATCTTGCGCGGACCGGCATGGGTCAGCGTCGACAGGCGCGGGCGCTCGACGAACTCCGCGAAGGGCACAAGCTTGCGGATGACCGGCTTGGCTGTCGCCGCGCCGAGGACCCTCGTCTCGCTTGTGCCCCGGGCATGGAGCAGCCGGTCCGTGACGACATGGCCGCGCTCGCGCTCCGCCATCAGCTGGATCTCGTCGATGGCGAGGAAATCGACCGAGCGGGCGGCGAGGGGCATCGCCTCGGTGGTGCAGACGAACCAGCGTGCGCCGGGCGGGACGATGCGCTCCTCGCCGGTGACCAGGGCCACGTTGCGCTCGCCCTTCAGCCGCACGATCTTGTCGTAGTTCTCGCGCGCCAGCAGGCGCAGCGGAAAGCCGATCATGCCGCTGCGATGGCCGAGCATCCGCTCGATCGCGAGATGCGTCTTGCCGGTGTTGGTGGGCCCCAGCACCGCGACGATGCGGCCACCGGCGGCGACTCCGGAAGCGAACTCCATGGGCGAAAGATCGGCCGTCCCCCAGGCCAGGGCAAGGGGCCGGGGCAAGGGGCCGGGCGCCGTCAGCGCAGCGCGTTGCGCGACAGGACCTCCGGACGATCTGCGCCCGAGGGCAGACCTTCACCCCCGCCGCCGCCCGCGCGCAGCCAATGGGCGACATCGGCGCGGACCCGGGCGGCGTCGAGATCGCGCAGCAGCAGATGCCATCCGGTCTCGTAGACCGCGATCCGCCGTCGCTCGCGCCCGGTCTCCGGCAGGCTGGCGAGCATGCTGGTCATCGCACCACCCGGGACAAGGGCATCGCGGGCACCCACCAGGACGAGAAGCGGCAGGTCGAGGCGCGGCGCGGCGGCGACCGCCTCGTCCATCAGCCCGACGAGCCCCCAGGCCATGTCGATGCGCGGATGGCGCAGGATCAGCGGATCCGCGGCCCAGGCGCGCAGCACCGCCTCGTTGTCGGTCGGCCGGAAGGCCTGGCTGCCCGAGGGGCCGGCCAGCCAGGGGACGCTATGGGCCAGAATCTTCAGGACGAAGCTGCCGACCGGGCCGATCGCGGCGCTGCCGCGGACGGCCGGCGCCGACAGCACCAGCCCGTCGATCGCGCCCAGCCGGCCACGCGCCGCGGCGACCATCGCCACCGCGCCACCCATGCTCTCGCCGAGCACGAAGAGCGGCACGCCTGGATGGCGCGCGCGCAGCAGGTCCGCGGTGTCGGCGAGGTCCGTCATCAGTGCCTCGGAGCCCGGCCAGCGGCCGCGGGTCGGCGATGCGCCAAAACCGCGCTGGTCGTAGGCGACGGTGGCGATGCCGGCCTGCGCCCATTCGACCGCCGGGATCTCGAAACCCGCCGCGTAGTCGCCGAAGCCGTGCAGCGCCAGGACGATCGCCCGCGGCGTCTCCGCCGTGTCCCAGCGCCGCAGCGCCAGCACCGTCCCGTCCCGGGCCACGTAGCGGCCAGCTTCGAGCACCGGTGGCGCGAGCGGTGCGCCGAGCCCTGTCACGGTCGGCGCGCAGGCCCCCAGCGCCAGCGCCAGCGCAAGTGCCAGCGTCGCCGGCCCCGCCATGCGCCGGGCCGGCCGTGTCATGCCGCCCGCGTGAAGGTGAGGAACACGTCTTCGAGATCCGCCTCGCGGGTCGAGACATCGGCGATGCCGATCCCGGCGGCCTGGACGGCGGCGAGGATCTGCCCGGCCTGGACCTGGCTCGGCCGGTACCGGAAGACGATGACCCCGTCGGCCTGGACCTCCGGCGCGAAGGCTGCGAGCGCCGCCGGCGCCTCGCCGAGCGGCGTGGAGGGGGTCACCAGCAAAGTCTTGCGGTCGAAGACGCGCTTGAGGTTGGCGGTGGTGTCGCAGGCGGCGAGCCTGCCCCGGTTGATGATCGCGATCCGGCCGCAGAGCTCCTCCGCCTCTTCGAGATAATGCGTCGTCAGCAGCACCGTCACGCCGCGCGCGTTCAGCGACCGGACATAGCTCCAGAGCTGCTGGCGCAGTTCGACATCGACGCCGGCCGTCGGCTCGTCGAGGACCAGGACCGGCGGCGCGTGGACGAGGGCCTTGGCGACCAGCAGGCGCCGGCGCATGCCGCCGGACAGGGCACGCGCGTGGCTGTCGGCCTTGTCGGCGAGGCCCACGGCGGCGAGGATCTCGTCGGTGCGGCGCTCGCCGACCGGCACGCCGTAGAGCCCGGCCTGGACCTCGAGCAGCTCGCGCGGGGTGAAGAAGGCGTCGAGGTTGAGTTCCTGCGGCACCACGCCGATCGCCGCCCGGCTGCCGCGGGGATCGCGGTCGATGTCGATGCCCCAGATCGAGACCCGCCCCGAGCTCTTGTCCACGAGGCCTGCCATGATGTTGATCAGGGTCGATTTTCCGGCGCCGTTGGGTCCCAGGAGCCCGAACATCTCGCCGCGTGCGACGGTGAGCGAGATCCCGTCGAGCGCGCGCTTGGGCGGTCCCTTGCCCATCCCGCGATAGGTCTTGGCGAGATCGACGATCTCCACCGCATTCGCCGGTGTCGTACCCATCGTCAAGCTCCCATCGCTCGTTGCATCGCCGGGGTCGTTCGCTATCATCCGCCCGCCCGCACGCGCAATCCAGCCGATCGAGTGTCCCATGGCCGTCACGAGTTCTCCTCCGCCCCCGCCGCCCGAGACAATCGAGGTCGACACGACCACCGTCGCCTGCGACGGCGGCGGCGGCGCGCTCGGCCATCCGCGCGTCTATATCAATCTGCGCAAGGACGGCACCGGCGAGTGCGGCTATTGCGATCGCCGGTTCGTGCTCCGCAAGGGCGCGCGCGCGGCCGCCCATTGATCCGCGCGCGGCCGGCCCTCCGCCGCAGCGCGCCCTGCCCGAGGTCCCGCCGATGAGCGATCCCGACGCCACGGCCGCGCCGCCGCTCAGGCATCTCTGCCTGATCGACGGCTCGGGCTACATCTTTCGCGCGTTCTTCGCGATCAAGACGCCGATGACGCGCCCGGACGGCACGCCCGTCGGCGCGGTCTTCGGCTTCTGCTCGATGCTCTGGAAGCTCCTCCAGGAGCAGGATTGCGACCATATCGCCGTGATCTTCGACGCGGGACGGCGCAGCTTCCGCAACGACATCTATCCGGCCTACAAGGCCAACCGCCCCGAGGCGCCGCCCGAACTGGTGCCGCAATTCGCACTGGTGCGCGAGGCGACCCGCGCCTTCAACATTCCGGCGATCGAGGTCCCGGGCTACGAGGCCGACGACCTGATCGCCAGCTATGCGCGCCGCGCGACCGAGACCGGCGCGCGGGTGACCATCCTGTCCTCCGACAAGGACCTGATGCAGCTCGTCCGCCCCGGCGTCGCGATGTTCGATCCCCTCAAGAACAAGGCGATCGGCGAGGCGGAGGTGCGCGAAAAATTCGGCGTCGGCCCCGACCGGGTCGTCGATGTCCAGTCGCTTGCCGGCGATTCGACGGACAACGTGCCGGGCGTGCCGGGCATCGGCGTCAAGACCGCCGCGGAATTGATCGGCGTCTATGGGGATCTCGACGCGCTGCTCGCGCGGGCCGGCGAGATAAAACAGCCCAAGCGGCGCGAGGCATTGCTGACCAATGCCGACATGGCGCGGATCAGCCGGGACCTCGTTCGGCTCAAGGACGATTGCGAGCTGCCCGAGACGATCGACGCGCTGGCGAAACGCCGGCCCGATCCGGAGATCCTGCGCGGCTTCCTGGAGGCCCAGGCGTTCCGCAGCCTGCTCGCCCGGTTCCAGGCCGATGGCAGCGTCGCTCCAGCAGGGGCCGTCGTCGATGGCGCGCGTGACCCGGCGCCGGCCGCGCGCCCCGCCGGTGGCTCCGGTGCGGTTTCCGCGCCGGTCACCGGCCCCGGCCGCTATACGCTGATCCAGGATCTCGAGACCCTGCAGGCGTGGATCGCGCGGGCGCGGGACGCAGGCACGGTCGCCGTCGACACCGAGACCACGTCGCTCGACGCGATGCAGGCCGATCTGGTCGGCGTCTCGCTCGCGGTGGAGCCGGGCGAGGCCGCCTATCTGCCGCTCGCCCATGTCGTGCCCGGTGCCGCGCGGACGGCGGGCGAACTCGATTTCGGCGGCGCACCCGTCCCGGTTGCCGGCCAGGTCGACCGCGCCGCGGCGCTCGCGGCGCTCAAGCCGCTGCTCGAGGATCCGTCGGTCCTCAAGGTCGGGCAGAACATCAAGTACGACGCGCTCATTCTTGCCCGCAGCGGCATCGCCGTGGCGCCGGTCGACGACACGATGCTGATCAGCTACGTGCTCGAGGGCGGGGCGCATGGGCATGGCATGGACGAGCTGGCGCAGCTGCATCTCGGCCACAAGACGATCACCTACGACGAGGTGACGGGCACCGGGAAGAACCGCATCGGTTTTGCCGAGGTGCCGCTGGATCGCGCCCGCGACTACGCCGCCGAGGATGCGGACATCACGCTGCGCCTCCACCGGCTGCTGCGCCCGCGCCTGGTCGCGGAGCATCTCGTGCGCGTCTACGAGACGATCGAACGGCCGCTGGTCCCGATCGTCGCGGCGATGGAGCGCGCGGGCATCAAGGTCGATCGCGATGCGCTGCGCCGGGTCTCGAACGACCTCGCGCTGCGTCTCGACGATCTCGAGGTCCGGATCCACGCGGCGGCCGGGCGGGCCTTCAACATCGGTTCGCCCGCGCAGCTCGGCACGATCCTCTTCGACGAGATGGGGCTGCAGCTGCCCGACGGGGCCGTTCCGGCGCGGACCAAGACCGGCGCCTACGCCACGGGTGCTGACGTGCTCGAGGATCTCGCGGCGGCGGGACATGCACTGCCGCAGCTGGTGCTCGACTGGCGTCAGCTCGCGAAGCTGAAATCGACCTATGCCGACGCGCTGGTGGAACAGATCGACCCGTCGACCGGGCGCGTGCATACGTCCTTCGCCATGGCGGCGACCTCGACCGGCCGCCTGTCGTCGTCCGATCCGAACCTGCAGAACATCCCGGTCCGCACCGAGGAGGGCCGCAAGATCCGCACCGCCTTCGTTGCCGAGGACGGGATGGAATTGCTCAGCCTCGACTACTCCCAGATCGAACTGCGCCTGCTCGCGCATGTCGCCGACATCGACGTGCTGCGTGAGGCCTTTCGCGAGGGCCAGGACATCCACGCGCTGACGGCGAGCGAGGTCTTCGGCGTGCCGCTTTCCGGCATGACCAAGGAGATCCGCAACCGTGCCAAGGCGATCAATTTCGGCATCGTCTACGGCATCTCGCCCTTCGGCCTCGCGCGCCAGCTCTCGATCCCCCAGGGCGATGCGCGCGCCTATATCGACGCCTATTTCAGGCGCTACCCCGGCATCCGTGCCTACATGGACGCGACGCGCAAATTCGCGCGCGACCATGGCTATGTCGTGACGCCCTTCGGGCGGCGCTGTCACCTGCCCGGCATCGCGTCGAAGAACCCGGCGCAGCGCAGCTTTTCCGAGCGCGCGGCGATCAACGCCCCGATCCAGGGCGGCGCGGCCGACATCATCAAGCGTGCGATGATCCGCATTCCCGGCGTGCTCGCCGCGGCCGGGCTGTCGGCGCGCCTGCTGCTGCAGGTCCATGACGAGCTGATCTTCGAGATCGACCCCGCCGAGCGCGAGCGGACCGTGGCGGTCGTGCGCGCCGCGATGGAGGGGGCGGCCGCCCCGGCCGTCGCGCTGTCGGTACCGCTGGTGGTCGAGGCGGGGCACGGCCGATCCTGGGCGGAGGCGCATTGACACCATGAGTTTCGAAGGCACGCCGGACGAGTTCCTGTCCGAGATCCTCGTCCTGCCGCGCGTGGTCGCGGAAAGCGTCGCGCCCGATCTCGGACGCGTCGCCTTCTCCTGGGCCGGGCGCGGCGACGCGGTCGACGTCTGGGTGACGCCGGTCGACGGCACGGCGCCGCCGCTGCGCATCACCGACAGCCCGGACGACAGCTACGTGATCGGCTGGATGCCCGATGGCGGCGCGGTGATCATCGCGGAAGATCGCGGCGGCGACGAGCGCGTGCGCCTCTTCGCGGTCGATGCGTCGCCTCCGCACGCCCGGCGACTGCTCACCGACGACGCGCCGGCTTTCTTCCTGCGCGGCGGCCGGATGACGCCGGACGGCCGCACCCTGGTCTACGCCGCCAATCGCGATCCCCTGACGGGGGATGCCATCGAGCCGTTCCTGGTCTACGCCCATGACGTCGCCGACGGCACGCGACGGGTGATCGCCCGACCGGTGCGCGCCGGCACCGGCGCTCCGCAACTGGACGACCAGGGGCGCCATGTCCTCTACACACGCAAGGATCGCCACCCGGCAGGCACGCAACTCTGGTGCGTCGGCATCGACGGCGCCGGCGATCGCGAGGTGCTCGACGCCGGCGACACGGCGAAGGTCTCCGGACGCTGGCTGTGCGGCAGCGGGCGCGCCGTCGTCGTCGCCGAGACCGCAACCCACAAGCGCGTCGGCATCTGGTCGCTGGACGATGGATCGGTCCGCTGGATCGTCGACGACCCGGCGCGCGACGTCGAAAGCGCCTATCCGCTCAAGGGCCATGGCGGCTTCGTGGTCGTGGAAACCGTCCGCGCCGTCACCCGCGCCACGATCCACGACGCCGATGGCGTCGCACTGCCGCCCTTTGGCGGACCGCCGGGAACCTTCATGCCGCTGGCGCCGACCGCCGATGGCCGCTGGGTCGGAACCTTCGTCAATCCGCATCATCCGCGCGACGTGGTGCGCCTGTCGAAGGAGTTTCCCGGCGCTGCGCTCAGCCTGTCGCGCGGCTGGCCCAACACGCGGCTCCGGCCGGTCGATTTCTCCGCCCCGGAGAGCATCGCCTGGCGGTCCGTGGACGGGCTGGAGATCCAGGGCTGGCTGACGCGTTGCCGCAACCAGCCCTCGCGCGGCCTGATCGTCCAGGTGCATGGCGGACCGACGGCTCATGCCGAGGCGCGGATCAGCCCCTTCGTGCAGTACATGGCCTGGTGTGGCTTCGATGTCCTGGAGCCGAATTACCGCGGCTCGACCGGGTTCGGGCTCGCCTTCCGCGAGACGATCAAGCAGACCGGCTGGGGTGGCCTCGAGCAGGACGACATCCGCACGGGCATCGAGCACCTGATCCGCGAGGGCATTGCCGTCCCTGGTCGCGTCGGCATCACCGGCACCTCCTATGGCGGGTATTCGGCCTGGTGCGCGATCACGCGCTGGCCGCGGGAGCTCGTCGCCGCGGCGGCGCCGATCTGCGGCATGACGGACCTCGTCGTCGACTACGAGACCACGCGCCCGGATCTGCGGCCCTACAGCGAGGAGATGATGGGCGGCCGGCCGGACCAGGTGCCCGCGCGGTATCGCGAGCGCTCGCCGGTCAATTTCGCGGATCGCGTGCGCGGGGCGCTTCTGATCGTGCAGGGGGCGCGTGATCCCAATGTCACGCCGGCGAATGTCGCCGCCATGCGCGCGGCGCTCGACACGGCGGGGGTCGCGTATGACGTGCTGGAGTTCGCCGACGAGGGGCACGGCATCCTCAAGCCGCGCAACCAGCGCGTCCTCTATGCACGCCTCGCGACCTTCTTCGGCGACGCCTTCGCCGCTCCGGGCGCTTGAGGTCGGTCCGCCGCCGGACCGCACGCCCAGGTTCTTGCCCCATCGGAGATCGCCCCTGTCCCCGCTGCCCATCGTCCGCACCGTGGCCGCGTTGCGCGCGGCCACCGCCGCCTGGCGCGCCCAGGGGCTTCGCGTGGCTCTCGTCCCCACCATGGGCGCCCTGCACGACGGGCATCTGTCGCTGGTGCGGTTGGGATTGTCGCGTGCCGACCGGGTGGTGGCCTCGATCTTCGTCAATCCGACCCAGTTCGCGCCCCGCGAGGATCTCGCCGCCTATCCGCGCGACGAAGCTGGCGATGCCGCCAAGCTCGCTGGTGCCGGGTGCCATCTCCTCTTCGCCCCCGGTGTGAGCGAGATGTACCGGCCCGGGCCGGCGACGGTGATCACCGTCGCCGGCGTATCCGAGCCCCTGGATGGCGAGGTCCGGCCGGGGCATTTCGCGGGCGTCGCCACGGTCGTCGCAAAGCTGCTCAACCAGGCCCGGCCCGACGTCGCGGTCTTCGGCGAGAAGGATTACCAGCAATTGCAGGTGATCCGGCGCCTCGCCATCGACCTGGATCTCGGTGTGGAGATTCTCGGCGCGCCCACGGCGCGGGCCGATGACGGGCTCGCGCTGTCCTCGCGCAACGTCTACCTGAGCGCCGAGGAGCGGCGCCGGGCGCCGGAACTGGCCGCTGCCCTCGCCGACGCCGTCGGCGCGCTGCGCGCGGGCGCGCGGGTCGAGACTGCCGAGGCGACCGCCTGCGCACGGCTCGTGGCCGCAGGGTTCGGTCGCATCGACTATCTCGAGGTGCGCGACGCCGCCGACCTGTCCCGCCTGGGGCCGGGGCCCCTGAGCCCGGCGCGCGCGGCCCGGATCCTCGCCGCCGTACAGCTCGGCCGGGCGCGGCTGATCGACAACATGGCGGTCTGAGATCATCGCAAGACCTATCTGAGGTTGAAAATTCAGCGATCCGTTGCTGCGCTCTTTTAAAGACAGTAAAACTGTCGTATATGAGTGTCATGAATGACGCGCCCACCTACGACATCGAAGACCTCGCGCGGCTGGTCGAACTGCCCCGCCGGACGCTGCGCTACTACGTCCAGATCGGCCTGCTCGACCCGCCCGAGGGCAAGGCCCGCGGCGCGCGCTACACGGCACGTCATGTCGAGCAGATCCTGCAGATCCGCAAATGGCAGCTCGCCGGCCTGTCGCTGGAGCGCATCGCCGAGGTGACGCGGCGCCCCGCGCCCGGACAGGTGCTGCCGCCGGCGCCGCGGCGCCCGGGTACGGTCGAGGTGTGGAGCCACCTGGTCGTCGCCGACGGCGTGGAGATCCTGCTGGAGCCAGCGCGCGCCGGGCTGACGCCGGAGCAGGTGCGTGCGTTCTTTCGCGCGGTGACGCGGTTGCACGCGGAGCTGGGCGCGGATCCCGAAGCGATACCCGGCGCGGACCTCGCGCCCGGCGAAACGGAGGCGTGACGATGGCCAGGAAGACCGCAGCCGCGAAGACCCCTCGCACGAAGAGCTCGCAGGCGATCCCCGTGGCGCTTGCCGGGACCCGTATCGACGCCCGGCTCGCGGGCGCGATGGCGGAGATCCGGATCGGGCAGAGCTTCCACAACACTGAGGATGCGCCGATCGAGGCGGTCTACAGCTTTCCGCTGCCGGCCGGGGCGGTGCTGCTCGATGTCGGGGTCGAGATCGGCGGCCGTCGTCTCCAGGGCGATGTCGTCGCCCTCGGCGCGGCGCGCGAGACCTACGAGGACGCGGTCGCCGAGGGCAACGGCGCCTTCCTGCTGGAACAGACCGAGCCCGGTGTCTTCACGCTCAACGCCGGCAATCTGCGCCCCGGAGAAACGGCGCATGTGTCTTACGCCTTCGCCAGCCTCAACCGCTGGTCCGGCGACCGGCTGCGCGTCGTCCTGCCGACCACCATCGCGCCGCGCTACGGCGTCTGGAACGCGGCGCCGCACGCCGTGCCCGAGACCAGCCTGATCGTCGAGAACAGGTGCGCGCTGCGCATCGCGCTCGCCGACGACCTGCGCGCGGCGCGCATCGCCTGCCCGTCGCACCGCGTCCGGACGCTGGAGGACGATGGCGAACGCGTCCTCGTATTCGTGGACGAGACCGCGGCGATGGATCGCGACATCGTCCTGGAGATCCGGCATCGCGACCCGCGCCCCAGCTTCGTGCTGCGCGGCCAGGGCCTGGATGGCGTCGTCGCCCTCGCGAGCTTCCAGCCCTTCCTGCCAGGGCTTGCGGCCGATACGGCGCTGGACGCGGTCGCGATCATCGACTGCTCCGGATCGATGGCG
>CAYSUY010000098.1:0-14955 GCA_964434345.1 uncultured Acetobacteraceae bacterium
CTATATAAAAGGAATGCCCGCCGCGCGCCATGCGGGGATGCCGATCGGCTTGACCGCACGCCACGCGCGCTCTAGAACCCCTCGCGTTCGAGGGAAATCCAGACACCCTTGGGCCATCCCGCACGACAGGACCGGACAGGCCGGCCTCGGAGGCGGGGCGGCTACCCCGGTCAGCGCGTCGCGCCCGCCGGGGTCGTCGGCGTTTTGTCGAAGGGATGAGCGGGACACGGGACCCGGCACGATGTTCGAGAACCTGAGCCAGCGCCTCGGTAAGGTCTTTGACCGGCTACGCGGTCGTGGCGCCCTGTCCGAGGGCGACGTCGACGAGGCGTTGCGCGAGGTCCGGCTGGCGCTGCTCGAGGCGGATGTCGCGCTGTCGGTGGTGAAGACGTTCATCGCCGGGGTCCGCCTGCGGGCGATCGGCCAGGAGGTGATCAAGTCGGTCACGCCGGGCCAGATGGTCGTCAAGATCGTCCATGATCACCTCGTCGAGACCCTCGGGTCGACCGCGTCCGAGATCAATCTGCGCGCCGTTCCCCCGGTGCCGATCCTCATGGTCGGCCTGCAGGGCTCGGGCAAGACCACGACCACCGCGAAGCTCGCGCTCCGCCTGACCCAGAAGGACCGCAAGAAGGTTCTGATGGCGTCGCTCGACACGCGGCGCCCTGCGGCGCAGGAGCAGCTGCGCGTCCTTGGCGAGCAGACCGGTGTCGCGACGCTCGAGATCGTCGCCGGTCAGGGTCCGGTCGATATCGCGCACCGCGCCATGGAACGCGGCCGCGTCGAGGGCTTCGACGTCGTGCTGCTCGACACCGCGGGCCGGCTGTCGATCGACGATGAATTGATGGGCGAGGCGGCCGCGATCCGCGACGCCACGCGACCCGCCGAGACGCTGCTCGTGGTCGACGCGATGACCGGCCAGGACGCCGTCACCGTCGCCACCAACTTCAACGAGAAGATCGGCGTCACGGGCATCGTGATGACCCGCGTCGACGGTGACGCCCGCGGCGGCGCGGCGCTGTCGATGCGCGCGGTGACCGGCCGGCCGATCAAGCTGATCGGTCTCGGCGAGAAGGTCGACGCGCTCGACGTCTTCCACCCCGACCGCATCGCGGGCCGTATCCTCGGCATGGGCGACATCGTTGGCCTGGTCGAGAAGGCCGCCGAGACGGTCGAGAAGGAAGAGGCCGAGAAGCTCGCGCGCAAGGTCCAGAAGGGCGAATTCGACCTCGACGACATGGCGAGCCAGCTGCGTCAGCTGCGCAAGATGGGCGGTCTGGGCGGCGTCATGGGAATGCTGCCGGGCATCCAGAAGGTCAAGGCACAGCTCGACTCCGCCCGTGTCGACGATCGCGTCATCAAGCGGCAGGAGGCGATCATCGGGTCGATGACCAAGGCCGAACGCCGCGACGTGAAGCTGCTCAACGCCAATCGCCGCCGCCGGATCGCCGCCGGCTCCGGGACCAGCGTCGAGGACGTCAACCGCCTCGTGAAGCAGTACATGGAGATGGCGCGCATGATGAAGCAGGTGTCCAAGCTCGGCCAGAAAGGCCTGATGCGGACCGGCATCGCCAATCTCTTCCGCCGCTGAGGCCGCTGCAACGCGGCCGCACCGGCACCCGATCCACCGCCTACCGAACGCTTTCCATACCAATCCAACGCAGAAGGACGACGACGACAGATGGCCCTCAAGATCCGCATGTCCCGCGCCGGGACCAAGCATCGCCCCTTCTACAAGATCGTCGTCGCCGACAGCCGCAAGGCGCGCGACGGATCCTTCGTCGAGCGCATCGGGTCCTACAACCCGATGCTCGAGAAGGGACACAAGGACCGCGTGCTCATGGACGTCGAGCGCGTGAAGTACTGGCTGTCGAAGGGCGCCGTCCCGTCCGACCGCATCGCGATCTTCCTCCACCAGGCCGGGCTCGGCCCGAAGCCGGTCATCCATGAGACCCCCAAGAAGTCGGCGCCCAAGGCGAAGGCTCAGGAGCGCATGAAGGCGGCGGCCGAGGCGGCCGCGAAGGCTGCGGAAGCCGCGGCCCAGGGCTGAGCCGGATAGCGGTCGGAGCTGTGACTTGAGCGAGCGGCGCGTCATGCTCGGTGTGATCACGGGCGCCCATGGCGTTCGGGGCGAGGTGAAGGTGAAGACCTTCACCGCGGACCCGCGCGCCATCGCGCGCTACGGCACGCTTGCCGACGCGTCGGGTGAGCGCGGCTTCGATCTCAAGTTGCGCGGTACTGCGCGCGGCCTCGTGATCGCGGAGGTCGCGGGCGTCGGCACGCGCGAGGCCGCCGAAGCGCTCAAGGGCGTCGAACTCTACGTGGCGCGCGCGAAGCTGCCGAAGCCTCGGCGCGGCGAGGTCTATGTCGCCGACCTCGTGGGCCTCGCGGCCGTCGGGGCGGACGGCGCCGAGATCGGCCGCGTCGCACAGGTGCTCAACTATGGCGCCGGCGACGTGCTCGAGATCGAACGCCCCGGCCGCGACTCGCTGCTCCTGCCGTTCGCGGCGCCGATGGTCGGAGAGGTCGAACTCGAGCGCGGGCGCGTCTTCGTGGCGCCGCCCGACGAGGTCGAGGCGCGCGGCGACGAGCCCGAGGATGCCGCGCCATGACCTGGACCGCGCATGTGCTGACCATCCTGCCGGAGATGTTCCCGGGGCCGCTGGGACATTCCCTCGCCGGCCGCGCGGAGGCGCTCGGCCTGTGGCGGCTCACGGTGGGCGACATCCGCGGCTTCGCCACGGACCGCCATCGCAGCGTCGACGACACGCCCTTCGGTGGCGGACCCGGCATGGTCATGCGCCCCGACGTGGTGGACGCGGCGCTTGCCGCGTCGCCGACCGGGCTGCCTGCGTATTACCTCAGCCCGCGCGGTCGGACGATCGATCAGGCCCTGGTGCGCGAACTGGCGGCCGGTCCCGGATGCACGTTGCTGTGCGGTCGCTTCGAAGGCGTCGATCAGCGCGTGCTCGATGCCCGTGGACTGACCGAGCTCAGCCTCGGCGATTTCGTCCTGTCCGGTGGCGAACCGGCGGCGATCGCCCTGGTGGACGCCTGCGTGCGGCTGCTGCCCGGCGTCATGGGCGAGGCCGGCTCGGCCGACGAGGAAAGCTTCGCCGACGATCTCCTCGAATACCCGCACTACACGCGCCCGGCGGTCTGGGCCGGGCGCGCCGTGCCGGAGGTTCTGGCCTCCGGTCATCACGCGAAGATCCGCGCCTGGCGGCGCGCAGAAGCGGAGCGGCTGACGCGCGAGCGCCGGCCGGATCTCTGGAACCGATATGTCGCGCGCGCCGCAAGCGGCGGTCGCGCGATCTGAACTCGAGCAGGAAAGGACAAGTCCCCATGAACACGCTGCAGACTTTCGAGAAGGAACAGATCGAGAAGCTGGGCCGCACGGTGCCCGAATTCGGCCCCGGCGACACGCTGCGGGTCAACGTGAAGGTCATCGAGGGCACGCGCGAGCGCGTCCAGGCCTATGAAGGCGTGTGCATCGCGCGCAAGAGCGCGGGGCTGTCGTCCAATTTCACCGTGCGCAAGATCTCGTTCGGCGAGGGGGTGGAGCGCGTCTTCCCGCTCTACAGCCCGCGTATCGACTCGATCGAGGTGATCCGCCGCGGCGACGTGCGCCGCGCCAAGCTCTACTACCTGCGCGGTCGCCGCGGGAAGAGCGCGCGCATCGTCGAAAAGACCACCCCGACGCAGTCCGCCGCGGCCGAAAAGGCCTGATCGCGTCGCGGCGTCAGCCTGCGGGCGGACGCCGCAACGCTTCGAGTTCGGCGCGCAGCGCGGCCAGCTCCGCGCGCAGCGCGTCGATCTTCTCGTCGACCGGGTCGCAGGGGCGGATCGGCAGGCCGTAGCCGGCGCTGCCGCCGCTCTCGCCCCGGGCGACCGGATGGGCCGGGATCCCGATCGCGGTCGCGCCGTCCGGGACATCCGAGACCACCACCGCGTTGGCGCCGACCTTGGCGCCGGCGCCGATCGTGATCGGACCCAGGACCTGCGCTCCGGCGCCGATCACCGCGCCGTCGCAGATGTCCGGATGGCGCTTGCCGGGCTTGCCCGACAATCCGCCGAGCGTCACCCCGTGATAGATCGTCACATCGTCGCCGACCGTCGCGGTCTCGCCGATGACGACCCCCATGCCATGGTCGATGAACAGGCGCCGGCCCAGACGGGCGCCGGGATGGATCTCGATCCCCGTGGCGAAGCGACCGAGATGCGAGACGAAACGCGCCAGCCCGCGCCACCCGAACCCCCAGATCCGATGCGCGAGGCGGTGGATGAGGACGGCGTGCAGGCCCGGGTAGGAGAACAGCGTCTCGGCCCAGCCTGGGCGCGCCGGGTCGCGGGCACGGATCGCGCGCGCGATCTCGATCACCTCGATCGCGCGGCCAGGGGTGGACGACGGGACTGGGTCGGTGGCGTCGGCGGGTGGCATGCGGCATCTCCCTCGAACACGCGGCGAGGATAGATGGGCATGCCTGGCCTGCGGGGCCAGGAGTTTTGGCGTCGCCCCTAGTTTTTCTTGGGGTCCGCCGCGTCCGCCTTGGTTTCGCGCAGGATCCAGTCGCGGAACAACGCGACCTTGCGCTGTGCGGCCTTGGCTGGCGGGCAGACGAAGTAATAGCCGAAGGCGACCGGCTGGCTGACATCGAACAGGCGAACGAGGCGTCCGCTGCGCAGGTCGTCCCCGGCCAGCTGGACCTTGGCGAGAGCGGCCCCGCGGCCGGCTATCGCCGCTTCCAGCACGAGGCTCGCCTGATTGAAATGGAGGCCGCGTCCCGCGTCGACCCCGTCGATCCCGGCGGCCTTGAGCCACATCCGCCAGGTCGGGCAGCTGGCGTCCTGCTCGGGGCTGTCGTCATGGAGCAGCGTCACGTCGCGCAGCAGATCCGGCGGCGCGCCCGCGCCGCGCAGGGCCGGGCTGCAGACCGGGACCACGCTCTCGTCGAGCAGCTTGTCGACGACCAGCCCGGGATACTGGCCGAGACCATAGCGGATCGCGCAATCCACGCCGTCATCCGCGAAAGCCACGAGGTTCATCGACGCCGTCACCCGCACGTCGATGTCGGGATGCAGCGACTGGAAACTCTCCAGCCGGGGCACCAGCCATTTCGCGGCGAAGGATGGCGCCATGGAGACGGTCAGAACCCCGGTGTCGTCGAGCGTTTCCAGGCTCGCCAGCGCGTGGTGCATCAGCGCGAAGGCCTCGGCGAGGCCTGGCAGCAGCGCCTGGCCCTCGTCGGTGAGCAGCAGGGCACGGTTGGTCCGCCGGAACAGCACATGGCCGAGATGATCCTCCAGCAGCTTGACCTGCTGGCTCACGGCGGCCGGGGTCACGAAGAGCTCTTCGGCGGCACGCGAGAAGCTCAAATGGCGCGCGGCGGCGACGAAGGCGCGAAGCGCGTTGAGCGGGGGCAGGCGGCCGAGGGGACGGGTCATGGCAAGAGTCTATGAGCGAGGCTGCGGCGGATTTCAAACGGGTCGCGGCGGCGAAATTGTGATCCGCGCCGGCTTTCCCTATTCTCCGGCCAGTTTTCACTGACCTCCTCGAAGGCGCATCCTCATGACCAAGCCGCGCACGCTGTTCGACAAGATCTGGGCCGCCCACCTCGTCCATACGCAGGAGGACGGCACCTGCCTCATCTACATCGATCGTCACCTCGTCCACGAGGTCACCAGCCCGCAGGCCTTCGAGGGGCTGCGTGTCTCCGGCCGCAAGGTCCGCCGCCCCGACCTCACCATCGCCGTCGCCGATCACAACGTGCCGACGACCGACCGCTCGAAGGGGATCGCCGACCCTGAAAGCCGCACGCAGATCGAGACGCTGGAACAGAACGTGCGCGATTTCGGCGTGCCGTACTACGCCATGGACGACGTGCGCCAGGGCATCGTCCACATCATCGGTCCGGAACAGGGCATGACCCTGCCCGGCATGACGATCGTCTGCGGCGACAGCCACACTTCGACGCATGGCGCCTTCGGCGCGCTGGCCTTCGGGATCGGCACGTCCGAGGTCGAGCATGTCCTCGCCACCCAGACGCTGATCCAGAAGCCGGCCAAGAACATGCGCATCACCGTCGACGGCGACCTGCCGCCCGGCGTGACCGCGAAGGACATCGTGCTCGCGATCATCGGGCGCATCGGCACCGCAGGCGGCACCGGCCATGTCATCGAATACGCCGGGTCGGCGATCAGGGGCCTGTCGATGGAAGGCCGCATGACGGTCTGCAACATGTCGATCGAGGCCGGCGCGCGCGCGGGGCTGATCGCGCCGGACGAAACCACCTATGCCTACGCGAAGGGGCGGCCGCACGCGCCGAAGGCCGGGCAGTGGGAGGCGGCGCTCGCCTATTGGCGTTCCCTGCCGAGCGACCCTGGCGCGGTCTACGACAAGGAGATCGTGATCGATGCCGCGACCCTGGTGCCGCACGTGACCTGGGGGACGTCGCCGCAGGACGTGGCGCCGGTCACCGGACATGTCCCCGATCCCGCCCGCGAGGCCGATCCTGCCCGCCGTTCCGCGCTCGAACGCGCGCTCGCCTATATGGGGCTGACGCCGGGGACGAAGCTGACCGACGTGCGGATCGACAAGGTCTTCATCGGCAGCTGCACGAACGGTCGCATCGAGGATCTGCGCGCCGCCGCCGGCATCGCCAGGGGCCGCAAGGTCGCCGGCCATGTCCAGGCCCTGGTGGTCCCGGGGTCCGGCCTGGTCAAGGAGCAGGCCGAGCGCGAGGGTCTGGACCGCATCTTCCTGGACGCGGGTTTCGAATGGCGGGAGCCGGGCTGCTCCATGTGCCTCGCGATGAACGCCGACCGGCTCGAGCCCGGCGAGCGCTGCGGCTCGACGTCCAACCGCAATTTCGAAGGGCGCCAGGGACGCGGCGGCCGTACCCACCTGATGAGCCCCGAGATGGCTGCCGCATCGGCCATCGCCGGCACCATCGCCGATCCGCGCGCGGCCTGAGACCCGGGAGACCGACCATGCAGAAATTCGACAAGCTGACCGGCGTCGCCGCACCGCTGGCGATGATCAACGTCGACACCGACATGATCATCCCCAAGCAGCATCTCAAGACGATCAAGCGTACCGGCCTCGGCAAGGCGCTGTTCGACGAGATGCGCTACGAGGCGGATGGTTCCGAGAAGCCCGATTTCGTGCTCAACCAGCCCGCCTATCGCAAGGCGCAGATCCTGGTCGCGGGCGCGAATTTCGGCTGCGGATCCAGCCGCGAGCATGCACCCTGGGCGCTGCTCGATTTCGGTATCCGCTGCATTCTCGCGCCGAGCTTCGCGGACATCTTCCACAACAACTGCTTCAAGAACGGGATCCTGCCGATTCCCCTGCCGCAGGAGACCATCGACAAGCTGATGGACGACGCGCGCAAGGGGGCGAACGCGCAGCTGACCATCGATCTCGAGAAGCAGGAGATCGTCCGTCCCGACGGCGAGGTGATCAAGTTCCGCATCGACGATTTCCGCCGCCATTGTCTGCTCAACGGCCTCGACGACATCGGGCTGACGATGCAGAAGGGCGGCGACGTCGAGAGCTACGAGGCGCGGCAGAAGACCGCCCAGCCCTGGCTCGCGATGGCCCAGGACTGACGCCGCGTCCTCCCGCGACGCGATCCCACGAGCACAGCACAGGAAAGACCGACATGTCCGCCAACAAGACGATGCTTTTCCTTCCCGGAGACGGGATCGGCCCCGAGGCGATGCGCGAGGTGCGCCGCGTCATCGGATGGTTCGACCGCCACCGTGCCGTCCGCTTCGACATCAAGGAGGGGCTGGTCGGCGGCGCGAGCATCGACGCCAAGGGGACGCCGCTCACGGACGAGACGATGGCCGACGCGATGTCGGTCGACGCGGTCCTGTTCGGCGCCGTCGGTGGTCCCAAATGGGACACCGGTTCGTTCGACATGAAGCCGGAACGCGCGATCCTGCGTCTGCGCAAGGAGATGGGCCTCTACGCCAATCTTCGCCCGGCGACGGTGTTTCCGGAACTCGCCGAGGCCTCGACCCTCAAGCCCGAGATCATCGCCGGGCTCGACATCATGATCCTGCGCGAGCTCACCGGCGGCGTCTATTTCGGCGAGCCGCGCGGCATCCAGACCCTGCCCGACGGCACGAAGCGCGCCGTCGACACGCAGGTCTACACGACGCCGGAGATCGAGCGCATCGCGCGCGTCGCCTTCGAGCTCGCGCGCAAGCGCCGCAACAAGGTCTGCTCGGTCGAGAAGGCCAACGTCATGCACACGGGCGTGCTGTGGCGCGAGACGGTGACCGCTCTGCACGCGCGCTCCTACGGGGACGTCGAGCTGGTCCACATGTACGCCGACAACTGCGCGATGCAGCTGGTGAGAAACCCCAAGCAGTTCGACGTCATCGTCACCGACAACCTGTTCGGCGACATGCTGTCCGACCTTGCCTCAATGCTGACCGGGTCGCTCGGGATGCTGCCCTCGGCGTCGCTGGGGGATCCCGACGCGACAGGGCGGCGCAAGGCGCTCTACGAGCCCATCCATGGCTCGGCGCCGGACATCGCCGGCAAGGATCTCGCCAACCCGCTCGCGACGATGCTCAGCTTCGCGATGCTGCTGCGCTATTCGTTCGACCTGCCTGACGATGCGGCGCTGATCGAGAACGCGGCGCGCGACGTGCTCTCCAAGGGCATCCGCACGGCCGACATCATGCAGGCGGGATGCACCAAGGTCTCCACCACCGGCATGGGCGACGCGGTGCTCGCGGCGCTCGATCGGCTCGGCGCTTGACCGGCGCGCGGCGCGCGCGGCGTCAGGCCGCGTGCGCCGTCGTCTTTGTCCGCTCGTAGCTCCATACCCAGGCGGGCGGGACGTTGCGCATCACGATACCGCAGCGCCGCCCGCGCAGGCCGAGCCGGGCCTCGGGCAGCGGCGACACCAGCGAATAGGTGTACTGAAGCATCCGTCCACCGGGCGCCATCACGTCGAACCACGCGTCGACCATGCGCCTTTGCAGCGGCAGCGGCAGCGTGACCATGGGGATGCCCGAGATCACGGTCCGCACCTTTCCGGCGACCTCGGCCGGAAGCAGGGCGCGCAGCTGGGTCGCATCGCCCTGGATGACCTGCGCGGCAGGGATCTCGCGCCGCAGGAAGGCGCAGAGATCCGGGTCGATCTCGACGACGAAAAGGCGGTCGGCCGCGATGCCCGACCCCAGCAGGGCGCGCGTGACCGTCCCCGTGCCGGCGCCGAGTTCCACGGCGTATTCATCGGGACCCAGCGCGACATTGCGCGCGACAAGCCGGCCGAGCCAGGGCGAGGACGGCAGCACGGCGCCGACCTTGAGCGGATGGGCGAGCCAGCGGCGCAGGAAAAGCAACTCTTCGCCGCCCCGCGCGGGGCGTGCGGCGTCGTGACGTGGACTTGGCATCGATTCCTGTTCCCTTGTTGCCGCCAGTCCCGTAGTGACGCGGGGCTGACCGAAGCGGCGCGACAGGATAGGCGGGGCGTTGGCCCGGCCGGTGTTTCGCTTGGGTGATAAATTCATGAACGCGCGGAGACAGCTTGTGGTTCCGCGGCAAGGACTGAGGACGGCCATGGGCTATCGGATCGCTGTCGCGGGCGCGACGGGCAATGTCGGACGCGAGATCCTTCAGGTGCTCGACGAGAGGCGTTTTCCGGCCGATGACGTCGTGGCGCTGGCGTCCGACAGGTCGGCGGGCGGCGAGGTGAGCTTCGGCGAGATCGACCTGCGCGTTCAGGATCTGGCCAGTTTCGATTTCACCGGGATCGACTTCGTCCTGTCGGCGGTGTCCGCCGAGGCCGCGTCGCGCCACATGCCGCGCGCGGCCGAGGCCGGCGCGATCGTGATCGACGACAGCGACGCCTTCCGCATGGAACCGGACGTCCCGCTGGTGGTGCCCGAGGTGAACGCCGCGGCGCTGGCGCGGCATGCGCGGCGGCGCATCGTCGCCAGCCCGTCCGCGACTGCCGCGATCTGCGCCACCGCGCTCAAGCCGTTGCACGATCTCGCGACGCTCAAGCGGGTCGTCCTGTCCAGCTTCGAGGCGGTCTCGACCGGGGGCCGGCCCGCCATGGACGAACTCTTCACCCAGACCCGCGCCGTCTACGTCAACCAGCCGATCGAGCGCGAGGAGTTCACGAAGCAGATCGCGTTCAACCTGATCCCGCATGTCGACGCCTTCATGCCCGACGGCTTCACCCGCGCCGAGTGGCGGCTCGCGGTCGAGACACGCAAGCTGCTGGGGCCCGACATCAAGGTCGTCGCCACCTGCGTCCAGGCGCCGGTCTTCGTCGGCAACGGGGCCTGCGTCTTCGCCGAGTTCGAGCGCGGCATCGACGAGGCGACGGCGCGCCGCGCGTGGCGCGGCTGGCGGGATGGCGACATCGTCGGCCTCGTCGATCACCGCGCCGACGAAGGCTATGTCACGCCGGTCGAGGTGGTCGGCGAGGACAAGGTCTATGTCAGCCGTCTGCGCGCCGATCCCAGCGTCGCGCATGGCCTCGCCTTCTGGTGCGTCGGCGACAATCTGCGCAAGGGGTCGGCGCTCAACATGGTCCAGATCGCCGAGGCGCTGGTCGCGGCGCGGGGATGAGCGGCCGTCCGTCCGGTGCGCTCAGGCAAGCGCCTGGACGAGCAGGGCGGCGGCGAAGCCAAGGATCGTGAGCCCGGCGACGCGGTTTGCCCAGGCCAGGCCCTTGTCCGAGAACCGTGCGCGCAGCAGGCTGGCCGCCGAGGCGATGGCAAGCCACCACGCGCTCGCGCCCAGGAAGATGCCGGCCAGGAGGGCCGCGTCGCGCCGGTCGATGGTCGCGTCGGCCTCGATCCCGAAGGCGACGTAGACGCCGAGGAACGAGAACACGGTGATCGGGTTCGCGAGGGTCAGCGCGAAGGCGGAGAGCGCGTCCGCGACCGCGCCGCGCGCGTCGTCGCGGCCAGTCGATGGGTGGCCGCGGGCCGGTGGCACGACGAGCACGCGCCAGCCATAGACGAACAGGAACAGCGCACCGAGCAGCGACAGCGCGGCGCGATGCGCGACCAGGGCTTCGGCGACGAAGCCGAGCCCGAGCGCCGCGATCGCGCCGAACGCGGTATCCGCCGCGGCGGCTCCGAGTCCCGAGATCATGCCGGCACGCCAACCTCGCGTCAGGCTGCGGGCGGCGCAGAGGAGGTTGACGGGCCCGACCGGCGCCGCGATCAGCAATCCGATGACGAGACCCTTGGCGAAGATCCAGTCGGCGACCGGCGCGGTCATGCGATGCGGTGCGCCGCGAAGGCCGGCACGGGGGATACGAGCACCTCCTGGGCGTCGACCAGCAGCAATTCGCGCGCTCCGGCCGCCGCGGTCCGCACGAGCAGCGCGTGCACGGCCGACGCCGCATGGGCGAGCGACGCGGCGAGGTCGCGCGTGGTCAGGAGCCGGGCCAGGAACAGCGCCGCGAAGCTGTCGCCGGTCCCGTTCACGGCGACGTCGACGCGCGGCGTCGTGACGAGGTCGATGCCAGCCTCGTGGAGGCAGAGCGTGGCGATGCCGCCCGCAGCGTCCGGAATGCCGGTCACGACCACGATGCCGGGGCCGGTCGCGCGCAGGCGGCGGGCGGCGACGATCGAATCGGCGATGCCGCTCGCAGGCATGCCCGTGAGCCAGCCCAGCTCGAAGACGTTCGGCGTCACGATATCGGCCAGCGGCAGCGCCTCGTCGCGCATGAATTCGGGGATGCCCGGCTTCACGAAGACCCGGCCATGGTCGCCGATCACCGGATCGAGGAGCCACAGCGCGTCCGTGTTGGCTGCCTTGATGCGCCGCGCCGCCTCGAGCACCGCCGGACCTTGCTCCGCGGCGCCGAGATAGCCCGACAGCAGCGCCGCGCAGTCCGCCAGCCAGCCGCGCGCGTCCAGGGCGGCGACCAGGCGGTCGATCTCCCCGGCCGCGGCTACCTCGCCCGCGAAGCCGCCATGTCCGGGATGGTTGGAGAAGCGGACGGTGTCGATACGCCAGGCCGCGTGGTCAAGTCGCTGCAGGCAGAATTGGGCCGCGGCGTTGCCGACATGGCCGTAGACGACGCCGGACTGGATCGACAGGACGTTCATGGAACTCGGACCGTGATGCGCTGGGAAGACACCACCCTAGCGCCTCGTCCGGCGCGACGATACCTCGCCGGCCACGCTGACACGGCCGCGTTTCTGCGCTATCGCTAGATGACCATGAGCAGGCATCCCGACATCCGTCCGCGCCGCAGCGCGCTCTATGTTCCCGGCTCCAACGCGCGGGCGCTCGAAAAGGCCCGCACCCTGGACGCCGACGTGCTGATCTTCGACCTCGAGGACGGCGTCGCGCCGGACCGCAAGGAGGAGGCGCGCGCCCAGATCCTCGCGGCGCTTTCCCAGGGCGGCTACGACGCCGAGCTCGTCGTCCGCGTCAACCACCCGGCCTCGCGACTCGGCGCCGCCGACATCAAGGCCGCGGCGCGCTCCGGCGCCCACGCGATCCTGTTGCCCAAGACCGAAGGTGCCCAAGAGGTCCGCGACGCGGCGCTGCGCCTTGCGTCGGCCGGCGCGCCGCCGACCATGGCGCTCTGGGCCATGATCGAGACGCCGATGGGCGTCATGCGCGTGGAGGAGATCGCCTTCTCCAGCCCGCATCTGGCGTGCCTGGTGATGGGGACCTCGGATCTCGCCAAGGATCTGCGCGCGCGCCATACCCATGACCGGCTGCCGGTCCTGACCGCGCTCAGCCTGTCCGTCATGGCGGCGCGCGCGGCCGGTCTCGTCATCCTGGATGGCGTGCATCTCGATCTCGACGACGATGGCGGGTTTCTCGCCGCGTGCCGCCAGGGCTCGGAACTGGGCTTCGACGGCAAGACGCTGATCCATCCCCGCACGATCGGCGGCGCCAACGCGGCTTTCGGGCCGACGGAGGGCGAGGTCGTCTGGGCCCGGCGGATCATCGACGCCCATGCCGACGCGCTCAAGGACGGGCGTGGCGTGGCGGTCGTCGATGGCAAGCTGATCGAGAACCTGCATGTCGAATCGGCACGCCGCACCGTCGCGATGGCCGAGGCGATCGCCGTGCGGGCCGCCCGGCGCCGTTGACGCTGCGGCCCGACAGGTCTAAGTCCTCGACGAAGCGCGGAAAACCGGAAGCGCGACCGAGAGATTTTTCAGCCCGCATCGTCGTCCGAGAGGCCCGGTTCAGACATGGCGTCACAGACATCGCCGGGGGCGGCCAAGCGCCCTCGCCCTCTTTCGCCCCACCTCCAGATCTACAGGCCGCAGATCACCTCCGTTCTGTCGATCACCCACCGCGCGACCGGGGTCGCGCTGGCGGCGGGGACGTTGCTGCTCGCGGCATGGATCGTCGCTGCGGCGATCGGTCCCGGGGCCTATGCGCGGGTCGCCGGCTTCGCCGGCAGCTGGTTCGGGCAACTGCTCCTGTTCGGATGGAGCGTCGCGCTGTTCTATCATCTGCTCAACGGCATCCGGCACCTGGTCTGGGACACCGGCCGCGGCTTCGACCTCGCCACCATGGAGAAATCCGGCAAGGCAGTGGTCGCGGGCACCGTCGTCCTGACGGCGCTTGCCTGGATCCTGGCGAAGGCGGTCTGACCATGGCATCGCTCCGCTCCCCGCTCGGCCGCGCACGCGGCCTCGGCTCGGCCAAGGACGGCACGCATCATTGGTGGGCCCAGCGCGTCACCGCGGTCGCACTCGTCCCGCTCGTCCTGTGGTTCGTGGTCAGCGCGATCGGCCTCGCCGGCGCACCGCATGCCGCGGCGCTCGCCTGGATCGGCCATCCCGTGAACGCCGTCCTGCTCGCGGCGCTCGTGGTCGCGGTGTTCCATCATGCACAGCTCGGTTTGCAGGTCGTGATCGAGGACTATGTTCACTGCGAGGCGATCAAGATCGCGGGGCTCCTGGCCATGAAAGCCGCCTGCTGGCTGCTTGCCGCCGCCGCGCTGCTCTCGATCGTCCGGATCTTCGTCTCCGTCTCCTGACCCGACGCCCCCCCTGACCAAACGTCCCGAAGGCTCATCCCGATGCCCGACGCCTCCTCCCCCACCAAGGCCGGTCCGGCCTACCCGATCGTCGATCACAGCTACGACGTCGTCGTCGTCGGCGCCGGTGGCGCCGGCCTGCGTGCCACGTTCGGCATGGCGATCTCCGGGCTGAAGACGGCCTGCATCACCAAGGTGTTCCCGACCCGCAGCCACACCGTGGCGGCGCAGGGTGGCATCTCGGCGGCGCTCGGCAACATGGGCGACGACGACTGGCGCTGGCACATGTACGACACCGTCAAGGGGTCCGACTGGCTCGGCGACCAGGACGCGATCGAATACATGTGCAAGGAGGCGATTCCTGCCATCATCGAACTCGAGCATTACGGCGTGCCGTTCAGCCGTACGCCCGAGGGCAGGATCTATCAGCGGCCGTTCGGCGGCATGACGACGGGCTACGGCAAGGGCGTGGCGCAGCGCACCTGCGCCGCCGCGGACCGTACCGGCCACGCGATCCTGCACACCCTCTACCAGCAGTCGCTCCGCAACAACGCCGAGTTCTTCGTCGAGTATTTCGCGCTCGACCTGCTGATGGACGACGAGGGCGCATGCCGCGGCGTCATGGCATGGAACCTCCTGGACGGTACGATCCATCGGTTCCGCGCCCATAAGGTCGTGCTCGCGACCGGCGGCTATGGCCGCGCCTATTTCTCCGCGACCTCTGCCCATACCTGCACCGGCGACGGCAACGCGATGGTGCTGCGCGCCGGCCTGCCGTTGCAGGACATGGAGTTCGTGCAGTTCCATCCCACCGGCATCTACGGCGCGGGCTGTCTGATCACCGAAGGGTCGCGCGGCGAGGGCGGGTACCTGACGAACTCGAATGGCGAGCGTTTCATGGAACGCTACGCGCCGTCCGCCAAGGACCTCGCCTCGCGCGATGTCGTGTCGC
>CAYSUY010000099.1:0-14923 GCA_964434345.1 uncultured Acetobacteraceae bacterium
GGCTTCGGCTTCCGCTGCGGCTTCCTCGGCCTGCTCCACCTCGAGATCATCCAGGAGCGGCTCGAGCGCGAATTCGACCTCGATCTGATCGCGACGGCGCCGTCGGTCGTCTACAAGGTCCACCTGACCAATGGCGAAGTCGTGGACGTCTACAATCCCGTCGACATGCCGGACCCCGTCCGCGTCGACCATATCGAGGAGCCTTGGATCAAGGCCACGATCTTCGTCCCCGACGAGTATCTCGGCGCGGTGCTCAAGCTCTGCGAGGATCGCCGCGGACGGCAGGACCAGCTGACCTATGCGGGGACGCGCGCAATGCTCGTCTATCGCCTGCCACTCGCCGAGGTCGTCTTCGATTTCTACGACCGGCTGAAATCGGTGAGCCGCGGCTATGCCAGCTTCGACTACGCCGTCGACAGTTACGAGGAGGGCGATGTCGTCAAGCTCGCGATCCTCGTCAACGCCGAACCGGTCGATGCGCTTTCGATCATGGTGCATCGGGCGGAGGCCGAAAGCCGCGGCCGCGTCCTGTGCGTCAAGCTGAAGGAACTCATTCCGCAGCAATTGTTCAAGATCGCGATCCAGGCCGCGATCGGCGGCCGGATCATCGCCCGCGAGACGGTGTCCGCCCTGCGCAAGGATGTCACCGCGAAATGCTATGGCGGCGACATCAGCCGCAAGCGCAAGCTCCTCGAGAAGCAGAAGGAGGGCAAGAAGCGCATGCGCCAGTTCGGCAAGGTGGACATCCCGCAGAGCGCGTTCTTCGCCGCCCTCAAGGCGCGCGAGAACTGACCTCGCCGGCGCGGCCGCCCGGCGCCGGCGCGCCTCAATCGCGGCGGCGCAGCAGCCCGAACAGGCGCGACATCGCGAGGCAGCAGATCCCGAGCGCGGGAAAGACGAGCCAGCCCGGCTGGAGCAGCGCCGGTCCGATCGCCGACTGCCACACTGCGGCGGCGACGTAGCGTTCGACGATCGCCTGGGCGAGGTTGAGCGAAAACCGGTCGAAATCGAACCACACCCGGCCGAGCGGCGTCGGCGCGATGGCGCCCGCGCCTGTCCAGGCGACGATGTCGGCGGCGAGGAAGGCACCGCCCACCAGGATCAACAGCCAGCCCAACGCGCGCATCCCTGCCTCCTCGTACCGTTCCGGCCCCGTCAGCGCCCTGGCGTACCGCGCATCGCGACCGCCAGAACCGCACCGATGCCGCCCATGACCGTGAGTGCGGCCGGCGGCCCGACCGCGTCGCTGAGCGCGCCGATCACGAGCACCCCGAGCGGCCCGAGCCCGATCGACGTCGTCACCAGTCCGAGCACCCGCGAGCGCGCCTCGGGCGCCACGTTCAGTATCACGAGCGCCGTCTGCATGCTGCCGAAAGCCGCCGTGCCCAGCCCGCCGATCGCCAGCAGGACCCAGGCGATCGCGAAGACCTGAAGATTCGCGGCGACGGCGAGCAGGCACATGAACATCGTCGTGCCGCCGAGGAAGACCGTCGCGGCTGCGAAAGGCAGTTTGCGGGTGGCGATCATCCAGGCGCCGAACAGCGCACCCAACGGCTCCGCGCCGGCCAGCAATCCGATCATCGCAGGCGAGGCGCCGAAGACCTGCTGCCCCCAGGCCGGAAAGACGGTCGTGTAGGAAAACCCGAAGACGTTCATCACGATTGTGAGCACGATGATCCGCCGCAGCACCGGATGCCCGCGGCAGATCCTCGCGGCTTCCGATATGGCGCCGGGAACCGCGCGCAACCGGATCGGCTGGACCGCCTGGCTGTGCTCGAGGCGCAGGCAGGACAGGAGGCCGAGCGTGTAGCCGGTCATGCTGATCGCGTAGGCACCGGCGATGCCGACCAGCTCATAGGAGAGTCCGCCGAGGATCGGCCCCATCATGCGAGTGATGCTGTTCGACATCGAGTCGATGGCGATCGCGGGCGCCACGAGGCCCTCGCCGGCGGCTTCGCCCGCCATCCGGCGGCGGACGGCCATTTCCGTCGCCCAGACCAGCCCGTTCGCGAGGCTGCCGACCGCGAGAAGCCATATCTCGAGCGTGCCCAGCATGGCCGCGACCACGATGATCGCGGAGGTCGCGGCGTTCAGCGCCTGTCCGAAATGCAGCAGGTGCTTGCGGTTCATTCCTTCGGCGACGACACCGGCGAGCGCGCCCGCCGCGAGCATCGGCACCGCGCGCATCATTGTCACGATCGCCACCGCGAGCGCGGATCCGGTCGCAGCGAAGACGTAGAGGCTGCTGGCGAGGATCTCGAGCCAGCGCATCGAGTTGGAGCAGATTCCCGCGATCCATAGCCTCACGAAGGCGCGGTTGCGCAGCAACTGACGTTGCGGCGAATCTGGTCCGGTCGTGGGCATGTCCTCATCGGGATCCTAGGACCGCGGTGCCCGCATTGCGAGCGCGATCGCCGGTTTGCGTTTTCGGCCCATGGGCGGGTCGCGCTATCATCGCCGCCATGAGTAAGGCATTCACACGCGAGGATACCGAAGGCGAGGACGACGATCTGCCGCCGGGTGTCCAGGCCCTTCCCGTCGGCGCCCGGAACTACGTCACGCCCGCGGGGTTCGAGAAGCTGCGTGCCGAGCACGAGCGCCTCCTGCGTGTCGAGCGACCCGACGTCGTCCGGACGGTGTCCTGGGCCGCGGCAAATGGCGATCGCTCGGAGAATGGCGACTACCTCTACGGCAAGCGGCGCCTGCGCGAGATCGACCGGCGTGTCCGGTTCCTGACCAAGCGCCTGGAGAACGCCGAGGTCGTGGATCCGCTCAAGCAGACGCGCACGGAGCAGGTTTTCTTCGGGGCCACCGTGACCTATGCGGATGCCAGGGGACGGGAGCGCACGGTCAGCATCGTCGGGGCCGACGAGGTGGATCTCGATCGCGGCCGGGTCAGCTGGATCTCGCCGATCGCGCGCGCGTTGCTCAAGGCGGAGCTCGGTGACGAGGTCCGGTTGCAGACCCCGCATGGCCCCGAGACGATCGAGGTCGTCGCGATACGCTACGTGGCGCTCGCGCCGTGATCCGCGGTCTCAGCGCCGGAAATCCGGCGGCAGCCTGACATCCGTGAGGTCGGTGTCGAAGAACTCGGCACCATCCAGCCGCGCAGTCTCGAGATTCGCGCCACGCAGGATGGCGCCGGTGAGGTCGGCATCGGTGAGGTCGGCGCCCGACAGATTCGCGCCTCGGAGGATCGTGCCGTTCATCCGCGCGCGCACCAGCTTCGCGTCGGACAGGTTGGCGGGCCAGGAGCGTCCCGTCGACTGCCCGTCCTTGCTCTTGATGTCGACCGGTTGGAGACGGGCGTCGCGCAGGTTCGTCTCGGTCAGATCGGCGCGGTTCAGCATCGCGCCGTCGAGATTCGCGCCGGTGAACTCCGTACGGAAGAGATTCGCGCCTTCGAACCGCGTCATGACGAGGGCGCATTTGGTGAAATTCGCCCCGCTCAGGTTGCAGCGCATGAAATTGGCGCCGCTGAAATCGGCGCCGCTGAAATCGATGTTCTGAAGATCCTGGCCGGCGAGATTGGCCTGCACGCCCCGGCGACCGCGGCTGTCGGCCCATAGCAGATGCTGTTCGATGATGCCCTGGATCTTCGGTGCCAGGCTCTTCACCGACAGCTGCATCCGAGTCTTGCTCATCGTCGCGAAGGTGAAGTCGACGCCCGTGGTGACGGCACCGGTCAGGTCGGCGCCATGGAGATTGGCGCCCTGGACCTTCGCGCTGCGCAGGTCGGCATTGCTCATGTCCGCGTTGGCGAGTTCGGCGTCGACCAGCGTCGCGCCAACCAGCGCGGCGCCCGACAGGTCGGCCCCGGACAGGTCGGTCCTGGTCAGGTTGCAGCGGTCCAGCCGGGCGCTGGTGAGCTTGCTGCCCGCCATCTGGGCGCGGGACAGTTCGGCTCCGGTCAGATCGACATTGCTGAGATCCGTGCCGGCGAGCTTCGCGTTGCTGAGGGCGGCCTTGCTCAGGTCGGCGTCCTTGAGGTCCACGTTGGTGAGGTCCGATGCGCCCGACCCGCTGCCGCGCACCGCGAGACCGGCACCGACGCTGGATGCCGACAACAGGGTCCCGGCCCGCATGTCGGCGCGTGACAGCTTGACCCGCCGCATCCGGGCGCCGCGCATGCAGATCCCACGCATGTCCGCGTCCATGAAACTGGCCCCGGTGAGGTCGGCGGCGGTCATGTTGGCGGTGAAAAGGTCGGCGCCGTCGAAAATGGCACCACGCAAATCGGCACCCTCGAAATTGGCGGCTGTCAGCTTCGCGCCGGACAGGTTCACGCCCGGCAGCTTGGCGCCGGCGAGGCTCTGCATCGTGAGATCCGCGCGCGCCCCACCCTTGCGGGCCACGAACAGCCGGTGCTGCTCGATGATCTGCTGGATCTCGGCGACTGATTTCTGCTGGTAGGGGCCGCGTCTGCCAGACCCTTGTCCCGAATCACTCATGATTGCTCTTCACACAGGCACGGCACAGAGATTTGCCAAAAATTTATACTGTAATTTTGGCGGTCAGTCACTCGTTACTCCGCATTTCCCGACGCACGCTTCGCGTTGCCGGCCCGAGTAGTCCGATTACCTCGATCCTCGGCTCGAGATCGTTAAGTTTTTCTCGCTCATCGACGGGAATGTCACGCAATGCGTCGAGCAGAAGGGTGGCGACGGCACGTTGACGCATCTCGCCAAAGATCTGGCCTTCCTGTCCCAGGATCTGGCGGAACCTGTCCTCGGGCTTGCCCTGGGGGATCATCAGGTTTCCGAACCCGCCGGGCTTGTCGAGCCGCTTCCACCGCCGCTGCATGGCCTCGACCATCGGCGTGCCGCCGATGAACGCGCCGGTCCGGGTATCTGCGAGCCGCGTCGACAGGTCGATAAGGGCATTGGCCTCGGAACTGGCGTCGCCATGGGTGAGCGCCCGGTCTCCCGCCAGCATGCGTCTGACACGGTCGAGAAGGATGGCCCGCGTCTCGGCCGCCGGATGCGCCTGCATGAACGCGACCAGGGCCGGATACCAGGAGGCCGGGCGTCGCGGCGGATCGGCGGGGCGGTTGCGGGCGAAGGCAATCGCCATGGCGAGCGCAGTGGACAGGTCGGCCGGTTGGCCGAACATCTCGCGCAGCACGGTGGGCGAGGCGACGCAATCGGCCAGCAGGGCATCCACCACCTGGATTGCCGGTGCCGTCCGCGCCGCCTGCCCCCAGGTCAGCACCGTTTCCGTCCGGGCGAGCAGGCTTCCCGCCATTTCGAGGCTGCGCGCGATTCCGTGGCAGGCGGCATGATGACGGTCGAGTGGCGCCCCGCCGCGCGTCGCGATCGTCTCGAGGAACGGTTCCAGCGTCCGGGAATCCGGCTGGGGATGGGTACGATCGGCGCGTGAGGCCTCGGCGCGGCGCCGGGCTTCATCGATCGTCGCCTCGAGGAAGCGTCGGCTGTCGGCCAGGCTGCGCGTGCCGGATTGCGCACCCAGCCGCGCGACACGCAGCACCGCAGCGGACAGCAGCATGCCCGTGTCGTCCAGTCGTCGCGCATGCCGTGGGTGGTGGAGCAGTTCGGTCGGGGTGATCGCTGTCCTGTCCAGGAAGTCGCGGAGGATCAGACCTATCGCGCGGCGGCTGCGGGCGCCGTAGAAATCGGCGAGATCGGCGCACCAGCAATCCTGCTCGTCGGCGGCGGCGAGCCGGATGGGGGGTTCGCCGTCGCCGTCCCGCTCGGCCTCGAAGACCACCGACTCGAAGACCGTGCGGTCGGCGATGTCGCGGGCCCGCACCACCCGCACGGCCTCGTAGGCGCCGCGTGCCAGGAGTTCCCGGGCCAGCGCCACGGCCTCGTCCATCCGGATCCGAACGGCTTCGATCGCCCAGCGGCCGTCCCGCCGCGAAGCGATCTCGAACCGCTCGGAGCGCTCGACCATGCCGGACGCGCCGCCGTCTTCTGCGGGCAGGGGCGCTCAGCCGCGCCCGATGAACGGCATCTTCGTCGCCATCACCGTGATGAACTGGACATTCGCGCTGAGCGGCAATCCGGCCATGTGGACGATCGAATCGGAGACCGCGGAGACGTCCATGACCGGTTCGACGGCCATCTCGCCATTCGCCTGCGGGACGCCCTTGGTCATGCGGGCGGTCATGTCGGTCGCCGCATTCCCGATGTCGATCTGGCCGCAGGCGATGTCGTATTTGCGACCATCGAGCGAGAGGCTGCGTGTCAGGCCGGTCACCGCGTGCTTGGTCGCCGCGTAGGGTGCCGAGTTGGGACGCGGCACATGGGCGGAGATCGACCCGTTGTTGACGATGCGGCCGCCGCGCGGCGATTGCGCCTTCATCATCCGGAACGCTTCCTGCGCGCAGAGGAACAATCCGGTCAGGTTGATGTCGACGACATATTTCCACTGTTCGAGGCTCAGATCCTCGAACGGAATGCCGGGCGCGTTCACGCCGGCGTTGTTGAAGAGGAAATCGACGCGCCCATGGGCGGCGCCGACGGCGGCGAAGAGCGCCTTGACCGAGGCCTGGTCCGCCACGTCGGTGGGCACGACGAGCGAGGCGCCGCCGATGGCCGCACCGTCCGCCGCTGTCGCTTCCAGGGCATCGCGCCGGCGTCCCGCCAGCGCCACCGTCCATCCGGCGCGCATCAGGGCCAGCGCCGCATGCTTGCCGATGCCGCTGCCCGCTCCGGTCACGATGGCGATCTTGCTGCTCATGAATTCTGCCCTTTCGGTTCGATGGACTTGACTTTGCGGGGCCGCGACACGGGAGGCAAGTCCTCTTGCGCGCATCGTCGCAGGGGTGATCGCGCTCAAGCGGGATGTGGGGCGCGGCGGGTTGGATCGGGTCCTCGCCCCGCCGCCCGAGGTCCGCCATGCCGCCATCGATTCGCCTAGCGATCGCCGCTTCCCACGCCGCCGTCGCCACCGCCTTGCTCCGCCGCATCGAAGCGGCGGCCGGCCAACCCGTCGAGGGGCGGGTGGTCACCGGGCTCGCGGAGCTCGGCGCCGATCTCGGCACCGATCTTGGCACCGGCGGGCCCTGCATCGCGTTGCTCGACGGCGATCTGACCGGCTTCGAGCCGGCGGGGGCCGTCCGCGCCCTGCGCGCGGCGCATCGTGCGGTCCCCGTCGTCGTCCTGCTGTCGCGTGTCGAGGCCGCCGCCGAACTTGCGCTCGCCCGCGCCGGCGCCGCAGCGACCATAGCCTGGGGGGCGCCGGTCCAGGCGCTTCTGCGCGTGGTGCGGATCGTCGCGGCGGGTTCGAGTTGCATGTCCACCGCGGCGCTGATGGCCGCCGTACCGCCGGTCCCTGCCAACGGGGTTGCGGCAAGCGTGGCGCTGCCGCCGATCCCGGCCCGATCCATCGAGCCGCTGACGGAGCGCGAGACGATCATCCTCGCGCGCATCCAGCGCGGCGAGAGCAACCGGACCATCGGCGACGCCCTGGGGATCGACGAGAACCGCGTGAAGATCCACCTTCGCACGATCTTCAGGAAGACCGGCGCCAGGAACCGGACCGAAGCCGCGCTGCGCGCCTCCGCGGCCGTCGCGCTCGCGGCAGCGGGCGACACGGCGCTCCGGCGCGCTGCGGTCGCCGCTGCAGCCGCCGCCGCAGCAGCAGCGGCCTGACGGCACCGCGCGACGGACCTGCAGGGAAGGCGCTGGCCGGACCGGGGCCGATCGGGCAGGTTGCAGCCATCCTTCTGGGGAGTGGCGCCGTCCGATGTCGCTGAACGCCTCGCCAGCCGCCGGTGCCAAGGACCGGCCGCTCGCGGGAATCCTGCACATGGTGGCGGCGGCCTGCGCGATCGCGGGTATCGACGTCTTGTCGAAACTGGTGGTCGGCGCGATGCCTGTCGCGCAGATGCTGGCGCTGCGCGCGGGTTTCGTCGTGCTGATGCTGCTCCCGTTCTTTCGCGGCGCTGGCGGCTTCGCGCTGTTCCGGACGCGGCATGTTCCGATCCATCTCGTGCGCATCGCCTGCCAGTTCGTCGCGATGCTGTCGTTCTTCGCCGCCCTGCAGCACCTGCCGATCGCGATGGTCGTCGCGCTCGGTTTTTCCTCGCCGATCTTCGTGACCGCACTGTCGCGACCGATCCTCGGCGAGAGGGTGGGCGCCGCGCGCTGGATGGCCGTCGTCGCCGGCTTCGTCGGCGCGGTGATCGTGGTGGATCCATGGTCGGCGCGCTTCGACCCGCTTGCCCTGCTTGGTCTCGTGGCGGCCATGGGATGGGCGCTGGCGCAGATCCTGTCCCGGATCCTGACACGGACGGAATCCGATGCCGCCATCCTGCTCTTCGTCAATTCGGGATTGCTGGTCGGGCTCGGAACGGCTGCGGCCTTCGTCTGGGCCCCGGTCAGCCTGGATCATGTCGGTGTCTGCTTTGTGCTGGCAGTGCTGCTTCTGGCATCGCAATGGCTGCTGCTGCGCGCGGTCCGGCTCGCGCCGATCGCGGTCGTGTCGCCCTTCCAGTACCTCGAACTGCCGCTGGCGATCCTGGGCGGCTGGCTCCTGTGGCGGGAATGGGCGGGGTCGCATGTCTTCGCCGGTGCGGCCCTGATCGTCGCCAGCGGCCTGTTCGTGGTCATGCTCGAGCACCGCCGGACGCTGCGCGCGGGCCACGGGCGGCGGCCATGACGCTCCTCGTCGCCGGCGACCGGCCGCTGCGCGGCATCGTCTTCGTCGTCCTGGGATTCGCCTGTTTCGGCGTTACAGATGCGCTGTCGAAGGCGGGGCTGGAGACGATGTCGACGGCGCAGATGCTCGCCATCCGCAGCGTGGTGGTCATTCTGCTGATGCTGCCCTGGATCCGCCGCGCGGGTGGTCTCGCCGCGCTGCGGACCAGCCGGCCCCGCGACCATGCGATCCGGGTGCTGTGCTCGCTGGTGTCGATGGTCTGCTTCTTCGAGGCGTTGCGCCATCTCGAACTCGCGACCGCGATCGCGCTTGGTTTCGTCGCGCCGCTGATCATGACGGCGCTTTCCGTTCCGATGCTGGGCGAGCGTGTCGGCATCCATCGCTGGTCGGCCATCGTCGTGGGGTTCGCGGGCGCCCTGGTCATCGTCAGGCCGGGGCCCGATGGCGTGCAGCCAGCGGCGCTTCTGTGCCTGTTCGCCGCCGCCACATGGGCCGCGAGCATGGTCTATGCCCGCCGTCTGTCGCGCAGCGACCCCGAGATCACGATGATCCTGTTCCAGAACCTCGCCGTGGCGCTGGTGATGGGCGTGGCGGCGCCGCTGTTGTGGCGGCCGGTGGGGCTATTCGAACTCGGGCTGATCGCGCTGATGGCTTGCGCGATCCTGGTCGGGCAATGGTGCACCTTCCGCGGTTTTCGCCTGGCGCCGGTCGGGCTGGTCGCGCCGTTCCAGTATTCGGAGCTGCTCTGGGCGACGCTGTTCGGATGGCTGATCTGGCGCGAATTTCCGGATCCGCCGGTCTGGATCGGCGCCGCGATCCTCATCGCGAGCGGGCTCTACGTGATCTGGCGCGAGCGGGTGCGTGCGCGGGAGACGGCCGGTTCGGGTTCGGGTTAGTGTTGCGGATCATGCGAATCCCGGTCCGCCTCTCGCCGCTCGCCGCGCTGATCCTGATCGCCGGTTGCGCCGCGCCGCCGCCGCCCGCACCGCGGAGCGTGGCTGCGCCCGATCCCTTCGCGACCGCCGCCGAGCGCGGCGCGATGGTCGCCCTGAACGCCTGCGCGCGCTGCCATCAGGTCCGGCCCGATCGCCCATCGGGCCAGGAAGCGGCGGCACCGAGCTTCATGGAGATCGCCAACCTCGCCGGGCGCAGCCAGGACTATCTGCGCCGCTTCGCGACCACGCGCCATGTCGTGCGCACGGTGGGCGAGCCGCAGCCGACCATGCCGACGCTGTTTCTGTCGCCGGAGGATCGCGAGGACGTCATCGCGTTCATCCGCTCCTACCGGCGGCCCGATGCGCCGGATGGCGAGGCGCCGGAACCGCTCGAGGCCTTCGAGTGACCGGGCCGCGCGCGGCGATTGCCAGCGCTCCCGCGCCTTTCTAGTTTCGCCTTCAGACACATCTCGCGCACGGAGACTTTCCGATGGCTCTGCCCGCCCTCCAGCCCGTCGACGCAGGCCCGCGCGACGCGGCGATCGCCGACCTCAAGGCCGCGTTCGGCGACCGCTGCACGACCTCGCTCGCCGTGCGCGAGCAGCATGGCAAGGACGAATCCTGGCACCAGCCCGCGCCGCCCGACGCGGTGGTCTTCGCGCGCTCGACCGAGGAGGTCGCGACGGCGGTCCGGATCTGTGCCGCGCACAAGGTCCCGGTCGTGCCGTTCGGCACCGGTACGTCGCTCGAGGGGCATGTGGCGGCGCTGCGCGGCGGCGTGTGCATCGACGTCTCGCAGATGAACCGGGTCGTGCGCGTCTCGGTCGAGGATCTCGACTGCACGGTCGAGGCCGGGGTGACGCGCAAGGCGCTGAACGAGCATCTGCGCGACACCGGCCTGTTCTTCCCGATCGATCCGGGCGCCGATGCCTCGCTGGGCGGCATGGCGGCGACCCGCGCCGCGGGGACCAATGCGGTGCGCTACGGCACGATGCGCGAGAACGTGCTGTCCCTCACGGTCGTGCTGCCCGATGGCCGGATCGTGAAGACCGCGCGGCGCTCGCGCAAATCCGCGGCCGGCTACGACCTGACGCGGCTCTTCGTCGGCTCCGAGGGCACGCTCGGCGTGATCACCGAGGTCACGCTGCGCCTCTACGGCATTCCGGCCGCGATCAGTTCGGCGACCTGCTCCTTTCCGAGCGTGAAGGCCGCGGTCGACACGGTGATCCAGACCATCCAGTCGGGCATCCCGGTCGCGCGCATGGAACTCGCCGACGAGCTGCAGATGAAGGCGTTCAACCTCTACGCCAAGCTGGGCGTGGCCGAGGCGCCGACGCTTTGGCTCGAATTCCACGGCACCGACGCCTCCGTCGCCGAGCAGGCGGAGATGGTCCAGGCGATCGCGGCCGAGCATGGCGGCGCCGACTTCAAATGGACGACCTCGCCCGAGGAACGCAAGCGGCTCTGGCAGGCGCGCCATGACGCGGCCTATGCCGGCAAGGCGCTGCGGCCCGGCGCGCAGCTCTGGGCGACCGATGTCTGCGTGCCGATCTCGCGGCTCGCCGACTGCATCGTCGAGACGCAGGCCGACGTGCAGTCTTCGTTCCTCCAGGCCCCGATCGTCGGCCATGTCGGCGATGGCAATTTCCACCTCACGATCATCCTCGACCCCAAGGAGCCGCGCGAGGTCGACGAGGCCAACCGCCTGAACGACCGGCTGGTCGCGCGCGCCCTGTCGATGGACGGGACCTGCACCGGCGAGCACGGCGTCGGCTATGGCAAGATCGACTTCCTGAACGCGGAGCATGGCGGCGACGTCCTGTCGATCATGCGCGCGGTGAAGAAGGCGATCGATCCCGACGGGATCATGAATCCCGGCAAGATCCTGCGGATGTGACGCCATGACCATCGGTGTGGGCGGCTCCACCGCGGAAGCCGAACTCGCGGCCCTCAGGCCGATGCGCGGGGATGCCCCCGCGATCGACGACGCCGAGCGGACGGAGCGGATCGCCCGGGCGCAGGCGGAGATGCGCGCGGCCGGGATCGATGCGCTCTGGCTCGATGTCTCCGCCAGCCTGACCTATTTCACGGGCCTGCGCCTGCGCCGTTCGGAGCGGCTGCATGGCGCCGTCCTCCCCGCGCGCGGCGACCTCGTCTATCTCTGCCCGGCCTTCGAGGAGGAGAAGCTGCGGACCATGATCTCCATGCCCGGGCGCATTGCGGTCTGGGAGGAGCACGAGGATCCGACCGCGCTGGTCACGGAGATCCTGCGCGGCTGTGGCGTCGAGCGCGGGACCGTCGCGCTCGATGAGGCGACGCAGTTCTCCGCCTTCGACGGCTTGCGGCGTGCCGCCAATTCCTACGACTACGTCAACGGTGCACGGATCACGGGCGCTTGCCGATCGCGCAAATCGGCCACCGAACTGGCGCTCATGCAGACCGCCAAGCGCATCACGCTGGAGGCGCAGCGGGCCGCCGCGCGTATCCTGCGCGCGGGCATCACGACGACCGAGGTCCAGGCCTTCCTCGTCGAGGCGCATCGCCGGCTCGGCGCCGAGGGACCGCCCGCCTTCAACATCGTGCTGTTCGGCGAGGCGACCGCCTATCCGCACGGCGTGCCCTATCCGCAGACGCTGCGCGACGGCGACATGGTGCTGATCGATGTCGGGGCGCCGGTCGACGGCTACGTCTCCGACATCACGCGCTCCTACGTCTTCGGCACGCCGAACGCGCGCCAGCGCCAGATCTGGAACCTGGAGAAGGCGGCGCAGGCGGCAGCCTTCGCCGCCGCGCAGATCGGCGTGCGCTGCGAGGAAGTCGATGCCGCGGCGCGCCGCGTCATCGAGGCCGCCGGCTTCGGTCCCGGCTATGCGGTTCCCGGTCTACCGCACCGCACCGGTCATGGCATCGGGCTCGAGGTTCACGAGGTGCCTTACCTCGTGAAGGGCGACACGACGCTCCTGGCACCGGGCATGACCTTCTCCAACGAGCCCATGATCTGCCTCTATGGCGAGTTCGGCGTGCGGCTCGAGGACCATGTCTACATGACCCCCGAGGGCCCGCGCTGGTTCACCGAGCCGGCGCACAGCGTCGACGATCCCTTCGGCTACGAGGCCTGAGCGTCGTCCTCGGCCCGCCAGAGGATCGGGAAAAGAGGCCCGGAGAGCGGTGCGCCGGCCGCGAGGCCGGCCTGCGCCAGTGGCCGGAAGGTGCCGGAATGCGGGCGCCAGCGTACGTCATCGCCGGCGAACCGCAGGGCGACGCTGCGGCGGCGCCGGTCGCTTGGATTACCGCCCGCGCCGTGGATGAGCCGCCCATGGAAGACGACGGCGTCGCCTGGCTCCAGGACGTAGCGGCGCAGGTCGAGCGTCGCGCGTTGCGCCTCGATGTCGGGCAGGGGCGGCAGCGGCGATTTGACGTAGCGTCGCGCGTCGCGTCCGCCCTCGCGGAACGGTGCCGGTGCGAAATCGCCGCCCCAGCGATGCGATCCCGCGACGTACTCCACCGCGCCGTTCGCCGGATCGATCGGGTCGAGGGCGAGATAGGCCGTGGCCAGCATCTCCCCGGTCACGGGCCAGTAGGGCGAATCCTGGTGCCAGGGCGTGCGCTGGGGCGTGCCGGGCTCCTTCGCGAAGATCTGGTCGTAAAACAGGTGCACATGGGCGGCGCCCATCAGCAGGCCGGCCATGCGGGCTGCCTCGGTTTCGAAGAAGGCGGCTCCGAAATCCGGGTCGCGCCGCCACATGAACATGTCGCCGAAGAAGCGCCCGGGCGTGCCGCGATCGTTGAAGTCGAGCGCCATCGGGCCAGGCCGCGCCATCGCGCGATCGACCGCCTCGCATAGTCGCGCCGTCATGGCGGGGGCGAGCAGGCCCGGCAGGTGGACGACGCCGTCGCGGGCGAAGCTCTCGATCTCGGCGGTGGAGGGGCTGCGCATCGGCCGAGTATGCCTCGCCGGGACGGCCGGATGCATCCGCTTGCCAGCGCGCCGTCCGCGCCTATGCTGCGGCGCCAGTCCCTGCGGAGGAGTTCCATGAACGCGATCGGTCATTTCATCGGCGGCAAGCATGTCGCGGGCGCTTCCGGGCGCGGCAGTCCCGTCTTCAATCCGGCCACTGGCGAGCAGAGCGCGACGGTCGCGCTGGCCTCGGCCGCCGAGGTCGACGCGGCGGTGCGCGTGGCCGCGGCGGCGCAGCTCGGCTGGGCGGCGACGCCGCCGCTGATGCGCGCGCGCACGATGTTCAAGTTCAAGGAGCTTCTCGAGAAGCACCGCGACGACATCGCGCGGCTGATCACCCTCGAGCACGGCAAGACCCACGAGGACGCCAAGGGCGAGGTGATCCGCGGCATGGAGGTGGTCGAGTTCGCCTGCGGCATTCCCTATCTGCTGCGCGGCGACATGACGCCGGACGTGGGACGCGGCATCGACACCTGGTCGGCGCGCCATCCGCTCGGCGTCGTCGCCGGCATCACACCGTTCAACTTCCCGGTCATGGTCGGCATGTGGATGGCGCCGATGGCGCTCGCCTGCGGCAACGCCTTCCTGTGGAAGCCATCGGAGAAGGACCCGACCTCGTCGATGCGCGTGGCCGAGCTTCTGCTCGAGGCCGGCGTCCCGGCCGGTGTGCTCAACGTGATCAACGGCGACAAGGTCGCCGTCGATGCGCTGCTTGCCCATCCCGGCATCGCGGCGATCAGCTTCGTCGGTTCGACGGCGGTCGGCGAGTACATCTACACGACCGGCTGCGCGCATGCGAAGCGCGTCCAGGCCCTGTGCGGCGCCAAGAACCACATGGTCGTGATGCCGGACGCCGATCTCGACCAGACCGTCGACGCGCTGATGGGGGCGGGCTACGGCGCGGCGGGCGAGCGCTGCATGGCGATCTCCGTGGCGGTCGCGGTCGGCAACGTCGCGGACCGGCTGGTCGCCAAGCTCGCGCCGCGCGTCGGCGCGCTCAAGGTCGGCCCCGGCCTGGATCCGCAGAGCGAGATGGGTCCGCTGGTGACGAAGGAGCATCTCGCCAAGGTGAAATCCTATGTCGATATCGGCGTCTCAGAGGGCGCGAAGCTCGTCGTCGATGGCCGCGGCCTGAAGCTCCAGGGCTACGAGAACGGGTACTACATGGGCGGCTGCCTGTTCGACGACGTGACACCCGACATGCGGATCTACAAGGAGGAGATCTTCGGCCCCGTCCTGTCGGTCGTGCGCGTCCCCGACTACGACAGCGCGGTGAAGCTCGTGAACGACCACGAATACGGCAACGGCGCCGCCATCTTCACCCGCGACGGCGACGCCGCGCGCGCGTTTTCGGCGGAGGCGAAGGCCGGGATGGTCGGCGTGAACGTGCCGATCCCCGTGCCGC
>CAYSUY010000100.1:0-2031 GCA_964434345.1 uncultured Acetobacteraceae bacterium
GAGCGGCTCTGGCCGCTCTCGCCCACCACCTTTTCGGGCGGCGAGCAGCAACGCATCAACATCGCCCGCGTCTTCGTCGTCCCCTACCCGGTCCTCCTGCTCGACGAACCGACGGCGTCGCTCGATGCCGAGAACCGCAGGATCGTCGTCGGCCTCGTGCGTGAAGCCAGGCTGCGCGGCGCGGCGATCCTCGGGATCTTCCATGACCCCGAAGCGCGCGAGGCCGTCGCAACCTCGGAAATAGACTGCACGGCAGTGCTGAGGGCGGCATGAGTTACGAGACGATCCTCGCCAATGCGCGCATCGTCCTCCCGACGGAGGTCGTGACAGGCGCGCTCGTCATCCGTGGCGGACGCATCGCTGAACTCTGCGCGGGACGGGGCGTCCCCTACGGCGCCGTCGACTGTGGCAACGATCTCGTCCTGCCCGGGATGATCGAACTCCATACGGACAATCTCGAGAAACATGTCTCGCCGCGCCCCGGCGTCGCCTGGCCATTGGCCGGCGCCGTCATGGCGCACGATTCCCAGATCGCGGCCGCCGGCATCACCACGGTCTGCGACGCGCTGACGATCGGCGATCTCTGGGGGAACCCGGCCCGGGCGGTTGCCCTGCGCGACCTCGTTCGGGCACTGGATGAGACGGCCACCGCTGGCGCGCTGCGGAGCGAGCATTTCGTCCATCTGCGCGCCGAGCGCAGCCATGGAAATCTGCTCGACGCCTTTTCCCACCTCGCCGATCATCCGCGGGTGAAGGTCGTCACGCTCATGGACCATACGCCCGGCCAGCGGCAATTCGCGGATGTCGCCCAATATCGCCGCTACTACCAGGGCAAGAACGGCGTGTCGGACGCCGAGATGGATGCGCTGCTCGAGCGCCACCGCGAGGGGCAGCGGCGCAACGCGGCGCCCAACCGCGCGCGCGTCGTCGAGATCGCGCGGGGGCGCGCCGTCGTGATCGGAAGCCATGACGACGCCTGTGCCGACCATGTCGCGGAGGCCGCCGCGTGTGGCGCGGCGTTCACGGAATTTCCCACCACGCCCGAGGCGGCCGAGGCGGCCCATGCCCGCGGCATCGCGATCCTTCTGGGCGCGCCGAATGTCGTCCGCGGTGGATCGCATTCCGGCAACGTGTCGGCGCTCGACCTTGCCCGCGCCGATCGTATCGACGTCCTTTCCTCCGACTATGTGCCGTCGAGCCTGATCCATGGCGTGCTCCGACTGCATCGCGATGGCGGCATGTCCCTGCCCGCCGCGGTCGCCACGACCACGACGACACCGGCGACGCTGCTCGGCCTCGAAGACCGTGGACGGATCGAAATCGGCGCCCGTGCGGATATCCTGCGCGTGTCGGATCGTGACGACATTCCCGTCATCCGTGCGGTCTGGCGCGAGGGCGCGCGGGTCGCATGACTGCGGCGCGTTACGCCGTCTACTGGGCGCCCGAGCCGGCCACCGAGCTCGCACGTTTCGGCGCACGCTGGCTCGGACGCGATGCGGAGACGGGACAACGCACGACAGCGCTTGCAGCCGGGCTTCCGCTCTCCTGGGAGCGGGCGACCGAGGAGGCCCGGCTCTACGGCTTTCATGCGACCTTGAAGCCGCCGTTCAGATTGCGCGAGGGCTGCGACTAGGCCGCGCTCGAAGCGGCGCTCGAAGCCCTCTGCGCGATGCTCGGGCCCATCGACGGCGTGAAGCTGCGTCTTGCCGCGCTCGACGGTTTCCTCGCGCTGGTGCCCGGGTCGCGCCTCGCCGAGCTCGGCGATCTGGCGCGGCGCTGCGTGACCGCCCTGGACGAGTTCCGCGCGCCCGCCGACGCGGCGGAACTCGCACGGCGCCGCGCCGCCGGATTGACCGCGCGACAGGACACGATGCTCGTTCGCTGGGGCTATCCGTATGTCCTGGAGGAGTTTCGCTTTCATCTCACGCTGACGCGGCGGCTTTCCCAGGAGACCGGGCCCGAGATCGTGAACTTCCTCGCCCCGCATGCCGAACACGCCTGCGCCGCGCCCCAACGTGTCGGATCGCTGTG
>CAYSUY010000100.1:2041-14891 GCA_964434345.1 uncultured Acetobacteraceae bacterium
CGTCCTGCGCCGCATTCCCCTGGGGGCGGCGGCGCGCATGGCGGAACCAGGAACCCCTTCAGCGCGCTGACGAAGGCCGCGATCGCGACGGCTGGAGCACCATCGTTGCGGATCACGGCGTCGCATCCAGACGTATCGAACGCGCCGCCGCGCACGAGTCGCGCGGCGATATCCGCGGCCGTCTCCCGGCCCCGGCCGGCAAGGCGACGGGCAAGGATGTCGGGCGTTGTGGTCACCAGCACGACACGCAGACTTCCAAAGACCGCTCGCGCCTCGTCGACCGCCCCGCGCGAGGCGTTCGCGATGGCGCAACCGCCGCGTTCGAGGATCGGAGCGATCGCCGCGCGCGGCAGCCCATACCCGAGCCCGTTCGCGCGCCAGGACAGGGCGAAGGCACCTTCGATCTCGCGCGCCGCGAAGTCGCGCTCGTGCAGCGCCTCATGCCCCTCGCCGCCGGCGCCCGCAGGCCGCGTGATGCAACGCCGCACGACCGCGAAACGCGGATCCCCGGCAAGGGCAGTCCGCGCGCCATCCAGCAAGGTGTCTTTTCCGGCACCGCTCGGACCGACGACCAGAACCATCGTGCCCGATCCGTCCATCATGACCATGCGCCTTTCCGAAGCGTTCCACCGGCCCCGCATCGCATACCGATGTCGCGAATGGTGCGCGGCATCCACGTGAAAGAAACATTGCAGCTGCGTCTTCGCGGATCAGGAACCTGGCTGTCACCGAAACGACCCCGTATCCGCGCTAACGGGTGAGGAGAAAACGGAGGCGAACATGCTGCGGCTCGAAGGTGTTTCACGGCGTTTCGGCGCAAAGCTGGCGGTCGACGACGTGACGCTCGATATCGCGCCTGGAAGCTTCGTCGGAGTGATCGGCCGATCCGGAGCCGGGAAGTCGACCCTGCTGCGGATGATCAATCGCCTCGTCGACCCCAGCGCCGGGCGAATCCTCTCCGATGGAGTGGACGTGACGCGTCTGCGCGGACAGGCGCTGCGTGACTGGCGACGGTCCAGCGCAATGATCTTCCAGCAATTCAATCTCGTCGGACGGCTCGATGTCTTGACGAACGTGCTGATCGGACGCCTGAACCACGCCTCGCGGCTCCGGGCGATCGTCGGCCTCTGGACCGACGAGGACCGCGCCCTGGCCCTCTCCGCGCTCGAACAATTCGACATGGCGTCGGTCTCGGCGCAGCGCGCCGAGACGCTGTCGGGCGGCCAGCAGCAGCGCGTCGCCATCGCGCGCGCCCTGGTCCAGGAGCCTCGCATCATCCTCGCGGACGAACCCATCGCCTCGCTCGACCCGCGCAACACCCGCCTGGTGATGGACGCGCTGCGGCGCATCAACCGTGAGTATGGACTCACCATCCTGTGCAATCTCCACGCGCTCGACGTCGCGCGGAGCTATTGCGATCGCCTGGTCGGCATGTCCGCGGGCCGGGTGGTGTTCGACGACACGCCGACGATGCTGACCGACTCCGCCGCGCGCGACCTCTACGGCCTCGAGGCCGACGAAGGCGTCGGCGAGGGCGTCACATCGCCGAGGCCTGCCGTCGCCGCCTGATCTGTTCCGCATCCACCATCGACCGGAGATATCCGATGCTTCGACGTACCGTTCTCGCTGCCTGCCTTGCCATGCCGCTCGCCGCCCAGGCGCAGAGCTGGAAACAGTCTCATCCCGAACTCGTCTTCGCGGTGGTGCCGTCCGAGAACGCGTCGGGCGTCACCGATCGCATGCAGCCTTTCCTCGCCTATCTGTCGGCCGAACTCGGCGTCAAGGCCACGTTGCGCATCGCGACCGACTATGCCGCCGTCATCGAAGGCCAGCGCGCCGGGAACATCCATGTGGCCAACCATGGCCCGTCTTCCTATGTGCGCGCCTGGACGGTCACGAATGGCGGCATCTTGCCTTTTGCGACGAGCATCAACGGCGACGGGTCGATCGGGTACTATTCGGTGGCGTACGCGCGCGCCAACGATCCTGGGAGCAAGCTCGAGGACTTCCGCGGCCGCAACCTCTGCCTCGTCGATCCGAACTCGGCATCGGGCAACAACGTGCCGCGCTTCGCCATGAGCAAGATGCAGATCGATCCCGAGAAGTTCTTCGGCCGGGTCGTGTACGCCGGCAGCCATGAGAACGCGGTCACGGCACTCAGCCAGGGAACCTGCGATCTTGCGTTCAACTGGTGGAACTCCGAGTCGGATTCCAACCTCTCGCGAATGGCCAACAAGAGCCTCGTCAAGGCGGCCGATTTCAAGATCGCGTTTCGCTCCGATCTGATCCCGGGCTCACCCTGGACGTTCCTGGCGAGCCTTCCCGCCGACCTCAAGGCGGCAATCGTCAAGGCCTTCGACGAGGCGCCGACCAAGGCGAAGGCGGCCTATGATCGTCTGTCGGATGGACAGGATCGGGGCTTCAAGGCGGTCACGCATGCCGACTACCAGACGGTGGTCGACCTGCAGAAATTCGTCGACGACATGCGTCGCCGGCGCGGATCCTGAGGGCAGCGGCAAGGAACACCGGAAAGACGGCGGCACAGCATGCGTTTCAAGCTGCCTGACTCCGCCGTCGCGCCGTTGCTCGCCGGCCATGCATCCGCCGTCGCGGCGCGGCGGCGGGATGCGAGCCTGTTCGCGGTGGCGCTCGGCTGTGCGATCGCGGTGGCGTCGATCGTCGCCGAGGTCGACATCGCCGTTCTCGCCGTCAATTTCCATCGCCTGCCCGATTACATCGCACGCATCCTGAGGCTCGACAGCGGCGCGCCGGTCTGGACCGATCCCGCCGAATGGCTGTGGGGCCTCGACCTTTGGCTGCTGCTGATGGGGGACACGATCCTCATCGCCTATGTCGGGACGCTCACGGGCGCCATGGGTGGTTTCGTCCTCTGCTTCCTGTCCGCGACCAACCTCGTACGCAACCCGATCGTTCGGATCACGGCGAAGCGCGTGCTCGAGTTCTGTCGGACCGTGCCCGAACTCGTCTTCGCGCTGGTCTTCGTCCAGGCCTTCGGCCTTGGTCCGCTTCCCGGCATCCTCGCGCTCGCGATCCACACGATCGGTGCGCTCGGGAAGCTGTTCGCCGAGGTGGTCGAGAACATCGACATGAAACCCGTCGACGGAGCGGTGTCCTGCGGCGCGAGCTGGACCCAGTCGATCCGCTATGCGGTCCTGCCCCAGGTCATGTCGAACTTCGCCAGCTATGCGCTGCTGCGCTTCGAGATCAATGTCCGCGGCGCGGCCGTCATGGGCTTCGTCGGCGCCGGCGGGATCGGCCAGGATCTGATCGAGGCGATCCGCAAATTCTACTATTCCGATGTCAGCGCGCTGCTGCTCCTGATCATCGTCACCGTCATGCTGATCGATCTCGGGACAGAACGGATCAGGCATGCCTTGCTTGGCTGGGAGCGAACCAAGTGACCGCGCGGCGTCCTGACATCGCGGCGCTGCGCCGCGATCATCCCGGCGCGTTCGAGAGCCCGGTGCGGCGGCATCGCGTCGCGGTTGCCGTCGCGGTCGTGCTCATGGCCATTCTCGTCGCGGGGTTCTGGGCGCTCGGCGTGCCTGCGTCGCGGTTCGTCGCGGGGCTCGGCAAGCTGGGGGCGTTCATCGGCCACATGCTGCCGCCATCGACCGGGACCTGGGCGAAGTTTCTGATCTATCTCCACGCGCTGGCGGAGACCGTCGCGATCGCGCTGCTGGGGACGCTGGCCGCCGCGGTCCTCGCCTTCCCCCTCGGCCTGCTGGCCGCGCGGAACATCGTGCCGCAGGCCGCCATCCATTTCCTGTCGCGCCGCTTCCTCGACAGCGTCCGTGGCGTCGACGAGCTGATCTGGGCTCTGGTCTGGATCAACGTCGTGGGTCTCGGCCCCTTCGCCGGCGCGCTGGCGATCGCGACGTCAAATTTCGGGGCCTTCGGCAAGCTCTTCTCGGAGGCCTTCGAAGCGGCGAAAAGCGGTCCGGTCGAAGGCGTGATCGCGGCAGGCGGAGCTGCCGCGCACGGCATCCGCTACGGCGTCGTCCCGGAAGTGCTGCCGGTCCTCCTCAGCCAGATCCTCTATTACTTCGAGTCGAACACGCGCTCGGCAACCATCATCGGGATCGTCGGTGCGGGCGTGATCGGGCTCCATCTGTCCGAACAGATCCGCATGATCGAGTATCAGCAGGTTTGCGCCCTGATCCTGATGATCCTGGTGGTCGTGGCGATGATCGATGCAATGTCGTCGCGCCTGCGCCTCGCCATCTCGGCCCCGCGTGTACGCTGAGACGCCACCGCGTGGCTACGGGACCTGCCGCGCAAGCAGGTCGAACTCGACGGCGACCTCCGCGGCGACGAACTGAAGCCCGGACCAACGGCCACGGCCGATGCCGTAGGCCGTTCGGATCAGGGTGGCGCCGCCGCGCGCCCGGGTGCCCTCGGGAGTTTCGCGCAGCGTGAACCGCAGCACCACCGGACGGCGCTGGTCGCGCAGGGCAAGCGTCCCCGCCGCCTCGTAGACGCCTTCGCCGATGGGACGAAAGCCGGTCGCCGAGAACAGCGCGCGCGGAAAGCCCGCGGCGTCGAGCCACTCCTCGCCCCGCATGACGGCGTCGCGTCGGGTCTCGCCGGTCGTCGCCGAGGCGATGTCGACCTCGGCGTCTATGCGCGCCTCCTGCGGGTGCGCGGGATCGAAGAAAATTCGTGCCGTCCAGCGCGTGAAGCGACCCTGGAACGGCACGCCGGTCTCCATCCCGACGAAGCCGAGCGTCGAGCGGTCACGATCGACCGTCCAGTCGGTCGCCCGCGAGACCGGCGACGCGAGCACGAGGCAGGGCACGAAGGCAAAGGGCAGCATCCGCCGCAGCGTCGCGTCGGCGCGCAGCACATGGTGAAATATCGCCGCCGCCGCGTGCAGCGCCGACATCGCCACGAGCCCCGTCGCGAGGACGACATGGGCGCGCGCGATGACAGGCTCCCAAAATGCCTTCGTCACCGGCGCGAGATCCGCAAGGACCGGGATGCGCGGCCAGACGAGGCCGGCCACGAGATCGACGGGAATGTCGAGCCGGCTGACCGAGACCAGCGCCCAACCGGCCAGCGGCACCACGAGGGTGAGCGCGAACAGCGTCGCATGGACAAGCCGCGCGAGGCGGGCCGGTCCCGATGTCGCGGCGACGAGCGGCAGCGGCGGCGCAAACGGGCGCGAGGCGAGCCGAGCGAGAGAGACAAGCAGCACCGCGATGCCCGCGGCCTTATGGAATTGGTAGAGGGCGAATTGCGCCTCGCCGCCCGGAGGCAGCCGCGTCATCGTCCAACCGCTTGCCGCGAGGAAGGCGATCAGCCCCGCCGCGGCCCAATGGAACAGGATCACGGACCGGGGGTGGCGGGGGTCCGGTATCGGGGCTGGGCACTCAAGAGTGGGCATCATCGGTCCCTGCGTATCCGGCTTCTGCGAAACACGGGTGTCGCTTCCATGTCAGCAAAGCGTCACGCCGGTCGCGTATCGATCGCGTCAATCCGGCGCGGTGTCGCCGGGCTCCACCTCACCCCCCTGGAGGCCCCCACCATGAGCAACTACGAAGCGGACTATCCCGACCACACCAAGACCCCCGGCTACAGCCATGGCGACGAGCCGCCATGCAATGCGTCCGCGAATCCGACGCTCTACGACGTGATCGACGCGCGCGCCTCTCGCCGTGGGATCCTCGTCGGCGGCCTCGCCACCGCGGTCGCAGGTGTCTTCGGTGCCGGTGCTTCGGCGCCGGCCAAGGCCCAGACGCAGCCGCTGCTTGGTTTCAAGGCGATCCCGGTATCCGAGGCCGACGGCGTCGTCGTTCCGGACGGCTACAAGGTGCAGGTCCTCGCGCCCTGGGGCACGCCGATCTCCGGGTCGATGCCGGTGTTCCGGGATGGCGCGAACAGCGGCGCCGATCAGGGCATGCAGATCGGCATGCATCATGACGGCATCCATTTCTTCCCGATCGGCGGCTCGTCGACCGACGGCCTGATCGCCATGAACCACGAATATGTCGAGGCGCGTTTCCTGCACGCCGCTTGGCGCGGCAAGGAGATGCGCGAGAGCAGCGTGCGGATCGAGAACGATCGGCGCGACGCCGACGAGGTCCTCAAGGAGATCAACGCCCATGGCGTCTCGGTATTCCGCGCGCGGCGCGGCGCCAACGGCGACTGGGAAATTGTCCAGGATCCGCGCAATCGCCGCATCACGGCGGCGACGCCGATGACGTTTTCGGGCCCGGTGCGTGGCAGCAAACATGTCGTCACCAAGTACAGCCCCGACGGCACGCGCACCCGCGGCACGATCAACAACTGCGCGCATGGCTACACGCCGTGGAACACCTACATGACCGCCGAGGAGAACTGGGCCGGCTATTTCCGCAATACCGATCGCCAGGACCAGAAGCCAAACCATCCCCGCGAACATGCCCGCTACGGCGTCGCCACCGAGCGCTCGCGCTACGGGTGGGAACTCGCCGCGTCGGGCGCCGACGAATTCGCGCGTTTCGACGCCTCCACCCGCGGCGCCAGCCCCGCCGAGGATTATCGCAACGAGCCGAACGGCTTCGGCTGGATGGTCGAGATCGATCCGTTCGATCCGGGCAGCGTGCCCGTCAAGCGCACGCATCTCGGCCGCTTCGCCCACGAGGGCGTGGTCTTTGCCCCGGCCGTCCCCGGCAAGCCCATCGTCTGCTATTCGGGCGACGATGCGCGCTTCGAGTACGTCTATAAATTCGTCTCGGCCAAGCCCTACGATCCGGCGACGGCAAGCGGCGCGCTGCTCGACGAGGGCACGCTCTATGCGGCGAAGTTCAACGCCGACGGTACGGGCGAGTGGCTGGCCCTGGCGCCGGGCCATAACGGTCTCACCCCGGCCAACGGCTTCGCCGATCTCGCCGACATCCTGGTCAACACCCGTCTCGCCGCCGATCGCGCCGGCGCCACCAAGCTCGACCGTCCGGAGTGGGGCACGGTCGATCCGAAGACCGGCGAGGTCTATTTTGCGCTTACCAACAACACCTCGCGCACCGAGGCACAGACGGATCCGGTCAACCCACGCGCGCGCAACCAGTTCGGGCAGATCGTCCGCTGGACCGAATCGCGTGGCGAGCATGCCGCGGCGACCTTCCGCTGGAACCTCTTCGTGGTCGCCGGCGATGTGCGGACGAGCCGCGGTGCCGATGGCAAGGCGCTGGGTGCTGACAACATCTTCGCCTGCCCGGACGGCATCTGGTTCGACCAGGACGGTCGCCTCTGGGTCCAGACCGACATGGGTGAGAGCGAGATGAATCGCGGCGACCTCAAGCCGATGGGCAACAACCAGATGCTCGCCGCCGATCCCCGCACCGGCGAGATCCGTCGCTTCCTGACCGGACCAAAGGGTCAGGAGATCACCGGCGTCATCACCACGCCGGACGGCCGCACGATGTTCGTGAACGTGCAGCATCCAGGCGCGACGACCCCAGCTGCGGACTACGCCGCCGGCAAATACGCCTCGAACTGGCCGGATGGCGGCAACGCGATCCCGCGTTCGGCCACGCTGGTGATCACCCGCATCGATGGCGGCGTGATCGGCGCCTGACGGCTCAGGAAACGGCGACGGGCGGCGCCCTGGGGTGCCGCCCGTTTTCGTTTGCGTGGCCGGACGCGCTCAACCCGCCTGCACGAAGCGACGCGGATCGAGGGTCGCTTCGCCGTCCCAGCGATAAGCGACCAATGGCCCACCTTTCGCGACGGAGTAGTCCAGGCACGCGACATGCGATGTCTGCGGCGCCGGCGCTCCGGTGAGCCAGTAATGACCGACGAAGACCGACGAAGACCGGCGATCCGGAGACCGGTGCGGGTGCGAAATCCGCCGGCGGCGGTATCTCGGGTACGCGATCACGCTGCTCCTCGCCGACGATGGCGACATCGCGAAGGCTTCGGGATGTATGGAGCCACCAGCGCGTGCGCACGCGCCGCCGCGGCACGCCGCCATGGTCGAGGAAGAGATGCCCGTCCGGCAGGGGAATCTCGAGCCCCTTGGTCAACCCTTCCATCGCCTGCCATTCGGGGCACCCAGGGGTGGAGGCCGCATGCAGGAACGCCTCGTCCATCCCCGTTCCGGACCCGATCCGCCCCGCGACGAGGTCGACATGCGGCTGATGCCACCAGGCGTGGACGACCCTGATCGCGCGCGCCGTGACGGCCACGCGCCTCGACATGGAACGCCAGGACATACCGGATGGGATCCTGCCGGACAGCTTCACCCTCGGCGAACTGCAGACGCTGTGCGAGCGGCTGCTCGGACGCCGCCTCGACAAATCGTCCTTTCGCCGCAGGCTCGCCGACCGCCGGCTCGTCGAACCGGTGGCCGGCGCGCTGCGCACGGGCGCCAATCATCCTTGCGCAGATCTACAGGCGCGCCTGCGACGCGCCGTGATCCGCCGACCGGCGTTCAGCTGCCGATCTCTCCGCCATCGGCCTTGGTGATCGCCACGACCGAGGGTCGCGGTGGGACGCCGGGCTTGAAATCGGGCCAGCGCGTCCCCGGCGATTCGAAACTTGCCTTGCCCCCCTCGCCCGGATGCTGCACCGAGACGAAGACGGTCTTGCCGTCCGGCGTGAAGGCCGGGCCTGTCATCTCGGCGCCGGTCGGCGTGCGGAAGAAATGCTTCGACAGGGCGCGACCGGGGCCACGCGTGTCGGCACCGTAGAGACCGTCGGCCATGTCGTTGTCGAAATTGTCCATCCCGTCGGTCGTGATCCAGGCGCGACCCTTCGGATCGAAGGTGATGTTGTCCGGCGCCTGGAACCAGCCGTCATCGGACGTCGCGGGATGGTATTTCGCCTGCGCCTTGGGATCCTTCGGATTTCCGGCGACGATGAAGAAGCCCCAGCGGCACGTCGTCGCCGCATGGTCGTAGCCGGCGCCCTTCACGGCCGGCGGCGAAATCTCGACGATCTGACCCCATTTGTTGTCGGCACGCGGATTGGCGGCGTTGGCACGCTCGCGGGGATTGGCATCGCCCGCCGCCTTGCGCCGCTCGTTATAGGTGAGGACGACATAGACCTTGCCGGTCTTCGGATCGACGGCGACGCCCTCCGGGCGGTCCATCGGCGTGGCGCCGACGAGGTCGGCCGCGCGCCGCGTCTCGATGCAGATATCCGCCTGGCTGTTGAAGCCGTTGGCGGCCGTCAGAGGCCCTTCGCCATGCACCAGCGGCAGCCAGGTCATCGTGCCGTCGTCGCTGAACTTCGCGACGTAGAGCGTGCCCTCGTCGAGCAGGTTCATGTTCGGCGCGCGCTTCGCGGGCTCGAACTTGCCCTTGGTTACGAATTTATAGACATACTCGAACCGCTCGTCGTCGCCGCTGTAGAGCGCGATGCGCCCGTCATGCGAGATCGTCGTCATCGCGCCTTCGTGCTTGAAGCGGCCGAGCGACGTGCGCTTCACCGGCGTCGATTTCGGATCATAGGGATCGTACTCGACGACCCAGCCGAAGCGGTTCGGCTCGTTGGGCTCCTTGTCGAGGTCGAAGCGCGCGTCATGCGCGCCCCAGGGCGCACCGCGGCTTGCCTGGACGCTGTAGCGCGCGTAGTTGCGCGCCTCGGCCGTCTTGTTGCGGTCGCCGCGGAAATAGCCGTTGAAATTCTCCTCGCCCGACAGGACCGTGCCCCAGGGCGTGAAGCCGCCGGCACAATTGTTGAGCGTGCCGATCACCTTGGTGCCGCCGGGATCCGCGTTCGTCTTCAGCCGCGCATGGCCGGCCGCGGGGCCCGCGACGCGGAACGTGGTGCCGCGCATGGACAGGCGCCGGTTGTAGGGGCTGTCCTTGACGTAGCTCCATTTGCCGCCGCTCTTGCGAACCTCGACCACCGACAGGCCATGGGCGCTCTGATCGTGCTCGACCTGCTCTTTGGTCAGGCCCGCGGCGCCGTTGTTGCGCCCGTTCATGCCCGGCCACATCAACTCGTTGTTGGTGTACTCGTGATTGGAACAGATCAGGCCATGGGTCGAATTGCGCGACCCGTAGGGCAGCGGCCAATAGGCGAGGAAATCGCAGTTGTAGCCGAACTGCTTCTCCTGGGCCGCGCCGTCGACCTTGCCCGGCACGAAATCCGGCGCGTCCTTGGACAGCGGATCGCCCCAGCGGATCAGAACCTCGGCGCGATAGCCCTCGGCGACATGATGTGTGCCGTCGAGGCCATGCTTGACGTCCTTGAACTTGAGGGTCGAGGCGCCACGCGGAGACTGAGCCTGGGCGGCGTCCGCGCCGATCGTCGCGGCTACCGCCGCGGCCGCGCCGCTCGTCAGGAGCAGACGCCGCGAAATGATCGTCTGGATATCCGGGGCGACTGTCTCGTTGACACCGATATCCTCGGGTTCGCACGCGGCAACGTACGGCAGGTCGTCAGGGTGCATCGTCATGGACTCCTTCCGGCGAGGTACACGCATGACGACGATATGACGTTTGGATTACGCCGGTCGTCAACCCCGATCAGGTTGGTCGTCGAGCGCATAACCCGCGGACCTGACGGTCCGGATGGGATCGCGCTCGCCATCGGCGTTGATCGCCTTGCGCAGCCGCCGGATATGGACATCGACGGTCCGCAGTTCGACATAGAGGTCGCGACCCCAGACGCCGTCGAGCAGCTGCTCGCGCGTGAAGACGCGTCCAGGCCGCTCCATGAAGAAGCGCAACAGCCGGAACTCCGTCGGTCCGAGATGGATGTTGCGCCCGTTACGGATCACGCGATGCGCGGCGAGGTCCATGGCGATGCCCGAATAGGTCAGCATCTCGTCGGCACCGGACGGACGCGCGCGACGCAGGACCGCGCGGATGCGCGCGATCAGTTCCGACGGGCTGAACGGCTTGATGACGTAGTCGTCGGCGCCGACCTCGAGGCCGCGGATCCGGTCCGCCTCCTCGCCGCGGGCGGTGAGCATGATCACCGGCAGGTCGCGCAGGTCGGGCTTGCGCCGGATCTGGCGGCAGATCTCGATTCCCGAAACATGCGGGAGCATCCAGTCGAGCACCAGCAGATCGGGCTTGTTTTCATTCAGCAGCGCGAGGCCCTCCTCGCCGTCGTTCGCAGCGGAGACCCGAAATCCTTCCTTCTCGAGATTGTAGCGCACGAGTTCGACCAGCGCTGCCTCGTCCTCGATCACCAGGATATGCGTCTTCATGCGTCACCCGCAGTCTTGCCCGGAACCACGACCGCGACGCTCGCCTCGTCGCCCTTCGGGCGCGCATCCGACAGGGTTCGCCCAACGACCTGGAAATGGATCGATTCGGCGACGTTGGTGGCGTGATCCCCGATCCGTTCGAGGTTCTTGGCGATGAACAGGAGATGCGTCGCCGGCGTGATGTTGCGGGCATCCTCCATCATGTGGGTCACCAGCTCGCGAAACAGCGAGGCATGCAGCGCATCGAGTTCTTCGTCGCGGTTCCACACCGCCACCGCCTTGTCGACGTCCCGCGCGACATAGGCGTCCAGCACGTCCTTCACCATCTCCTGCGCGACCCGCCCCATGCGCGGCAGCGTGGCGGCGACCGAAACCGGCGTCATCTGCGACAGCGCGACCGAACGCTTGGCGACGTTCTTCGCGTAATCCGCCATGCGCTCGAGATCGGAGGCGATGCGCAGGCTGCCGACGACGAGCCGCAGATCCGACGCCATCGGCTGGCGCAGCGCCAGCAGGGTCACGACCTGCTCGTCCACCTGCCGCTCCAGCTCGTCGACCCGGGCGTCGCCCGCCACCGTCGCAAGGGCAAGATCCGGGTCGCGACGGGTCAGCGCCTGCATCGCCGCGCTGATCTGGGATTCGACGACCCCGCCCATGCGCACCAGCGTGTCGTTCAGCTTGCGCAGCTGCTCGTCGTAGGATTTCACGATATGCGAGGCCATGCCGTCGCTCCTCCCTGTCCGGACGCGTCTCAGCCGTAGCGGCCGGTGATGTAGCCCTGGGTACGTTCGTCCCGGGGATTGGTGAAGATCACGGAGGTGTCGTTCTCCTCCACGAGCTCACCGAGATGGAAGAAGGCCGTACGCTGCGAGACACGCGCGGCCTGCTGCATGTTGTGGGTCACGATCACGATCGTGTACCGGGCACGCAGCTCGTCGATCAGCTCTTCGACATGGGCGGTCGCGATCGGATCGAGCGCCGAGCACGGCTCGTCCATCAAGATCACCTCGGGGCTCACCGCAATCGCACGGGCGATGCACAGACGCTGCTGCTGGCCGCCGGACAGGCCCGTACCCGGCGAGTCGAGCCGGTCGGCGACCTCCGTCCAGAGCGCGGCACCCTTGAGCGCGTGCTCGACGATCCCGTCGAGTTCGCTCTTGGACCCCGCAAGCCCGTGGATGCGCGGACCATAGGCGACATTGTCGTAGATCGATTTCGGGAAAGGGTTGGGTTTCTGGAACACCATGCCGACGCGCGCGCGCAGCTGCACGACGTCGACATCGGGCGCGTAGATGTCGTCACGGTCGAGACGGATGTCGCCGGTCACGCGGCATGCGGCGATCGTGTCGTTCATGCGGTTCAGGCAGCGCAGGAAGGTGGACTTCCCGCAGCCTGACGGGCCGATGAACGCGACGACCTCGCGCTCCGCGATATCGATCGACACCGTCTTGATCGCGTGTTTGGCGCCGTAAAAGACGTCCACGCCGCTGGCCGTGAGCTTCGCGCGCCGCGCTGGCGACGACGCCTGCGCAGGGTCGATTGCCGGGTTCGTCGTCATCGTCACCACCGCCTCTCGAATCTCTTGCGCAGCCAGATGGCCACCGCGTTCATGCCGAGCAGGAAGATCAGCAGGACGAGGATCGCCGCCGAGGTCTTCTCCACGAAGCCGCGCTCCGGGCTGTC
>CAYSUY010000101.1:0-14857 GCA_964434345.1 uncultured Acetobacteraceae bacterium
TCGCGGTGCCGCGGAAATACCAGCACCGCGTGCTGTTCTGGGGCATCCTCGGCGTCATCGTGATGCGCGGCGCGATGATCGCGCTCGGTGCGGCGCTGGTCAGCCAGTTCAGCTGGGTCCTCTACATCTTCGGCGCGTTCCTGCTCTTCACCGGAATCAAGATGCTGTGGATGGCGGACCGCGAGAGCGGCGTCGGCGACAATCCGATCCTCGGCTTCCTGCGCCGCCATCTGCGCGTGACGCAGGATTTCCACGGCGAGCGGTTCTGGGTGCGCGAGCGGGACGCGAGCGGCAAGCTGGTCTGGGCCGCGACGCCGCTCTTCCTCTGCCTCGTGCTGGTCGAGGCCGTCGACCTGATCTTCGCCGTCGACTCGGTGCCGGCGATCTTCGCGATCACGCAGGAACCTTTCGTCGTCTACACCTCGAACATCTTCGCCATCCTCGGCCTGCGCGCGCTCTATTTCGCGCTCGCGGCGATGATCCATCGCTTCCGCTATCTCAAATACGCGCTCGCCCTGGTGCTGGTGTTCATCGGCTGCAAGATCTTCGCCGTGAACCTCTTCGGCAAGATGCCGCCCTGGATCTCGCTCGGCGTGACCTTCGGGCTGGTGGCGGGCGGGATCGCGTATTCGCTCTGGCGCACGCGACAGGACGAACGCGCCTTGCGGACGCCTTGATCGGGGCCTAGGGTCCGGCGCGCATGATCGACAGGCGCGCCATCCTGGCCGGCCTCGCGGCGCTCGCAGCGCCGCGGGGCGCCTCCGCCCAGGGCTTCCAGCCCTCGCCCGACGACCAGCGCGACATCGCGCGGGTCGAGGGTTATCTCGACGGCCTGCGCACGCTGCGCGCGCGGTTCGTCCAGGTCTCCGATCAGGGCGCGGTCGCCGAGGGCCGCCTCTACATCCAGCGCCCCGGCCGGCTGCGTCTGGATTACGCCGACCCGGTGAAGCTGATGATCGTCGCGGCGCGTGGGCAGTTGATCCAGCACGACCGCGAGCTTCGCCAGACGACCTATCTGCTCCTGTCCTCGACCCCCGCCGCCGTGCTGCTGCGCGAGCGCGTCGCGCTGTCCGGCGACGTCACCGTGACCGGCGTCGACCGTGCCGCCGGCGTGCTGCGCGTGGCGCTGGTGCAGACCTCCGACCCGCGCGCCGGCCGGATCACACTGGTCTTCGGCGAGCGTCCGTTCCAGCTCACGAGCTGGGTGGTCGTCGACGGCCAGGGCGCGACAACCCGCATCACCCTGTCCGAGATCGAGCCGGGCGTCGCGCTCGATCCGCAGCTCTTCGAGTTCCGCGAAGAGCCGGCGAACCGCAACTGAACGCCGGCCGGAACCGGCGCCCCGCGAAAGCCCCATGTCCAAGCCGCACACCGCGCTTCCCCTGATCGGCGTGGCCGCCTGCGTTCTCGCCCAGCGCCATGATTTCCACGCCGCCGCCGATCCCTATGTGCGCGCCATCGCGCTGTGCGGCGGCGTACCGGTGATCGTGCCGTCGCTGGGCGCCGCGCTGGACGCGGCCGCGCTTCTCGGCCGTCTCGACGGCATGCTGCTCACCGGCAGCCCGACGAATGTCGAGCCGACGCGCTATGGCGGCGCGCCGGCGCGGCCCGAGACCCCGCTCGACGCGCGGCGCGACGCAACGACGCTCGGCCTCGCGCGGCGCGCGATCGACCAGGGCGTGCCGCTGCTCGCCATCTGCCGCGGCCTGCAGGAACTCAATGTCGCGCTCGGCGGATCGCTGCACCAGCATGTCCACGAGGTGGGGGGACGCTTCGACCATCGCGCGCCGTCCGACCTGCCGATGGCGCGCCGTTACGCCGCCGCGCACGGCGTCGCGCTGACCCCGGGCGGCGCCCTGTCGGAGCTGACCGGCGGCGCGACCGAAGGGATCGTCAACTCGCTTCATGGTCAGGCGATCGATCGCCTCGCCGAGACGCTGACGGTCGAGGCCGTCGCGGCGGATGGCACGATCGAGGCCGTACGCGTCGCACATGCACCCGGCTTCGCGATCGGCGTGCAGTGGCACCCGGAATGGCTGCTGGACGATCCGCTGTCGGGCGGCGTCGTGCGCGGCTTCGCCGCGGCCGCCGCGCGCCGCGCGCAGGCACGCGCATAGACGAAACCGCCGCCAGACGCCGGACGCAGATATTTTCCGGAATGCGACGGCTGGTCGCTTGACTTCATCTCCACCTGCGCCATATCTGCGCTCGAAACGATCGGTTCCCCCGATTGTCCGGGACAGCGTCCTCCCCTGACATGTCCCGGGCTCCCCAAAAGGAGCTTCCAGCGCCCGGCCCTCCCCCCCCCCTGGCCGGGCGCTTTCCTTTTGGGGGTTTCCAAAATCCATGCGCGGTACTTGACCGCGATCATGCGCGCGGTCAGAAGACCGCATGACCGAACCCGATCCCCTGCCCTATGTCGAGCGATCGCTGCCGCCGCGCGCAGCCGGAATCCTGCGTGTCGCGACCTGGAACATCAATTCGGTGCGGCTGCGCCTGAAGCTCCTCGCCGAGCTCGCGACGCTGAGCGATGCCGATGTCATCTGTCTGCAGGAGACCAAGGCGACCAACGACGTCTTCCCGTCGGCGGCGATCGCCGAACTCGGCTACCCACACCAGCATTTCCAGGGCGACAAGGGCTATAACGGCGTCGCCATCCTGTCGCGGCTGGAACTGAACGGACATGGACGGAGGCTGTGGGCGGGGCGCGAGGATTCGCGCCATGTCGAGGCCGTCCTGCCGGGTGGAATCGAATTGCATTGCGTCTACGTTCCGGCGGGCGGCGACATTCCGGATCCCGCGACGAACGAGAAATTCGCGCACAAGCTGGAATTCCTCGACCATCTCGCCGCGTATTGGGGCGGCGCCGACGCGTCGGCCGCGCGCATCCTGGTCGGCGACCTGAACGTCGCGCCGCTGGAAGCCGATGTCTGGTCACATCGCCAGCTCCTGGACGTGGTCAGCCATACGCCCGCGGAGACCACGCGCTTCCAGGCCATCATGGCGGGACATGGCTGGGTCGACGCGTTGCGCGCGCTTCATCCCGAGCCGCAGCGCGTCTATTCCTGGTGGAGCTACCGCAACCGCGACTGGCGCGGCTCGGATCGCGGCCGGCGGCTCGACCATGTCTGGCTGACGCAGCCGCTCGCGGCGCGGTTGCGCGCCGTCTATGTGCTCAAGGGCGCGCGCGACTGGCAGCAGGCCTCCGATCACGTTCCCGTGATCGTCGACATCGATCAGGCGCGGCGATAGGCGAAATAACGGTCGCCGGGGACGCCCGCCGGCAACCCGACCGGCTCCAGACCCGGCGCCGTCAGGGCCTGATCGGACAGGACGAGCCCGCCCGCCGGCAGCAGCGCGGCCAGCTGCGGTCCGAGCCATGCCGCCAGCGACGCGGTCGCCGCGACGTCGCCGGATCCGAGATCCGCATGCGCGAGAGCGACGGGGACACCGCGCGCCGCGAAGGCCGGCAGGGTGTCGCGCAGCTCGCCGAGGATGAGGCGGTCGGCCGGCGGCACGCTGCCCGGATGCGCGGCGAGCTGGCGATCGAAGGCATAGATCTCGCGCCCGGCCCCCAGCCGCGCGCGCAGATGATCATAGGTCCGGCCATTGCCGAGACCGAGTTCGAGCACCGCGCCCGGGCGTTCGACCACCGCGCCCGCGGCCCAGTCGAGGCACAGGCGCTGCGCATCGAGGCGCCGGATGAAGCTTTCGAGCCGCGACATGGCGTGGCCGTCCGACGCTCAGCCCTGCCGCGCGGCGACGGCCGCGCGCAGCTGCTGATTGGACTTCTCCAGACGCTGCGCGAGCTCGCGCATGATCTCGACCGCCATCTGCGGGAATTCGGTCACCAGCCTGAAGAACGTCTCCTTGTCGATGCGCAGCGCCTGAAGCGCCGTCTTCGCGGTCACCGTCGCGGTGCGCGGCACGTCGCAGAGGATCGCGATCTCGCCGATGATCGCGTTGCGGCCCACCGTCGCGACCACGATCGGGCCGCTCGGCGTCTCGATCGAGACCTCCGCCGCGCCGTCGACGATGATGTAGGCGGAGTCGCCGAACTCGCCCTGGTTGAACAGCACCTGCCCGGCCTCGAAAGCGAGGCGCCGGCTGGTGAAGGCGAGCAGCTTGAGCTTCGCCGGCTCCAGCTTCGCGAAAAGCGGGATGCGGCGAAGGATCTCCGCTTCTTCCTGCAGCGACATGAGAACGCTCCTGCGGTCAGGCGTTGGCGGGGAATGCGGCGCTGTCGTCGCGCGCCAGCCGTCCCTCCGAGAAAACGAGCAGACGGTCGAACGGACCACGCTCGGCATCGGGCGGCAGCACCCAGACGAGCAGCGCGTCGGCGGCGCTCGCGAGCACACCCTCCATGACCCGCGCCTGCGATGCGGCGTCGAGACCCTGGATCGCCTCGTTGACGATCAGGAGGCTTGGACGCTTGGCGAGCGCGCGCGCCATGGCGAGCTTCTGGCGCTGCGCGTTCGACAGCCGCGCACCGGCCACGCCGACCTGGAAATCGAGGCCGACTTCCAGCACCGCACCGCGCAATCCGCTGGCGTCGAGCGTCTCGGCGACCACCTTGCCCACGCGCGCCTCGGCGCGGGCGATGCCATGGGCGGTCTTGCCGAACAGGATGTTGTCCTGGATCGTCGCCGCGGCGTTGTAGCGATCGGGATCGAAGAAGGCGACGCCCGACGTGATCGACCGCCGCAACTCGGCACGCGCGGCGAGAATCCGCTCCTTGAGCGGCTCGTCGATGACGCCGAGGCGATGGCGCGCGTCGATCAGCTTGAAGGGCAGCGACAGCAGCCGGCGCCGGTCGGCGCCCTCCGGCTGGGCACCCTCCGCGACCCGCGCCAGCAGGCCCGGCAGCTCGGCGAGCTCGTCGGCGGTCAGGAAGCTGTACTGCTCGAACAGTTCGTGCCCGGCCGGCAGGTCGGCGAAGATCTCGGTCATCGTGGCGGCGACCTGACGGCCGGCCGCGATCAGCAGCGGCGTCAGGCCGACGCGGTCCAGGACCTCCATCACCGCCGGATTGGCGGCAAGCGCGTCGATCTCGAAAGCGGGGTCGACCGGCGTGCCGAACAGCAGGTTCTCGGCGATGGTCGCGTTGGTGTTGTAGGCCTGCGGGTCGAAGCGCTCGACGAGGCCGCGCAGTTCGGGCGCGGCGAGGCGCGCGGCGACCGCGGCGCGCGCGGCGAGGATCGTGGCGGCGCGGGCGGGCTGGCGGTCGGGATCGATGCGGCCGCGCAGGCCGAGCGCGTAGATGTCCTCGGTGAGGTCGACCCTGGCGAGGAGGTCCAGCAGCCGCGCGTCAAGCTCGGCGGAGCTGGCGACGCCCGCGGCCGTGAGGTCGACCCAATCGGCCTCATGGTCGAGGTCGCTGTTGCCGGCGCGGCGCGCCTCGGTCTCGAGGCGCTGGCGCGCGCGCTGGCCCGCCGCGTCGCGCGCCGGCGCATGCACCGGCCGCTGCTTGAGACCGTAGAGCAGGTTGTCGCGCACGCTGGACGAAAAGATGTAGGCCGACGGTCCGACATAGCCGAGCCGGGCGCCGAGGGCGGATTCGTTGATGCCCGCCATGTCGCGCTCGCCCCAGGTGAGGCGCCCGGAGGTGGGCGGCACGAGCCGCGCCAGGACCTGGGCGAAGACCTCCTTGCCGCCGCCGGCCTCGCCCGTGACACCGATCCGCCCGCTGGACGGCAGGTCCACGCTCACCGCCTCGAGCTGCCGCAGGCCGGTGTCGTCGACCACCGCGACCCCCGCCGCCCGCAGCGCGCCGGCGAGCGGGGGCGGTGGTTCGGCGAGGGGATCCTGGAGGCCGGGCTCGATCATGTTCTCGGGCCGGAACTGCTCGGTGACCTGCTCGTACTTGATCTTGATGTCTGCCGTCTGCTGGTACCAGTCGAGCAGTTCCTTCCACGGCGACGACATGTCCTTGTTGGCGGTCAGCGCCGCCGTCAGCGCGCCCACCGTCAGATCGCCCTGGATCACCAGATAGCCGCCGATCGAGTAGAAGAGCAGGGGCGCCAGCTGATTGAGGAAGTTGTTGAGAAACTTGACGAATCCCTTGCGCTGATAGATCTCGAAGCGGATCTCGAAGATGCGCCCGAAGAGGTCGGCGTAATGCGCGCGCTCGTAGGATCCGGTGCCGTGGGCGCGGACTTCCTGCACGCCGGCGACCGACTCGCCGATGCGCTCCGACACCCGCCGCACCGCCTTGACGCGCTGCTTGCCGAGCTGATTGACCTTCTTCTGCAGCTTCGGGATCAGATAGGCCTGGATGGGATAGAGCGAGATCGCCGCCATCCCCATCACCGGGTTCTGCATGAACAGGAAGAAGACGATCGTGGCGAGGGTGCCGAGCTGGATCAGCGGCTGGGCGAACGCGTCGCCCATGTACCCGCCGATCGGCTCCACCTCCGACGTGATCATCGGGATCACCTCGGCGGCCGAGACCTTGCGGAAATGCGGCAGGGGAAAACGCAGGACGCGGTTGACCAGCTCGTAGCGCAGCCGGCGCAGCAGACGCTCGCCCAATCGGCCCTTGAGCGTGTTGATGTACTGCTTGAGGCCACCATTGACGAGCACGGCGAGCAGGAAGGCGGCGCAAAGCAGGAACAGGTAGCCGACCTGGTGGAACGGTATCCCGGCGATCTCGGTGGGCCAGGTCATGCCCTTGCCGACGATCGCCTTGTTCATGATCGTCTTCGGGATGTCGAGCGCCATGTAGTAGATGGGCAGCGACGCCAGGGTGAGGGCGATCAGGACCATCGTCTCGGCACGCGCGTGCCGCAGGACGAAGCGATGGATCGATTTTTCCATGGTTGCGCGAAATCCCCCTCGATTGCGGCAGGTTAATCCCGGGCGGCGACCGCCACAACCTCGCGACGCGCCAGACAGGTGACTCCGGCGCGCCGCCGGGGTATTTGTCGCAACCAGTCTGGGGCTATATCCAACGGGCGGGCGATCTTGGCCAACGGCACCACCGGCCTTCCGAGAACGGGGCCGCGCATCCTGATCTACTCGCACGACACCATGGGCCTGGGTCATCTCAGGCGGTGCCGGACCATCGCGCATGCGCTGGTCGAGCAGAACAAGGATCTCTCGGTCCTCATCATCTCGGGCTCGCCGATCATCGGCAGCTTCGATTTCAAGACCCGCGTCGACTTCGTGCGCGTGCCTGGCGTCATCAAGCTGCGCAACGGCGAGTACACCTCGCTGAACCTGCATCTCGACATCCGCGAGACGCTGGCCATCCGCGCCTCGATCATCCGCCATACGGCCGCCGCCTTCGCCCCCGACATGTTCCTCGTCGACAAGGAGCCGCTGGGGCTTCGCGGCGAGGTCGCGCCGACCCTGGCGATGCTGAAGGCCAAGGGCGTGCCCCTGGTGCTCGGGCTGCGCGACGTCATGGACGATCCGGCGCTGCTCGAGCCGGAGTGGAAACGCAAGAACGTCCTGCCGGCGCTGCGCGACCTCTACGACGCGATCTGGATCTACGGCCTGCCGCAGATCTGCGATCCGCTGACCGGCATCACCCTGCCCAAGAGCATCAAGCGCAAGATCAGCTACACCGGCTATCTGCCGCGCAGCGTTCCGACCTCGCTCAAGGTCGATCCGCTGGAGGGCTTCGGCGGCGCGCCCTATGTGCTCGTGACGCCCGGTGGCGGCGGCGACGGAGAGGCGCTGATCGACTGGGTTCTGCGTGCCTACGAAAGCGACGCCCAGCTGCCGCACAACGCGCTGATCGTGTTCGGACCGTTCATGCAGCCGGAGCTGCAGACCGAGTTCATGCAGCGCGTCGAGCGGCTGAAACGCGTACGTGCCCTCACGTTCGACACCCGGCTCGAAGCGCTGATGTTCAACGCCGCCGGCGTCGTCGCGATGGGTGGCTACAACACGTTCTGCGAGATCCTGTCCTTCGACAAGCGCGCCATCCTGGTGCCGCGCACCGCGCCGCGCCTGGAGCAGTTCATCCGCGCCCAGCAGGCGCAGGAGGTCGGGCTGGTGCGGATGCTCGGCGACGACGGCGAACGCGACGTGCGCGCGATGATCAGCGCGCTGCGCGATCTGCCGTTCCAGTCCGCGCCGTCGGAGGTCGTCGTGCCGGGCCTGCTCGACGGGCTCAGCAATGTCGGGCGCCTGACCACGCGCTGGCTCAGCGAGAAGCCCCGCGTCCTGTCGCGTCCGCGCCTCGCCTTCGCGCGCGAGTGAACCGCCGCGGCCATCGGGGCGCATGAGCCGGTCCATCGCCGTCGTCGTCAAGGGCTGGCCGCGCCTCAGCGAGACCTTCATCGCCCAGGAGCTGGTCGCTCTCGAGGACCTCGGCCTGCGCCTCGCGCTGTTCTCGCTGCGCCATCCCACCGACCAGCGCAGCCACGCGATCGCCGGGCGGCTCAGGGCACCGGTCAGCTATCTGCCGGAATATCTGCACCAGGAGCCGGGGCGGGTCTGGCGCGGCTGGCGAGCAGCACGGCGCCTGCCCGGCTACGCCGCGGCACGCGCGATCTGGTACGCCGACCTTGCCCGCGACCGCAGCGCCAATCGCGTGCGTCGCTTCGGCCAGGCGCTCGTTCTCGCGGCCGAGATGCCGCCGGAGATCGACCACGTCTACGCGCATTTCCTGCACACCCCGGCCTCCGTCGCGCGCTACGCGGCGACGATGCGTGGCCTGCCCTGGAGCGTCTCGGCACACGCCAAGGATATCTGGACGACGCCGGACTGGGAAACGCGCGAGAAGCTGCGCGCGGCGCGCTGGGCGGTGCCCTGCACGCGCGCCGGCGCCGCGCATCTCGACGCGCTGGCGCCCGGCAAGGTGCGCTACGCGCCGCATGGCATCGATCTCGCGCGTTTCCCGCACGTTCCCGCCCTGCCCTCGCGCCGCGACGGCGCGGATCCCGGCGATCCCGTGATCATCGGATCGGTCGGGCGAGCGGTCGAGAAGAAGGGCTACGACGACGTTCTGGAGGCGCTGGCGCGGCTGCCGGCGACGCTCAACTGGCGTTTCGTCCATATCGGCGGCGGCGCGCTGCGCGACGCGCTGGCCCGTCAGGCGGAGCGGCTGGGGATCGCCGCACGCGTCGAGTGGCGTGGCGCACGGACCCAGGACGAGGTGCTGGCGCTGCTGCGCGAGATCGACATCTTCGTCCTCGCCGCGCGCATCGCCTCGGACGGCGACCGCGATGGCCTGCCCAACGTGGTGATGGAGGCGATGAGCCAGCGCCGCGCGATCCTGGCGACCGACGCGGCGAGTATCCCGGAGGCGGTGACCGACGGCCTGACAGGTGCGCTGGTCCCGCCCGGCGATCCGGAGGCGCTGGCGCGGCGCCTGGCAGCGCTGATCGCGGATCCCCAGACGCGCGCGCGTCTCGGCGCCGCGGCCGCAGACGCCGTCCGGCGCGAGTTCGATTTCGCGCGCTGCATCGGCGCGATCGCCGCCGCCTTCGCCGAAGACGGGCGCGGCGCGCCGTGATGCGGATCGCGTTCCATGCGCCGCTCAAGCCGCCCGACCATCCCGTCCCGAGCGGCGACCGCCGCATGGCACAACTCCTGATCGCGGCGCTCGCCGCGCGTGGCCACGCGGTCACGCTCGCCACCCGGCTGCGCAGCTTCGACCGCGACGGCGACGCCCGGCGCCAGGCCCGGATCGCGGCGCTGGGCGCGCGCATCGCCACGCGGCTGATCGCGCGCTACGCGGCGGCGCGGCCGGCGGAGCGGCCGCAGGCCTGGCTGACCTATCACCTCTACTACAAGGCGCCGGACTGGATCGGTCCGCGCGTCGCCGGCGCACTCGGCATTCCCTACGTGGTCGTGGAAGCGTCGCTGGCCGCGAAGCGCGCACAGGGTCCATGGCACGACGGCCACACGGCGGTGCTGGACGCGCTCCGCCACGCCGCCGCGGTGCTCTCCTTCCACGCGCGCGACGAGGCGGCGCTGCGCGGCGCAGTCGCGGAGCCGGGCCGGCTCCATCGCCTCCGGCCCTTCCTCGACCCGCAGCCCTTCGCCGCGGCCGCCGACGCACGTGACGCGCATCGCGCGCGCATCGCGGCGGAGCTTGGCCTCGATCCCGCCACGCCCTGGCTGCTCGCGGTCGGCATGATGCGCCCGGGCGACAAGCTCGCCTCGTATCGCGTCCTGGCCCAGGCGCTCGCCGCCTGCACCGATCGTCCCTGGACCCTGCTGGTCGCCGGCGATGGTCCCGCGCGGCCGGCGGTCGAGGCGGCCTTCGGCCCGCTGGGCGGGCGCACGCGCCTGCTCGGCGCCTGCGCGCCCGCGCGGCTGGCGGCGCTCTGCGCCGCCGCCGACCTCTTCGTCTGGCCGGCGATCAACGAGGCCTGGGGCATGGCGCTGCTGGAGGCCCAGGCCGCCGGGCTCCCGGCAGTCGCGGGCGATTCGGGCGGGGTCGGCGAGATCCTGCGCGATGGACGCACGGGATGGCTGGTGCCGATGGAGGATGCGGCGGCCTTCGCGCGAGCGGTCGCCGCGGCGCTCGACGATCCGGCGGCGCGGCGCGCGCGTGGCGCCGCGGCACGCGCCACCGTGGCGGCGGAGCATGACCTCGACGCCGCGGGGCGCGTGCTGGAGCGCGTCCTTGCCGGCGCGTCGGGGCGGGCATGACCCGGCTCGCCGTCCTGCGCCATGGGCCGACCGCGTGGAACGCCGAGGGGCGGATCCAGGGCCGTGCCGACATCCCGCTCTCGGCGGCGGGCGCAGCGGCGCTGCGCGGCCTGACGCTGCCCGCCCCCGTCGCGGCTTGGGCGGCGCTGTGCTCGCCCCTGCTGCGCTGCCGGCAGACCGCGGCCCTGCTGGGCCTCGCGCCCGCCATCGAGCCCGCGCTCGTCGAGATGGACTGGGGCAGCTACGAGGGCCAGCGCCTCGCCGAACTGCGCGCGGCGGGCGGGGCCGCCTTCGCCGTCGCGGAGGCGCGCGGCCTCGATTTCGAGCCGCCGGGGGGCGAAAGCCCGCGCCGCGTCCAGGACCGGCTCGCGCCGCTGCTGGCCCGCATCGCCGCCACGGGCGCGCCGATCCTCGCCATCACCCATCGCGGCGTGATCCGTGCGCTGCATGCCGCGGCCCGCGGCTGGGACATGACCGGCAAGCCGCCCGATCGCCTGGCGCCGCATCTCGCGCTGCATGTCTTTCGCCTGTCTTCGGATGGTACCCCGGCGGTCGAGGCGCTGAACCTGGAGCTGGTGCCGCGCGCGCCGGCGCCGCCCGCATGACCGCCGCCGACCAGCCGCGGCTGCTGCTCCATGTCCAGCATCTGCTGGGCACGGGGCATCTGCGCCGCATGGCGGCGATCGCGGGCGCGCTTGCGGCGCGCGGCGCGGCGGTGACGCTGATGTCCGGCGGACCGCCGCTGCCCGATCTCGTCCTGCCGCCGGGCATCGCGCTCGTGCAGCTGCCGCCGGCGCGGGCCGCGGACGCGACCTTCCGCGTGCTGCTGGACGAAAGCGGGCGGCCGGTCGACGACGCCTGGCGCGCGGCCCGGCGCGCGCGCGTCCTCGCGATCCTGGCGCAGACGCAACCCGACCTGCTGCTGATCGAGCATTTTCCGTTCGGGCGGCGGATGCTCGAATTCGAGCTGCTGCCGCTGATCGCCGCGGCGCGCGCTCTGCCACGACCGGCCTTCGTCGCAAGCTCGGTGCGCGACGTGCTGGTCGCCAAGCCGGAGCCGCACAAGCGCGCCGCCATGGTCGCGCGCGCGGCGGCCCTGTTCGACCGCGTCCTCTTCCACGGCGACCCGATGCTGCTCGATCTCGCACGCAGCCTGCCCGAGGCGACGGCGCTGGGCGACCGTCTGGTCGCGACCGGGTATGTCGCGCTCCCGCCCTCGCAGACGCCGCCCGGCGATGACGGCGTCGACGAGATCGTGATCTCCGCCGGCGGCGGCGCGGTCGGCCGCCGGCTGCTCGACTGCGCGCTCGCGGCGCGCGCGCTGTCGGCCGAGGGCCACCGCCGCTGGCGCATCCTCGCCGCGGGCACGGGGCTTGCCGCGCGCCGGGAAGACGGGCTGATCGTCGAGCCCAACCGTCCGGATTTCCCTGCCCTCCTGCCGCGGGCCCGGGTCTCCGTCAGCCAGGCCGGGTACAATACGGTCGTCGATCTGCTGGCGGCGCGCACCCGGGCCGTGCTCGTGCCATTTGCCGCCGAGCGCGAAAACGAACAAAGTCTGCGGGCTGCTGCGCTCGCCGCGCGCGGCCTCGCCACCTGTCTCGACGAAGCGGAGCTTTCCCCCGACATGCTCGCCCAGGCCATCGACCGCGCCGCCGCCGCGCCAGGACCGACCCACGACATCCGGCTCGACGGCGCCGCGCGCAGTGCCGACGCGCTGCGCGGCTGGTGCCGGCGATGAGCGCGACGACCATGGCGGACTGGGCGACGCTGGACGCAGAGCTCGCGCTCTGGGCCGATGCCGGACGCGTCGCCGCGATGTGGTGGCGCGACGACGACGCGACGGTGCCCAGCCCGGCCCTCGACACGCTGCTGGCGATCCGCGCCCGCCTCGGGCTGCCGATCGCGCTCGCCGTCATCCCGGCCCGCGCCCAGACCAGCCTCGCCCGGCGCCTCGCGGGCGAGGACGGGGTCACGGTCTGGCAGCATGGCTGGGCGCACATGAACCATGCGCCGGTCGGCGCCGCGAAGGCGGAGCTCGGTCCCGAACGGCCAACCGCCTATGTCCTCGGCGAGCTCGCCCGCGGCTGGCTCGCCCTCGACCAGGCATTCGGCACGACCGGCTGGATGCACGCCCTCGTGCCGCCGCATAACCGCATCGCGCCTGCCCTCGCCGCAGCCCTGCCGCAGGCCGGCTATGCGGGGCTCTCGGCCGGGCTCGGGCCGCGTCCGCGCGGCGCGCGCGGCGTCGTCAACGCCCATGTCGACATCATGGACTGGGGCACGCGGCGCTTCGCGGGCGAGGCGGTGGCGCTCGGCGCCCTGGTCGCGAGCCTCGCCGCGCATCGCACCGGTTCCGCCGATCCCGGCGAGCCGGTCGGTTTCCTGACCCACCATCTGGCGCATGACGACGACGCCTGGCGCTTCACCGAGGCGGCTCTGGCGCGGCTGTCGACGCATCGCGCCGTGCGTTTTAGCGACCCGAGGACCCTGTTCGCATGAGCATCCACCGCTACCCGTCCAACGCCCTCACCGGCGACTATGCCCGCGCCGGACTCGGTCTTGCCCTGACCCTCGGGCCCGCCGCGATGGTGGCGCCAGGCTCGGGCGCGCTCTGGGTGCTGCTGCCGCTTGCGCTGCTCTTCGGCGTCTTTGCCCTGCGCACCCTCGCGCGCCAGCTGGCGACGGTTGAGCTGGCCGACGATGGCATATCGATTGCGACATGGCGTCGCGCCACTTTGTCCTGGCGCGACATGACGCAGCTGCGCGTAGATTACTACTCGACGCGTGGCGATCGTGCGGGGGGATGGATGCAGCTGACCGCCAAGGGACCCGGTGCCGCGATCCGCGTCGATTCGGCGATCGAGGAGTTCGTCGCGATCGCGCGCGCCGCGGCCGATGCCGCGCGCGCCAACGGCCTCGAAGTCAGCGAGGCGACGCGCGTCAATCTCGCCCATCTCGGGATCGCGATCGATGCCTGACGGCGATCTCCTGCGCGTCGAGGACGTCGCGATCGAGTTCCGCGTCCACGACACGCTGGTGCGCGCCGTCGACGGCGTCAGCTTCCGCGTCCGGCCGGGATCGACGGTCGCGATCGTCGGCGAATCCGGCTCCGGCAAGTCGGTCATCAGCCAGTCGATCCTGGGCATCCTGCCGAAGACCGCGCGCATCGCCCAGGGCCGGCTGGTCTTCGCCGATCCACGCGCCGGCGGTGCCCAGGTCGACATCGCGCAGCTCGACCCGCGCGGCGAGGCGATGCGCCGCCTGCGCGCCGCCGGCATTTCGATCGTCTTCCAGGAGCCGATGACCTCGCTGTCGCCGCTGCACACGGTCGGCGACCAGGTCGGCGAGGCGTTGGCCCTGCACGAGACGCTGACATCCGCCGAACGCGCCGAGCGGGTCGAGGACATGCTGGCCCGGGTCGGCTTTCCCGACCCTGTCCGCGCGATGCGCACCTATCCCTTCGAGCTTTCGGGGGGCTTGCGCCAGCGCGCGGTGATCGCGATGGCGCTGATCTGCCGCCCGGCGCTGGTGATCGCCGACGAACCGACCACCGCCCTCGACGTCACCATCCAGGCGCAGATCCTGAAGCTGCTGCAGGATCTGCAGCAGAGCCTGGGCATGGCGGTGTTGCTGATCACCCATGACCTCGGCGTGGTCGCGAACATGGCCGAGGAGGTCGTGGTCATGTATCGCGGCCGGGTGATGGAATCGGGCACGCGCGACGATCTGCTGCGCCGGCCGCAGCACCCCTATCTGAAGGCGCTGCTGCGCGCCGTGCCGCGCTTCGACATGAAGCCTAACGAGCGGCTGACGCCGCTGCGCGAGATCAAGCCGGAGACCGGCCATCTGCTCGCCGAGCGGGCGCCCTGGACGCCGGAGGCCGACGCCGCCGGGCCGCTGCTGGCGGTCGATGGCCTGACGCGCAGCTTCGTGACGCGCAAGGGCGGCTTCTTCGCGGCCAAGACCGAGAACCGCGTGCTCGCGGTCGACGATGTCGGCTTCGAGCTGCAGCGCGGCGAATGCCTGGGGCTGGTCGGCGAGTCCGGCTGCGGCAAGACGACCGTGTCGAAGATGATCCTGCGCGCCCTGGCGCCGGACAGCGGCAAGGTCCTTTTCAACGACCGGGGCACGATCCGCGATGTCCATGCGATGGGGCCGGAGGATCTCTTCGCCTTCCGCCGCCGCATCCAGTTCATCTTCCAGGACCCCTACGCGTCGCTCAATCCGCGCATGACGGTCTACGACC
>CAYSUY010000102.1:0-7692 GCA_964434345.1 uncultured Acetobacteraceae bacterium
AGATGCTCGTCGAGATGGACGGCTTCGAGTCCAACGAGGGCGTCATCATCATCGCGGCGACCAACCGGCCTGACGTGCTGGATCCGGCGCTTCTGCGGCCGGGCCGCTTCGACCGACAGGTCGTCGTCCCCAATCCCGACGTCGTGGGGCGCGAGAAGATTCTCAAGGTCCATATGCGCAAGGTGCCGCTGGCGCCGGATGTCGATGCCAAGGTTATCGCGCGCGGCACGCCGGGCTTCTCCGGCGCGGATCTCGCGAACCTCGTCAACGAGGGCGCCTTGCTGGCCGCGCGTCGCGGCAAGCGTTTCGTCACCATGAGCGAACTCGAGGACGCCAAGGACAAGGTCATGATGGGCGCGGAGCGGCGCTCGATGGCGATGACCGAGGACGAAAAGCGTCTGACGGCCTATCACGAGGCCGGGCATGCGCTGGTGGCGCTCGCGGTCCCCAAGACCGATCCGGTCCACAAGGTCACGATCATTCCGCGCGGGCGTGCGCTCGGCCTGACCATGCAGCTTCCGGAGCGCGACAAATACGGAATGAGCAAGCTGGAGATGCAGTCGCGCCTCGCGATCCTCTTCGGCGGGCGGATCGCCGAAGAGCTGATTTTCGGACCCGAGAACGTCACCACGGGCGCCGGCGGCGATATCCAGCAGGCGACCGCGCTGGCGCGTCGGATGGTCACGGAGTTCGGCATGAGCGAGAAGCTCGGCCGCGTGCGCTACAACGCCAACGAGCAGGAAGTCTTCCTTGGCCATTCCGTGACCCAGCAGCAGAATGTCTCCGAGGCAACCGCCAATCTCATCGATACCGAGGTGCGCGGCTTGATCGAAACCGGGGAGAGCACGGCGCGCGGCATCCTGACGGATCGCATGCAGGATCTGCATGCGATCGCGAAGGGGTTGCTTGAGTTCGAAAGTCTCAGCGGCGACGAGATCGGTCAGATCCTGCGCGGCGAGCCGATCCTCCGTCCGGACGACGAGGGGCGGCCGAAGCCGACCGGGCGCCGCAGTTCCGTGCCGAGTTCCGGGCCGCGTGCCGAAGGCGGTGGCCTGCGTCCGGAACCCCAGCCGGGCGCGTGAGCGCCGGTTTCGCTTCCGCGCTTTTCGGGGAACGGACCGGGCAGGGGCCGATTCTGATGGGGGTGGTGAATGCCACCCCCGACAGCTTCTCCGATGGCGGTCGTTATTCCACGACCGCGCTCGCGATCGATCATGGTCGGCGTCTCGCGGCCGAAGGCGCGCATATCCTCGACATCGGCGGCGAATCCACGCGCCCGGGTGCGACGCCCATCGACGCCGACGAGGAATGCGCGCGTGTCCTGCCGGTGGTGGAGGCCCTTTCCGCCGAGGGGCATCTCGTGTCGATCGACACGCGCCGCGCGCGCGTCATGGACGATGCCCTCGCGCGCGGAGCCCGGATCGTCAATGACGTGACCGCGCTGAGCGGCGACCCCGACAGCCTCGATGTCGTCGCGCGGTGGAACGCACCGGCGATCCTGATGCATATGCAGGGCGAGCCAGCGACCATGCAAGCCGCGCCGCGTTACGACGACGTCGTGGGCGAAGTGCATGCATTCCTTGAAGCGCGGGTCGCGGCCTGTGTCGCGGCCGGGATCGATCCTGCGCGACTCTGCGTCGATCCGGGCATCGGTTTCGGCAAGACGGTCGGGCATAACGTCGCATTGCTGCGATCGCTCCCGGCGTTGCGCGTCCGGGGATGCGGCCTTCTGGTCGGTGCCAGCCGCAAGTCCTTCATCGGGCACTTGTCGCGGGGCGAGGATACGTCGCGGCGATTGCCGGGGTCGCTCGCGGTGGCGCTCCATGCGGCGGAGGCTGGGGTGGACATCCTGCGTGTCCATGATGTCGCAGAGACCCGGCAGGCGCTCGAAATCTGGCGAGCCTTGCGCGGAGCGGGGTAATCTCCGCCCATGCGAAAGATCTTCGGAACCGACGGGATCCGCGGCCTCGCCAATGCCGAGCCGATGACCCCCGAAACCATGTTGCGCCTCGCGCTTGCCGCCGGGCGACGCTTTACGCGTGGCACGCATCGTCATCGCGTCGTCATCGGCAAGGACACGCGGCTGTCCGGCTACATGATCGAGCCGGCCCTGACCGCCGGCTTCATCGCCATGGGCATGGACGTGACGCTGCTCGGCCCTGTTCCGACGCCGGCCGTCGCGATGCTCACGCGCAGCCTCCGTGCCGATCTCGGCGTCATGATATCCGCGTCGCACAACCCTTATGCCGACAACGGCGTGAAGCTTTTCGGTCCGGATGGCTTCAAGCTGTCGGACGAGATCGAGGCCGAGATCGAGCGTGGCATGGAAGCGCCGGCCAATGGCCTGGCGCCGGCGGCCGAACTCGGTCGCGCGCGGCGGCTTGATGACGCCGAAGGGCGGTATATCGAATTCGTCAAGGCGACCTTCCCCAAGGGGTTGCGTCTCGAGGGGCTCAAGATCGTCGTCGATTGCGCGAATGGCGCGGCCTACAAGGTTGCCCCCGCGGTGCTGTGGGAACTGGGCGCCGACGTGGTGGCGATCGGTCGTGACCCGAATGGTTTCAACATCAACGAGAAATGTGGCGCGACCCATCCCGACGCGATCCAGAGCGCCGTCGTCGCGCATGGTGCGCATCTGGGCATCGCGCTCGACGGCGATGCGGACCGGCTGATCATGGTCGACGAGCATGGTCGCGTGATCGACGGAGACCAGCTGATGGCGATGATCGTTCAGGGTTTCGCGAGGGACGGTCGCCTGAGCGGCGGTGGCCTCGTGGCGACCGTGATGTCCAATCTTGGGCTGGAGCGCTTCGCCGAGGGGCTTGGCCTGCGCATGGTGAGGACGAAGGTCGGAGACCGCTACGTCATCGAACGCATGCGCGCCGACGGCATCAATGTGGGCGGCGAGCAATCCGGCCACATCATCCTCTCCGACTACGCGACCACCGGCGATGGTCTGCTCGCGGCTTTGCAGGTTCTTGCCGGCGCGCTGCAGGTGCAGAAGCCGATGTCGGAGGTGACCCGGTTGTTCGAGCCTTATCCGCAGTTGCTGCGCAATGTCCGCTACACGCGCGAGACCGGCGATCCGCTGCAGCGCGACGATGTGCGGCGGGCGATCGCCGGTGCCGAAGCGGCCCTGGGTCGAGAGGGGCGGATCGTCATCCGCCCCTCCGGCACGGAGCCGGTGATCCGCGTCATGGCCGAGGCGAGCGATCCGGTGCTCGTGCGGCGCAGCGTCGATGACATCATCGCCGCGCTGGAATCCGGCGCGACCGCCGGCTGAGCCGGGCGGGTCTTGGGGTTTCGATCCACGCCGGGATGTGAGCGCGCCGATGCAAGGTCAATTGGGCGCCTTGGCGCTTTTCGCGTTCGTCACATCCGTGACCCCGGGGCCGAACAACGTCATGCTGACGGCATCGGGGGTGAATTTCGGCTTTCGGCGCTCGGTTCCGCATATCCTGGGAATCACGTTCGGGTTCCCGGCGATGCTGGTCGCTGTCGGGCTTGGCGCCGCTGGTGTGTTGCAGACCTCGCCGGGGCTCCACGCGGTGCTCAAATGGTGCGGCGCCGGATATCTGCTGTGGCTCGCATGGGGGATCGCGCACACGGCCCCTGAGTCGCCGGGGGGGCAGGGCACGGCGCAGCGCGCGCCGATGTCGTTTCTTGGCGCGGCGCTCTTCCAATGGGTCAATCCGAAGGCCTGGGTGATGCTGGCGGGGGCCCTGCCGGCATTCACCACGGTCGGCGGAACGCTATGGAGGGAGATCGCGTTGATGGCGATCGCCTTCGCCTTGGCCTGTCTTCCGTCCTGCGCGCTCTGGTGCGGGTTCGGTGTGGCTATCGGCCGTCTTCTCGGTTCCCCGCGCGCGCTGCGCGTCTTCAACCTGGCGATGGCCGCGCTGCTCGTCCTGTCGGTGGCAACCTTGTTCCTGTGATCGCAGCAAGTTCCGGATCGTCCTCGATGCGGAGCGACGCGTAGTGTCGGAACATCCTCACGGAGTTCGCCATGCCCAGCGATTATGCACGGATCGAAAAGGCGCTCGCCTTTCTCGTCGACAATGCGCAAGGCCAGCCTGACCTCGGCACCCTGGCGGCTGCTTGCGGCCTGTCGGCTTTCCATTTCCAGCGCCTGTTCACCCGCTGGGTCGGCGTCAGCCCAAAACGCTTCCTGCGGCATCTTACCCTCGAGCACGCCAAGGCGTGCCTGCTTCGCTCGCAGAGCGTGCTGGATGCCGCCTATGCCAGCGGCCTGTCAGGCCCCTCGCGTCTGCACGATCTCTTCATCGCCCATGAGGCCGTGACCCCCGGCGAATTCAGGCGCCGCGGTTCCGGTCTGGAGATCGCCTATGGCTGGGCCGTGTCGCCCTTTGGCGATGTCCTCGTCCTCACGACCGCCCGCGGTATCTGCGGCCTTGCGTTCGAACTTCCCGCGGGCCGGGACGCGACGCGCGACGACATGATGCGGCGCTGGCCTTTGGCGCGCTTCGTGCCCGACACGCGGCGCGTCGCGGAAATCGCGCGCAGCATCTTCGCACCGCAGCCGGGAGACAGGCTCACGCTCGTGCTGCACGGCTCGCCCTTCCAGATCAAGGTCTGGGAAGCGCTGCTGCGCATTCCGCCGGGCGCTCTCGCGTCCTATGCCCGTGTCGCCGAAGGGGCCTTCGGCAGCGCGCGTGCGGTCCGCGCGGTCGGAGCCGCGGTCGGAGACAATCCGATCAGCTATCTGATCCCGTGTCATCGCGTCGTCCGCTCCACGGGCGCGCTCAACGATTACCATTGGGGGCGTCCGAGGAAGCTTGCGCTCATCGGCTGGGAGGCGGCGAAGGCGGATCCGGGCGGCGAGCCGGAAATTGACGACCGGGCGCGCGTTCCGGTCTAGTCTTCGACTGCTTCCAGCGGAGGGCGACATGGCGACGAACGCGTACAGGATCTCGGTGATTCCCGGCGATGGCATCGGCAAGGAGGTCGTGCCGGAGGGCATCCGCGTGCTCGACACCGTGGCCGCGAAATACGGGCTCAGCTTCTCCTACAGCCATCTCGACTGGAGCTGCGAACAATACAAGGCGACCGGCCGGATCATGCCGGCGGACGGCATCGACCAGTTGCGCGACAGCAACGCCATCTTTCTCGGAGCCGTCGGCTTTCCGGGCGTGCCTGATCACGTCTCGCTCTGGGGCATGCTGATCCCGATCCGGCGCGCGTTCCGGCAATTCGCGAATGTCCGGCCGGTGCGTCTGCTCGCAGGGATAGACTGCCCGTTGAAGAACCGTGCGCCCGGCGAGATCGACATGGTGATCGTGCGCGAGAACACGGAGGGCGAGTATTCCGAAATCGGCGGTCGCCTCTATCGCGGACAACCCGAGGAGGTCGTGGTCCAGGAGGCGATCTTCACGCGCGTCGGCGTCGACCGCGTCATGCGCCATGCCTTCGATATCGCCAAGTCCCGGACGCGGCGCAAGGTCACCTCGGCCACCAAGTCGAACGGGATCATCCATACGATGCCGTTCTGGGACGAACGCTTCGCCGAGATCCGAAAGGAATACCCCGGCGTCGAGACGGACCAGTTCCACATCGACATCCTCTGCGCGCATTTCGTGCAGCATCCCGACTGGTTCGACGTGGTGGTGGCCTCGAACCTGTTCGGCGACATCCTCACCGATCTCGGCCCTGCGGTCGTCGGTGGCATCGGGATCGCGCCGTCCGGCAACCTCAACCCGTCGGGAGAGTTCCCGTCGATGTTCGAGCCGGTCCATGGCTCCGCGCCGGACATCGCCGGCAAGGGCATCGCCAATCCGATCGGCCAGATCTGGTCTGCATCGATGATGCTGGAGCATCTTGGCCACAAGGACGCCGCGCAGGCGGTCATGCGGGCCATCGAGGAGGTGCTTGCCAATGGCGGGCCGCGCACCCGCGATCTCGGCGGCAAGGCCACGACCGTCGACGTGGGCAAGGCGATCGCCGCCGCCATCCGATGACCGCGGCGTCCGGTCCGCCGCGCGCGAACCTGTTCCTCGACGATCTGGCGATCGGCGACCGTTTCGAGAGCAAGGGGATGACGCTGACCGAGGCCGACATCGTCGGCTTCGCGCGTCAATGGGATCCACAGCCCTTCCACATCGACTGCGAGGCGGCGGGACGGAGCCATTTCGGCGGACTGATCGCCAGCGGGTTCCAGACCCTCTCCGTCGCGTTCCGGATGTTCTACCAGACCGGCGCGATCGTCGACGCGAACATGGGCGGGCCGGGTGTCGACGACTTGCGCTGGCTGATTCCTGTGCGGCCCGGCGACACGCTGCGGGTCGCAGCAGAGGTCAAGGAGATCGTTCCGTCGCGTTCGAAGCCCGATCGCGGATTGCTCAAGCTCGGCCTCGCGGCGTCGAACCAGCGCGGCGAGGTGGTGATGACGGCGACGCTGCTCGTGATGATGCGCCGCCAGCGTGACGGGGCACCGCGCTATTGAACGAGAACGGCCCGCGGACGATGTCCGCGGGCCTCGATCTCCGGTTTCGGTGGAACCGGGATCAGTTCTTGTAGAACCAGGTCTCCGGATGCGCACCGCCCGGCGTCCGGCAGTGCTGCGCGATGCAGTTGCGGGACGGGATATTGCCGAGACGGTTGCTGACCAGCCGCACGCCCATCAGCGCCGGGGACTGCCCCACCGTGCCGATGCCGTATTGCTGGTCGATCTCGATCTTCCAGATTTCCTGTGCCGTCTTGATGCGGTCCTCCGTCTTCTGACCGGCGGCCGATCTGAAGAGTTCGAGGATCTTCAGGATCTGGGGATCGGTTGGCTTCCTGCCGCTGGCGCCATTGGACGCATACCATTTCCCGTGCTCAGGCCCCATGAACGCCGAGCCGGGTGGCGCGTCGACCGGGATGGCATGGAAGGGGTACAGGTAGAGCAGCTCGGTTCCACCGTTCATCCACACCATGATCTGGTGCTCGTTGTTGAATGTGCGGGTCATGGCGAGCGTGCGCTCGGTGTCGCGTACATCGGCCTGGATCCCGACCTTCGCCCATTGGTCGGCCACCATTTCCGAGATCTTCGGCCAGGGCAGGAAGGCCTGCACCGCCTGGATCTGGAGCCGCAGGCGTTGCCCGTTGTCGGTGCGTACGCGGAAGCCCTGGGCGTCCTTGCGCGTGAGACCGATGCGGTCGAGCATTTCGTTTGCCTGCTTCGGGTCGAAGGTCGACCATTTCTCGCGCCAGCCGGGACCGGGGAAGTAGGGAAGGACCTCGCCGGGTGCGACCGAGCCGGGGATCGCCACGCCGAGCCAGAAGGCCTCGTTCAGCTGCTTGCGGTCGAGGGCGAGCGACAACGCGCGGCGGAAATCCACGTTGCGCAGCCACTTCGCGATCTCGGGATCCGCATCATAGGTCTGATTGAAATAGTAGATCGCGTCGGAACCGTTGAGCGCGAGGTCGAGATGGACCTTGTAGCGGCCACGCGCCTGATTCTCGAGGATGACCGGAAGCTTGCCGATGTCGATATGCCGTTCCTGCAGATCATACTCGCCGGCCATGGCGCGCAGGTTCAGAACCTCCAGATTTTCGGCCAGCGTCATGACCACGCCGTCGAGATAGGGCAACTGGTTGCCGGCCGTGTCGACGGCCCAGTAGTAGGGATTGCGCTCCATGACCCAGGTCGGGCGGTTGATCGGCTGAACGGTCTTGAACGGGCCGAGCACCGGC
>CAYSUY010000102.1:7727-14824 GCA_964434345.1 uncultured Acetobacteraceae bacterium
TGTCGAAGCCCTCCGCCTTCGCCGCCGCGTTCGCCGCTTCGACGCCGCCTGCCATGTATTTCGGCAGGAATTGCTTGAGATAATGGGCCGGTGCGTAGGCGCCATGGGTGCGCTTGTCGGATTGCCGGACCGCCTGACCGCCGCCAATCAGCGTGTCGCCGGCCATCAGATCCTCGAAGAGGAAATAGGGGACGTCGAATTCGAAGTTCACCGTGTAGTCGTCGACCTTCACGATCCGCCCAGGCTTGCCCTGGGGCGTCATGTCGGTGATCGGCGTCGGAACGATGTCCTGGTTCCCGTAGAGATCCTCGAACCAGAACACGAAGTCGTTCGCGGTCATCGGCGCGCCGTCCGACCAGCGGAGGCCGCGGCGCAGATTGAGCGTGAAGGTCTTGCCGTCGTCGCTCATCTTCCAGCCCTTCGCAAGCGAAGGGTTGGGTTTGGCGCCGGTATGGTCGACCAGGATGGGCCGATCCGAAGCGTTGATTCGATTGCCGTTCTCGTTGTCACCCGGGCCGGTGAAACCACGTCGCCAGACGCCACCATATCTGCCGATCTCCTGGACCGGCTTGATGACCATCATGTCCTGCGGCAACCGGTCCTTGACGGGGGGCAACTTGCCCTGCCGCACGAGCTCCGCCAATTGAGGTGCTTCGTTGAAGGCCCTCGGCCACTGAGCAGGATCGGTGACGATCGTTATGCCCTCGGGTGTGCCCACGAGACCTGACTGGGACAGCGCACTCTGCGCGCGTGCCCCGTCATCGGGCAGGGTTGTGAAAGCAAGGGTGGTGCCCACCACGAGCCTTGCCAGGAATGGCCAGTGCAATCTCATTTTTTCCTCCCATGACCGGAATCGCGGCCCAGGTTCACCCGAGCTCTGCGATGGCGTCACGATACGCTGCCGGCGCGCCGCGATACAGACGATCCTGCTTCCTCAGGTGGCGAAGATGGGCAAAACTCTCGACGGGGGCCGACATGGCCGGGCCGACCCGCGCGCCGCCGGGTTCGATCTTCATCGGGGGAATTCAGATGCGCAAAAACAGGATCAAGGAAATCTGGAAAAGCGGACGATGCGCGACCCTGGGATGGCTCGCCATCTCGCACGGGTTCACGGCCGAAGTCATGGCGCGGCAGGGCTTCGACGCCCTGTGCGTCGATCTGCAGCACGGTACCTCCGAGATGAAGGATGTCGGCCCTCTGCTTCAGGCGATTTCGCAGACGGAGACCGTGCCTTTCGTCAGGGTCGCCTGGAACGAACCGGCGGCGATCATGAAGGCGCTCGACCTTGGTGCCTATGGTGTCATCGTGCCGCTGGTGAACGACGCCGCCGAAGCCGCGGCGGCAGTCGCAGCATGCAGGTACCCTCCCGTCGGCATCCGCTCGAACGGACCGGTGCGGGCGATCCAGTATGGCGGTGGCGATTATGTCGCCAACGCCAATGACGAGATCCTGGTCATGGCCATGATCGAGACGAAGGACGGTCTGGCGAATCTCGACGCGATCTGTGCGACGCCCGGGCTCGACGCGGTCTATATCGGACCGGCGGATCTGTCCTTCGCGCTCGGCTTGCCGCCGCGTGGAGACAATCCGGACCCCGTGCACATCGCTGCCTGCGATCGCATCCGCGATGCGGCGCATAGAGCCGGGATCAAATGCGTGATGCACTGCGCGAGTGCCGCCTTCGCGGCCGGCGCGGTCAAGCGCGGCTTCGACATGGTGATGCTGACCTCTGACCTCGCCAGCATGATCGCCGGGGTCAGGACGCAACTCGACGAGTTGAAGGCGCGCACCGCCTGAGGCGGCGGTCGCGCGCGCGGTCGATCACTGCGCGGCGACGCCGCGCAGTTCGAGTTCGGCGGCGCGGTGGCAGGCGACCAGATTGCCGCCGCCGGCGTCTTTCAACTCCGGCTTTTCCTGGCGGCAGCGTTCGGTCGCATAAGCGCATCGTGGATGGAAGGCGCATCCGGCCGGAACGTTCGAAGGATCGGCGACTTCCCCTTCGAGCACGATGCGCTTTGCGCGTTTGCGCGGGTCTGGGACGGGCACCGCCGACAGCAGTGCCTCGGTATAGGGATGACGAGGACGGGCGAAGATCGTCGCGGTGTCCGCGATCTCGACGATGCGGCCGACATACATCACGGCGACGCGATGGCTGACATGCTTCACGACCGACAGGTCGTGGGCGACGAACAGATAGGAGAGGCCGAGTCGCTCCTGCAGTTCGAGCATCAGGTTGATGATCTGCGCCTGGACCGACACATCCAGCGCCGAAACGGGTTCGTCGGCGACGATCAGAGCCGGGTTGAGCGCGAGGGCGCGGGCGATGCCGATACGCTGGCGCTGACCGCCGGAAAACGCGTGCGGGAACCTGTTCATGTAGGCGCGCGGCAACTGCACGACATCGAGCAGTTCCGCGACCCGGCGACGGCGCGCATCCAGATCGCCGATCCCGTTGACCAGGAGCGGTTCGGCGATGATGTCCGAGATCGTCATCCGCGGATTGAGCGACGAATAAGGATCCTGGAAGATCATCTGCATCTGGCGGCGTACCGGGCGCAGTTCCGAGCGCGGCAGTCCCGCGACATCGACCTGGCGGCCGTCGCCGGTCAGGAAGCGGATGCTACCCTCGGTCGGTTGCACGGCGCGGAGGATGCAGCGCGACGTGGTCGTCTTGCCGCAGCCGGATTCGCCGACGAGGGACAAGGTCTCGCCGCGGGCGATCGAGAAGGTGACGTCGTCGACGGCCTTCACGTGACCGACAACCCGGCGCAGTACGCCACGCCGGATCGGGAAATATTTTCGCAGGCGTTCGACGGACAGGACTGGCGGCGAAGCGGTGCTCATGCGGAGGCCTCGCGCGGCTGGTCGTACAGGAAACAGCGCGCTTCGTGATCAGGAGCGAGGCGGGTCAACCCGGGAGCGCCCACGTCGCATGTTCCTGGCATGAAGTTCGGGCAGCGCGGATGGAACGGGCATCCGGCAGGGCGGGCGAAAGGATGCGGAATGCTGCCGGTGATCGTCGCGAGGCGCGAAAGCGGCTGGGCAAGCACCGATGGGATCGATCGCAAGAGCGACTGCGTGTACGGGTGCTTCGGGGCATGGAAGATGGTGTCGACGGGCCCGGTCTCGACGACCTTTCCGAGATACATGACCGCCACCGCGTCGGCCATTTCCGCGATCACGCCCATGTCGTGGGTGATCAGGACAACGGCAAGATTGCGCTCTTCCTGGATGCGGCGGATCAGGTCGAGGATCTGCGCCTGGATCGTGACGTCCAGCGCCGTCGTGGGCTCGTCCGCGATCAGGATGCGGGGTTCCGCGGCAAGCGACAGGGCGATCATCACGCGCTGCCGCAGACCGCCGGAAAGCTCGAAGGAATAGGAGTCGACGCGCTGCTCCGGGCGTGGGATCCCGACCATGCGGAGCAGTTCGATCGCGCGATCGCGTGCTTCGACCTTGGTCACGGGCCGATGCAGCCGGATCGCTTCCATGAGCTGGTTGCCGATCGTGTGGTAGGCCGAAAGCGAACTCATCGGCTCCTGGAAGACGTAGCCGATCTCGCCGCCGCGCACGTCCCGCATCTCGCGGCTCGAGGCGTCGAGCTTGACGAGATCGACCGTGCTGCCATCGGCGCGGCGCAACACAACGGAGCCGTTTTCGACGCGTCCGGGGCGTTCGACGATGCGCAGGATGGAGCGTGCGGTCACACTTTTTCCGCAGCCGGATTCTCCGACGATGCCGAGCGTGCGCCCTGGGAAGAGATCGAACGAGGCACCATCGACGGCGCGCACGATCCCTTCGTCGCCGTGGAAGAATGTCTCCAGGCCGCGGACGGACAGGATCGGGTCAGCCATAGGGATCCGCCGCGTCGCGCAGGCCATCGCCGAGGAAGTTGAAGGCGAGGATGACGATGATGACCGGAACCGCGACCACCAGAAGCCAGGGCGCGATGCCTAGCGCCTGGATGTTCTGCGCGTCCTGGAGCAGCACGCCCCAGGAAATCGCGGGGGGGCGCAGGCCAAGGCCCAGGAAGGACAGGGTGGTTTCGCTGATGATCATCGCCGGCAGCGCGAGGCTGACCGCCGCGATGATATGGGACAGGAAGGACGGAACCATGTGGCGGAAAATGATCCTCAGACGTGACGCTCCGGCCAGTTCGGCGGCGGTCACGAAATCCTCTTCGCGCAGGGCCAGGAAGCGGCCGCGGACGACGCGGGCAAGCTCGGTCCAGCCGATCAGCGAAATGATCACGGTGATCGCGATATAGACCTGGGTGACAGACCAGGTGTTGGGCAGGGCTGCCGCCAGTCCCATCCAGAGCGGGATCGTCGGGATGGAGCGCAGGATCTCGATCATGCGCTGGATGAACGTGTCGACGACACCGCCATAGAGTCCGGAAATCCCGCCGAGAAGAACGCCCAGGAAAAGCGACAGGGCGACACCGACGAGACCCACGGTCAGCGAGGTGCGCGTCGCCAGCATCAATCGCGACCAGACATCGCGTCCGAGCTGATCAGTACCGAGAAGGAAGAGTGCGTCCTCCGGCTTGCCGCGATCGAGGCCGAGAAGGTGGCGATCGGTCTCGAACAGGCCCAGGAAGCTGTAGCTGTAGCCGCGCGCGAAGAGTTGAAGGTAGCGCTTGTCGTTCGGGTCGGGGGCGTAGACGATCTTGAATGTCCGCATGTCGCGCTTGCCCTTGAGCGCGTAGACATGCGGCCTGAAAGAGCCTTCGTCGTACCAGTGGATCGATTGCGGCGGGATGTAGCTGCGCGCGGCGTCGGTGGAGTGGGGCTCGGTCACCGCAAGAAAATCCGCGAGGATAGCGCCGATATAGAACAGCACCACGAGGATGCCGCTGGCGACCGCGAGCTTGTGCTTGCGAAAACGCCACCACGTCAGCTGCAACTGCGTCGCGGCCGCTATCTTTTCCTCGGCGGCCGTGACGAGCGGGGTCGTGGCGGCCTGTGTCGCGGGCGCGCTCATCCGTGCATCCCCGAGCGTATGCGCGGATCGATCCACATCAAGATCAGATCCGACAGGAAGGTCCCGATCACCGTGAGGATCCCCAGGAGCAGAACGATGGTGCCAGCCAGAAACATGTCTTGCGCCACCAATGAGCGGAGCAGGAGGGGCCCTACCGTCGGAAGGGAGAGGACCAGCGAGACCACGATCGAACCCGAGACGACGAACGGCAACAGATAGCCGATCGTGCTGGCAAACGGATTGAGGGCGGCGCGGACGGGATATTTGAGGATCACGCGCCATTCAGGAAGGCCGCGCGCGCGCGCGGTCGTCACATAGGGGCGACGCAACTCGTCGAGCAGGTTGGCGCGCATGATCCGGATGAGTTGCGCGGTTCCTGCGAGTGCCAGGATCATCGCCGGCAGGGGCAGGTGCTTCATCATGTCCCAGACCTTTCCGGCGGACCAGGGCGCGATCTGGTACTCGGCCGAGAAAAGGCCGCCGATATTGAGGTCGAAGAGCTTGAAGCCGAAATACATGATGATCAGCGCAAGCAGGAAGTTCGGGACCGCCAGCCCGACGAACCCCACGAAGGTGAAGATGTAGTCGGCGACAGAGTATTGCCGCACCGCCGAATAGATCCCGATCGGCAGCGCGATCCCCCAGGTGATCAGGATTGCGGCAAACGAAATCACGATTGTCAGCCAGAGCCGATCCCCGATCACCTCGATGACGGGGCGCCCCCATTCCATCGACATGCCGAAATCGCCGGCCGCCACGCGGCTGATCCATTTCCAGTATTGGACCCAGATCGGCTTGTCGAGGCCGTATTGCTCGCGGAGAGCCTGGGCTTCCTCGGCCCGCACGGCGGAGCCGGAGGCGGCGAGGTTGGTGATGTAGGTATCGACGAAATCACCCGGCGGAAGCTGGATGATGACGAACGAGACCACCGAGATGGCCCAGATCGTGACAAGCGCCAGACCAAGGCGCTGGAGGATATAGGTCACCATGCGGATGTCAGCCCGCGGAGATCATCCGCGGGCTGCTCCAGGCCGGTATGAGCCGGAACGTGGGTCAATTCTTGTAGAACCACGTTTCGGGATGTGCGCCACCCGGCGTCCGGCAATGCTGCGCGATGCAGTTGCGGGACGGGATGTTGCCCAGGCGGTTGCTGACCAGGCGCACGCCCATCAGCGCCGAGGATTGCCCCACGGTGCCGATGCCGTATTGCTGGTCGATCTCGATCTTCCAGATCTCCTGGGCCGTCTTGATGCGGTCCTCGGTCTTCTGGCCGGCGGCCGAACGGTAGAGGTCGAAGATCTTCATGATGTTCGGATCTTCGGGCTTCTTGCCCTGGCTGCCGCCGGACGAGAACCACTTGCCGAATTCGGGGCCCATGAAGGCCTCGCTCGGCGGTGCTTCGACCGGGATCGCATGGCGCGGGAACAGGTAGAGCAGCTCGGTGCCGCCGTTGTTCCACACCATGATCTGGTGCTCGTTGTTGAAGGTGCGGGTCATGGCCAGCGTGCGCTCGGTGTCGCGCACGTCGGCCTGGATGCCCACCTTCGCCCACTGGTCGGCGACCATCTCCGAGATCTTCGGCCAGGGCAGGAAGGCCTGCACCGCCTGGATCTGGAGCCGCAGGCGCTGGCCGTTGTCGGTGCGCACGCGGAAGCCCTGGGCGTCCTTCTTCGACAGCCCGATCCGGTCCAGCATCTCGTTGGCGGCCTTCTGATCGAAGGTCGACCACTTCTCGCGCCAGCCGGCTCCGGGGAAGTAGGGCAGGGCCTCGCCCGGCGCAACGGAACCGGGAACGGCGACGCCGAGCCAGAAGGCTTCGTTGAGCTGCTTGCGGTCGAGGGCGATCGACAGCGCACGGCGGAAATCGACGTTGCGCAGCCATTTCGCGATCTCAGGATCCGCGTCGTAGCTCTGGTTGAAGAAATAGACCGCGTCCGAGCCGTTCAGCGCGAGGTCCAGATGGACCTTGTACCGGCCGCGGGTCTGGTTCTCGAGGATCACCGGCAGCTTGCCGATGTCGATATGGCGCTCCTGCAGGTCGTATTCGCCGGCCATCGCGCGCAGGTTCAGCACCTCGAGGTTTTCGGCCAGCGTCATCACGACGCCGTCGAGAT
>CAYSUY010000103.1:0-14740 GCA_964434345.1 uncultured Acetobacteraceae bacterium
CGTCGGCATGGGCGTGCGCCATGCCTTCGAGCGCCTGACCGGACATCCGATGATCGCCGCCCAGGCGCTCGATTTCGCGGCCTTCGATCATGCCGGCACCGGACCCGGAGGCCTCGTGATGGGCATCAGCGCCGGCGGCAACACGCCCGTCGTGATGGACGCGCTGCGCGCCGCGCGCGGCCGCGGGGCGATGACCGTGGGCATCTCGAACACGGCCGGCGCGCCGCTGCTGACCGCGTTCGATGGCGGCCTGCTTGTCCATGCGACGCGGCGCGGATGGCCGACGCAGTCGAGCACCGCGACCATGGCGCTGCTGGTGGCGCTCGGTCTCGCCATTTCCGGCGAGACGCCGGAGCGCGCCGCGATCGCGGCGGCGCTGGGCGCGGCGCCCGTGCTCGGGCGTCAGACCCTCGAGGCGGCGGACGCCCCGATGGCCGCGCTCGCCGCGTCGCTCGCGGGCGCGAACGAGATCTTTCTGGCCGGTGCGGGGCCGCATCATGCGACCGCCTGCTTCGGGGCGGCGAAGATCCGCGAATTGTCGCCCGTGCATGCCACCGCGTTCGCGCTCGAGGAGTTGCATCACTATCGCCTGCCCAAGCGCGGCGATGCCGTCCTCCTTGTCGCCCCCGACATCGCGAGCCGGCCCCGTGCGCTGGATACCGCGATCGTCGGCCGGGCCGAGGGCGCGCAGGTCCATGCTTTGCTGGCCGCTGCCGATCCGGAACTCGAGGCGCTGCTCGCGGGCCATGTGCGCGTCGCCGCGAGCGATGCGGCGACTGCGCCGATCGTCCATGCGCCCGCGCTTCACGCCTTCGCCTATCATTTCGCGATGGCCCGCGAGGCGCTCGGGCTGGGCCGTCCGGGAGAGGCGCGGGCGTGATCCCGTCCGTCTTCGCGATCGGTGGCGCGCTCGTCGACAACGTGGTCGCCGCCGACGGAACGCTGACGCTCGACCTGCTCGGCGGCAATGCGCTCTACGCTGCCGCGGGTGCGCGGCTCTTCGCGCCATGGACGGGTGCGGTCGCACGTGTGCCCGTGGACTATCCGCTGGCGCGCGCCCGGGCGGAGCTGGGCGTCTCCCTCGATCTCGGCGGGCTGCGGGTCGAGCCGGGTACCAGCGCCGCGCCGGAATGGTTCTTCAATGCTGCCGATGGATCGCGGCGCGATCATCTGCATGGTCCGTCGTCTCTGCTGCGCGGGCATGGCCTGCCGGCCGATCGACTGTCGCGCGCCCAGGCCGATGCGCTGATCGCCGTTCTGGAGGCGCGAACCGGTGCCGCGGACGGCTACGCGGCCTTTCGCACCCGTCATCCCGTCCGTCCCGAGGACGTTCCCGCCGCCTGGTGGCGCGCGCGCGGCGTCCATCTCTGCGCCAACGCCGTGCCCGATCTGATCGCCTGCGCGCGGGCCGCGCGGGCGGCGGGGCTGTGCGTCACGCTCGATCCGGGTTTCCGTGCCGCGGAACTGGGGAACGCCGAGCTCGACACGCTCCTTGGTCTCGTCGACGCCTTCCTGCCCAGCGCCAAGGAGCTGGCGGTGCTGCGGCCCGGGCTGACGCATGAAACCGCGCTCGCGGTACTGGGGCAGGGCCGGCGCTGCATCGTCGGCGTCAAGCGCGGCGCGCAAGGCGCGCTGCTGCGCCTGCCGGGCGACGGCGCGTTGCGTGCGATGCCTGCGTTGCCGGCGATCGCGCGTGACCCCGTCGGCGCGGGCGACGCTTTCTGCGGCGCCTTCCTGACCGGGCTGGCCGATGCCGCCGGCCCGGACGAGGCGCTGCGCCGCGCCGTGGCGGCGGGCGCGGGTGCGGTGGAGAGCTCGGGCGTGGGCGGTCTGCTCGCGTCCGTCATGGAGCGGAGGCAAGACGCATGACCACATCCCATCCCCTGTTCGCCGCGCGGCCCGGTGTCATCGGCGCGCTGCATCTGCCTGATCTGAGCGTGGCGCGCCAGACCAGCGTCGCCTGGCTGGAGGAGTATGCGCTCGCCAACGCCCGGGTCTTTGCAGAGGCCGGTTTTCCGGCCCTGATGCTGCAGGACCAGACGCGTACCCACGAGGACGCGGCACCGGCGACCATCGCCCTCGTCGCCGCCATCGGCCGGCTCATCCGCCATGCGTTTCCGGCCATGCAGCTGGGCATCATCGTCCAGGCGCATGATGCGGTGGCGCCGCTCGCGATCGCCCGCGCCACGGGCGCCAGCTTCGTGCGGCTGAAGGTCTATGTCGGCGCGTCGATGACGGCGGAGGGGCCGCGCAGCGCGCTCGCGCCGGTCGCGCGCGCCTATCGCCATGACATCCATGCGGGCGACGTCGCGATCCTCGCCGATGTCTTCGACCGCACCAGCGTGCCGATGGTCGACATGCCGCCGGAGCGCGCGGCGCTCTGGGCCCAGTCGATGGGCGCGGACGGGCTGGTGCTGACAGGGGCCAGCTTCCCGGACTCGCTGGAGCGCATCGCGCGGGCGCGCGAGGCCGGCGTGACGCGGCCGATCGTGCTCGGCGGCTCCGTGACCGCCGACAATGTCGCGGCGGCTCTGGGCGCGGCGGATGCCGTGATCGTCTCCACCGCCCTGATGCGCAAGGCCCAAGGCGCCGATGATCTGCTGCGCTGGGACGCCGGTCTGGCGCAGCGCTTCATGGACGCGGCGCGGGCGGCGCCTGGGCGCGGCTGAGCCCTGGCGACGGCGCCCGTCAGGCCGCCCTGGACGCGGTACGGCGTCGACATCGGGGTGCTGGCACCCCACGCCTGCCTGGCCATCCGGCCAGGTGAGCCCGCCATGTGGACGCTGCGAGACGCCAGGAACAGGTTCAGCACGGTCGTGCCAGCGGCGCTTTCCGGTACGCCGCAGGCGGCGACACGGCGCGGCAAGCCAGCGGTCGTCGTCCCCTCGGCCACGGCCTATCGCCATCCGCTTGCGCAGACGAAGCGGGCGCGGGGTGCGATCGTCGTGACGGCCGATGTCGCTCATTTCGAGCCGACGGGCGAGCGGATCGAGCACCCGTTCGCATCCCCAAGCCCGGCCCGGACTTGACAGGATCGCCGCGACCGGGCGTCAGGAATTGATCAGGGGGCGTGGCAGTGTGGCGACCTCGCTGTCCATGACGAGGTCCGATGCCCATGCCCGATGCGGTCGCCCTGCCCACGCTGCTGCCTGCCATCATCGCCGCCGCCGAGGCGGGCGGGAGGCGGATCGCCGCGGAATTCGCGCGCGATGGCGGGCCGCGCGGGGCGGGTGGTCATGCGCCGATCGACGAGGAGGTCGAGGCGGACCTTCGCCAGGTCCTGCTGGCTCTGCTGCCGGCCTCCTGGCGCGGCGAGGAGACCGGCGCCGCGAAGATGGCGGGGTCGCCGTTCTGCTGGCTGGTGGATCCCAATGACGGGACCAGCGCCTTCCTCGGGGGCCATCGCGGCTCGGCGGTCTCGATCGCGCTGCTGCGCGACGGGGTGCCGGTGCTGGGCGTGGTGCATGCGCCCTGTTCGCCCGATCGCGGGCCGGACACGATCGCCTGGGCGGAGGGGCTCGACCACCTCCTGCGCAATGGCGAGCCTGTCGCGAGCGATCTGCGCCGGCGTGAACTCGCCCGCGGCGAGATCGTCTTCGTGAGCCAGGGTGCTGCGGAACGTCCTTTGGGCAATGCCGCGCTGGTCGGGCCGGCGCGTTTCGTCGCGCTCGCCTCGATCGCCTATCGCCTCGCCCGGGTGGCGGCGGGCGACGGCGTCGCCGGGGTCTCGCTCAACGCGCCCTGCGGATGGGATTACGCGGCGGGGCATGCGCTGCTGCGTGGTGCGGGCGGCGATTTGCTCGACGAGACCGGTACCGCTGTCATCTACGCGCCGGACGGGCAGAGTACGACGCGGCGCTGCTTCGGCGGCGCACCGGCGGCGGCGCGTGCGCTGGCTGCGCGCGACTGGAGCCAGGTGCGCAGCGGCCCACGCCAGGCGCCGCGCGTCGTCTTCGACTGGCCGCGCCATGCCGAGGATGTCGCGCTCGATCGCGGCGTCGGCTGCCTGCTCGGCCAGGCGATCGGCGACGCGCTCGGCTCGCTGGTCGAGTTCGAGCCGCGCCGCGACATCGCGCGCCACCATCCGGATGGCGTGCGCGACCTTGCCGATGGCGGCACCTGGAACACGATCGCCGGCCAGCCGACCGACGACACGGAACTCGCGCTCGATCTGGCGCGCACGCTGGCCGACGCTCCGGACTGGTCGCCCGACGCCGTCGCGCGGGCCTATGCGGGCTGGTACGGCTCGAAGCCCTTCGATATCGGCGGAACGACGCGCCAGGCGATGTCCGCGATGGTCGCCAGCCAGGCCGCGCCGGCCGCCGCGATGCGGCATGCCGCGAGCCCCTCCAGCCAGTCCAACGGGGCATTGATGCGCTGTGCGCCGATCGGTGTCTGGGCGCGGGATGCGGCCGAGGCGGCGCGCGTCGCGCGTGAGGACGCGGCGCTGTCCCACCCGCACCCCGTCTGCGCCGGGGCGTCGGCGGCCCATGCCGCGGCGATCTTCGTCGCGATCTCCGGCGGCGATGTCGCGGCCATGGTCGCGGCCGCCGATGCCGCTCTCGCGTCCGATCCGCGCGAGCGACCGCTGCGCGCCGCGCTCGCTGCCGCGCGCACCGGAAACTGGCCTTCGGATTACGAGACCCAGATGGGCTGGGTGCTCATCGCCTTCCAGAACGCCTTCGCGCATCTCGTCCGCGCCACACCGCTGGAGCGCGCGTTGGTCGAGACGGTGGGGCAAGGTGGCGACACCGACACCAATGCCGCGATCTGCGGCGCGCTGCTGGGCGCCGCCCAGGGTCGCCGCGCCATTCCCGCGCGGTGGACCAGCGTCCTGCTGGCCTGTCGTGCCCATACGGCGTTCGGTGCCCGGCGTCCGCGCCCACCCCGTTACTGGCCCGACGACATGCCGGATCTTGCCGAGGCGCTGCTGCTGCGTAGGGCGGGGGCGGGACGCGAGGCCGTGGCGAACGTGCCTAAAGGTCCCGATCCATCACGGTGATCGTCTCGCCGCGATAGAGACGCGTCTCGCGTCGCTGCCAGCCGAGCGAGGCGTAGAGCTGCGGCACCGACGCGGTGAACAGATAGAGCCGCACATAGCCGAGCCTGCGGGCCCCGTCTTCGACCGCGCGCACGAGCAGCTTCGCGATTCCGCGCCCACGCGCCTCCGGCGGCACATAGACGCTGGCGAGCCAGGGGTTCCGTGGGTCGCCTTCGATGTCGTCAAACATCAGCGTCGCCGTGCCGACGGGATGCTGCGCTGCATCGAGCGCCACGAACGTCACCGGCACGCGCGTGGGATCAAGTCCCAGCCTGACCCTCTCGATCCGCTGCTCCAGGGTCCGCCCGGGCGTCAGGTGCCCCCATTGGGCGAAACCCCAGGCCGCGACGCAGGCGACCAGATCGGGGCGTTCGGCGAGCGGCACGACGCGCACCGGTGGCGCGAGTGGATTGTCCATGTCAGTCCTCACGATCAGGGCATCATCGTCCCGCATATCCTGCCTGGTCGGCCTGGGTCGGGTGGAGCTATTGCCCTTTGCCTGGCGATGTCCAGACACGCCACGCCTCGTAGATCATCACCATGGCGAGCGTGTCGAGCTCGCAGTAGCGCAGCAGCGCGGCCTCGATCGCGTCTCTTTCCAGCGGCGCGATGTCCTCGAACTGGAGCCGCGCGAAGGCGGTCGTTGCGGCGCCTCCCTGCGCGATCTCCAGGGTCTCGTCCGATTCGAGCGCATCGACGACTTCGTGCGACAGCCCGGCGAAGACGGGCGGCAACAGCCGATAGGGGTCGGCGACGGTGCCATCTATCTCCTGCCACCAGGTATGGTCGGTGAAGTTGAGGCTGGGGATACCGTTCCTGGCGCCATAGATCGGCTTCGCGTAGCGGTCCCTGAGGAAGCTGGAGCTGTGCATCACGGCGGGGAGCACCTTCTTGATGGAACTGCTCCCCTTCGTGGCCGGGTGGAAGAACGCCTTCTCGGCCAGACGGCACAGATCGACCATGGCGCGATCGCCTGCCTCGGCTGCGGCCTTGGCGCTGCCCTTTCGTGTGGTCAGGCTGCGGATGAATGCGGCGAGTTCGACGGCGTCCTCGGGTGGCGCAGGATCCCGCTCGAGGTCCTGCAGGATCTCCACGAGGGTCGTGTTCTCATGCGGCGACCACATGAACACGGTTCCCGTTGTCCCGATCGCGTCGCGCAACGCGCGCACGAAGTCGAGATTGGGGTGCCGGCCTGGTGAGGTGCGGAGGAATTGCGTCCGGTGCTCGGCGCGACCTTTGGCGTCGACCACGTGATGGGAGAACTGGAAGGCGATGTTCGCGTAGGGCCGCTGACCGGCGAAGAACGGGATCGCGACCCGTGAGGTCTCGAAGTCGATGAAATGGAGAGGGAAGGTCCAACCGGACATTTCCCGCTGCATGAAGGCGGTGTCGATGAAGAACTCCTTGCGCCCAGGCCAGAGGCCCGTCACCTGCATCTCCTGCCGGCGGCCATGATCGAGCCCCGCCATGCTCGCATCCGGCTTTCCGGGCTTCGTCCTGGTCCTGCTGCCGGTCAGATCCTGCAGATCGACATGGGACAGCAGGTACTTGCCGCTCGTGACGAGCGCCTGCTTGCCGCGAAAATTCCACAGGTCGAGCACGGTGCCTTTCGCGATCTCGGCGACATCGAGGCCGGCCGCGTCCCGCCAGCATTCGTGGAAACCGCTCCGCTGCCCCTCCGCAGGTGCGTCGGCCCGGAATTCGCATTTCGCACAGTGGCTGCCCAGGGTCGGCGCGATACGCCGATCGTCGCGATAATGCTCGGCCCAGATGGAGGCCAGTTCGGTGACGGTGCCGGACATTCCAGGCACGGTGCGCGGATTGCCCAGAATTTCCGCGACGAGGTCGTCGACATTCACGCACGCGAGAACCGGAGCGCCGATCGTCCCGGGATCCGTCCCGGGTGCGACAGTCACGACCGGGCGGCCCCCTTCATGCCGGATCCTGAAGCGTTGGTTCAATCCGTCGACGGATGCGGTGCTGGCCGTGTCGGCGAGCATCAGGAAGCAACGCACCGTCAGGTTCGGGAAGGCGAGTCCAAGGACATGGCGCTGAAAGGCGACATCTTCGAGGTAGGGCTTCATGTCGCGATCGATGCCGCCGCGCGCGCCGCGGAAGCCGTTGCAGCTGTCCGGATCGAAGGACTTGGCCTTGACCTCGATGAGGTCGACGCGGTTCCCGGTCTTGCGCAGGACGTCGACCCTGACGAAGAGGTCGCCATGGCGCAAGGCGGCCTCGAACAGGGTCACATCCGGCTTCTGCAGTTCACGCGCCGTTTCCGCGACCTGCGCGTCAGGGTCGCGGGACTTGATCTCGATCCCGCCGGGGAACATGACCTTCGCGAGTTCTCCAACCTGAAATCCCCCTTCGGCGAGCGCCTGGAGGAATTCGTCCTCGCGCTTGCGGTCCGGATAGACGTCGGGTTTTCCGGTGTAGAAGAGCTTGGTCGGGCACTCCATCGCGAGCTTGAACCGCGATTTCGTGAGGTAGCGCTTCCTGTCGACGGTGCTGGTGGTCATGCGTGTCCTCGCCTTTCATGTCCACGACGCAGACACGGCGATCATTTGCCCGAGGCTGCGACTGCGTCCACTTGGACTACGCAGCCTCAGAGCGGAATCAGGTCGTCTTCGTCGAGTTCCTGGAACACGCGTTCGAGGTCCTCGTCCTCGCTGCGGGCACATTCGGCATGCACCTCCAGGATCGGCATGAGGGAACAGGCCAGATTGCTGTCCATGAGCAGAAGGCCGGGCACCTCGTCGAGCAAGCGGCGGATCTCGCCCTGCATGTCGGGATCGACCCGCTTGTTCTTCGGGCCGAGGGCCGAGTCGAGCTTCGCCAGGACCGGCCAGGTAAAGGCCGAAAGGAGGCTCAGCGTCACCAGCGCGGGCGCGGCTTCGAGCGTGAAAGGCGACATATGGGGCATGCGGACATCCTTTCTCGACCTGCGTGATCGCACCTGGTTTCGAGGCGCGTGATCGACGCGACGGGCGACGGCGGACATCCTTATCCACCCAGGCAACGTCATTTCCTGATCTGGCGTTGCGACCGCGTGGGACGATTTTATCTTGGGGTCCGCGCGGCAGGCCCGATCTGCCGGCATGGTCCGTCAGCCGACGCGGTCCGTCTGGCGACTGGCGATGGATCCGATCGCTGGTTGGGGCCGTCAGCGCCCCAGCGGCGGCGTCGAGGGCGGACGTCGCGCGCGGCTCACCGGCCGGAGATGTCGAATCCCCGGCCGCCGCCCCGCGCGCGTGTCTCACTGCGCCGTGAAATACGCGTCCGCCCAGTTGCTGCTGACGCCCTCGGCGCCGGCGGCGAAGTTGCGCAGGCGCTTGTTGGCGATGACGACTTCCAGCGGCGACAGCAGATCGACCGAGGGGATGTCCTTGTGGATCAGATGCTGGAAGTCGCGCCACAGGGCCTTGCGCTTGGCGCTGTCCATTTCCACCGCGGCAGCCTCGAGCAGGCGGTCGGCTTCCGCGCTCTCGTAGCGGGCGGAGTTGGAGAAGGGCAGGCCGGGCTTGAAATTCTTCGACCAGTAGCCGCGCTGGATGCCGACGGTCGGGTCGAAGACGTTGGAGAGGCTTTCGATGATCATGTCGAACTGGCGGTCGCCATAGACCTGCTTCACATAGGCGGCGAACTCGCGCGGCTGGATGACCGCATCGATGCCGACCCGGCGCAGCGACTGGCGCACGAAATCGGCAAGGCGCGCGTCGATGAACGGGTTGATCAGCAGGCGCAGCTGGACGCGCATGCCGTCGGCCTTCTTGGGCAGGCCTGCTTCGTCGAGCAGCTTTTCGGACCGCGCGGTGTCGAAGGCGCGCGGCTTGATCGCCGGATCGTAGAACGGCGTCAGGGCGACGCTGACCGGAGAGGGCGAGACCTTGGCCGCGCCGTAGAACACGGTGTCGACCATGCGGTTGAGGTCGAGCGCATGGGCCACCGCCTCGCGGACGCGGCGGTCCTTCAGCACCTCGGTTTCCAGGTTGAAGAAGATCTGATGCTGCGCGCCGCTATAGGCGTAGTCCTGGCGATGCACCGTGAAGCGCGCATCCTTCTCGAAGCGCGGCAGGTCGGCGAGCGGCACCGGCGCGCTGCTGCCAAGGTCGAGATCGCCCGCCTCGAAGGCCGCGGCGCGTGCCGCGGCATCGGGCATGAAGCGGATCACGACGCGGTCGAGATAGGGCTTGGGCTTGTCCCAGTAGTTCGGATTGCGCTCCAGCACGACATGGCTGCCGCGGTTCCATTCCTTGAGCACGAAGGGACCCGTGCCGATCAGAAGCGCCGGACCCGGCGGGGTCGCGACATCGACGCCTTCGTAGAGATGCTTCGGAACGATCGGCGATTCCGACGGCCCCAGCGCCACCATCAGGAAGGGCGCGGGCTTCGACAGGATCAGCTCCAGCGTCAGCGGATCGGGGGTGTTCGCCTGCTCGACGTTGGCGAAGGTGGCGCGGCCGCGCGGATGGCCGGCCTTGAGGCGCAGGATCGAGAAGGCGGCGTCGGCCGAGGTGAAGGGCTTGCCGTCATGCCAGGTCACGCCCTCGCGCAGCTTGAAGACGTATTTCAGGCCGTCCGGAGATACGGTCCAGGACGTCGCCAGCTGCGCCTTCGGATTGAGGTCGAAATCGTAGGTGACCAGACCGTCGAAGATCTTGCCCGAGGTCAGCGGCGTCGAGGTGTTGTTGATCGAGGACAGCGTCGGTGGCTCGTACTTCATGACGAAGCGCAGCGTGCCGCCATGGCGCGGCGCATCGCCCGTCGCCTGCGCACCGGCCTGCGGAGCCAATGCGATCATCGCGGCGCCGGCCGCGAGCGAGAGGAGGGTCTGGCGTCTGTTCATGGCGTCACCTTCGGTCAGGATGCGGGTGGAAGCAGGGAAAAATGGATTTCGTCGCGGCCGTCGTCGTGCGCGCCCGCCAGCACGAAGCCGGTGAGCGCGGGCGGCCCGGCGAGCCCGCAGCGCGCGAGCCCCGGCACGTCACGGCCGGCGAAGCGCGGCAGCGCGGGCAGCGCGACGGCGCCGGCCTCGCCACGCACCAGGAACCGCGCGATGCGTCGCGCGCCGTTGGGATGGTCGACCAGCGAGGGATGGAAGACAAGATCGGACGTCCGATGTTCCACGACCGCGGAGAGCACGTCCGGAAGCACGTCGACGGGAAGGGGAAACCAGACGAAGCGTGCGACTTCGTCTCGCCCCTCGACGCGGATGGCGCGCGAGGCCGGTCGCGTCGCCGGGCAGTCAGGGCGCGTCCGCGCGACCGCGTCGCGCGCCGCCGCCGCATCCGCCGCCGCGAGCACGAGGATGCGCACACCTTCCCCGGCGGCGAGATAGCGCTCGAGATGGTTGCCGCTGCCGGGTACGGGCGAGGACAGCTCGACATAGCTGTTCTCGAAGACCGCATGGGCGCTGGATTGGCCGAGCGGCACGGAGCGGCCCATGTCGTCGGTGCCCATCAGCGGAACGGGATCGGAGATCCGGAACCCCAGATCGCGCCACGCGGCGATCTCCCGCGCGAGGTCATGCACCACCACGCCGACATGATCGACGGCAAGGCCGGTCGGCGCGTGCGGTCCTGGCGGGATGGGGGCGCGGGCGATCATCGGATCACGGCAGGGGGGACGGACTAGGCCAGGCAGGAAAGCATGCGCGCGCCGCCCTGTCACCACACCCAGCCCAGAGATTTTCCAGGCGCTGCTTCAAGCCAGGCTTGCAGCAGGTCCGTATTCGGGCCGGGGCTCAGCGGGGAGTGGGGCGGCCGCTTGGAACCCGCACGCGGACGCAGCCCTACGGACCCGCGACCGTTTCCGCATGGTGGCAGGCCACGTCGTGACCGTCGTCCAGGGTCCGAGGCGGGGGTTCTGTCGTCCGGCAGAGGTCGGTCGCGAAGGGGCAGCGCGGGTGGAAGCGGCACCCCGTGGGGACGTCCTGCGGGCTGGGCAGGTCGCCGGCCAGGGGGGCGGCCTGGCGGCGTCGCGCGGGGTCCGGCACCGCGGCGATCAGGGCGCGCGTATAGGGATGCATCGGGCGGCGCCACAGCGTGGCCGCGGGCGCGCTCTCGACGATCCGGCCGAGATACATGACCAGCACGCGGTCGGCGAAATACCGCACCACGCCAAGATCATGGGAGATGAAGAGATACGCGAGCCCCAGGTCACGCTTGAGATCGACCAGCAGGTTCAGGATCTGCGCCTGGATCGACAGGTCGAGCGCCGAGACCGGCTCGTCGCAGACGATCAACTCGGGCTCGAGGGCAAGCGCCCGGGCGATGCCGATGCGCTGGCGCTGGCCGCCGGAGAATTCATGCGGATAGCGCGCGACGGCGTCCGGCGGCAGCCCGACCTGCGCGATCAGGGCGGCGACGCGCGCGCGCCGCGCGGCGCGATCCCCCAGACCATGGACCTTGAGCGGCGCGTCGAGGATCGCCCCGATCGTATGACGCGGATTGAGCGACCCGAACGGGTCCTGGAAGATCATCTGCATGCGACGCCGGAAGGGCGCTCGGGCCCGCATCCCCAGCCCCGCGAGGTCGACGCCGTCGAAGCGCACCGCGCCCGCGGTGACCGGTGCGAGGCCGAGCAGCGCCTTGCCAAGGGTCGACTTGCCGCAACCGGACTCGCCCACGAGACCGACGGTCTCGCCGCGCGCGATGTCGAGATCGATACCGTCGACGGCGCGCAGCGTGCCGCGCGCGGTGGCGTAGTGGACGGCGAGGCCACGCAGCTCGAGCAGGCTCATGGCGGCGCTCCCGATCCGGCGAGGACGGGGCAGGCGACCATCCGACCGGCGGCCTGCGCGACCAGCGGCGGCGCCGCGGCGCGGCAGGAGGCGATCGCATGGCGGCAGCGCGGCGCGAAGGCGCAGCCCGCCTCGCCGCGGGCGCTGGAGATCGAGCCGGGAATCTCCGCAAGCCGCGCCTCGCGATAGCCCAGCCCCTCTGCCTTGCGCGGCGAGGCGCCGAGCAGTCCTGCGGTGTAGGGATGGAGCGGCGCCTCGAGCAACGCGCCGGGCGGGCCTTCCTCGACCTTGCGTCCCGCATACATGACGACGACGCGGTCCGCCCATTGGCCGACGATGCCGAGATCATGCGTGATCAGCAGCAGCCCCATCGACAAGTCGCGGCGCAGCCGGTCGAGCAGGTCGAGGACCTGGGCCTGGATGGTGACGTCGAGCGCGGTCGTCGGCTCGTCGGCGATCAGCAGTTTCGGGCCGCAGGCGACGGCGATGGCGATCATCACGCGCTGGCGCATGCCGCCCGAGAGTTGATGCGGATAGTCGTCGACGCGCCGCGCGGGGTCGGCGATGCGCACGAGGTCGAGCAGTTCGATGGCCCGTTTACGCGCCGCGGCGCGTCCCAGCCCCTCGTGCAGCCGCAGCACCTCGGCGACCTGCGCGCCGATCGTGTGGACCGGGTTCAGCGACGTCATCGGCTCCTGGAAGATCATCGCGATCTCGCGGCCGCGGACACGCCGCATCGCGCCCTCGTCCAGCGCCATCAGATCGCGACCCGCGAACCGCGCGGAGCCGCCGGTGATGCGTGCGCTGCGCGGCAGCAGCCGCATCAGGGCCAGCGCGGTCATCGACTTGCCGGAGCCGGACTCGCCGACGATGGCGACGGTCTGGCCCGCTTCGACCGCGAGCGACAGGTCGCGCACCGCGGTCTCGCCCGGGAAGGCGACGGTCAGCCCGTCGATGCGCAGCAGGGGTTCGGTCGCGGTCATCTGCGCGGGCTCTCAGCGTTCCGCCGCGACGCGCGGGTTCAGCGCGTCGTTGAGCGCGTCGCCCAGCAGGTTGAGCGCCAGGACGGTGAGCACGATGGCGAAGCCGGGAATGGCGCTCAGATACCAGGCGGTGCGCAACAATTCGCGCCCCCCGCCGATCATGCTGCCCCAGCTCACGAGGTTCGGATCGCCGAGGCCGAGGAAGGACAGCGCCGATTCCATCAGGATCGCGGTCGCCACCAGAACCGACGCGGTGACGATGACCGGCGGCAGGGCGTTGGGCAGGATCTCGGACAGGATGATGCGCGCATGGCCGTAGCCGAGGCCGCGCGCGGCCATCACGAAATCCTTTTCGCGCAGCGACCGGAATTCGCTGCGCACGATGCGCGCGATCGTGGGCCAGGTGACGAGCGCGATCGCGCCGATGACGGTCGGTATCGCCGGCTGCGCGATCGCCACCAGCACGATCAGCAGCACGAAGCTGGGCGGAGTCTGGAAGATCTCGATCAGCTTCACCAGGGCGGCATCGACCCGGCCACCGAAATATCCCGCGACGGCACCGATGGCGAGGCCGAGCGTCACGCCGAGGATCATCGCCGAGAAGCCGACGAGCAGCGAGACCCGTGTGCCCCAGACGAGGCCGGCGGCGACATCGCGTCCCAGCGAGTCCGTACCCAGCGGAAAGGCAGGGTTCTGGCCCGGCCACAGGAAGGGTCGCGCGACCATCTCCATCGGATCGTCGGGATAGAGATGAGGCGCGCCAAGGGCGAGCGCGACGACCAGGATCAGGAAGGCGAGCGACACCACGCCTGCGGGATTGCGCAGGAAGGCGCGCAGGACGCGCCAGCGCCGTGGCCGGGGAGCAGGAACCGCGGTCATCGCAGGTCGATCCGCGGGTCGAGCCAGGCGTGCAGCAGATCGACCAGGATGTTGACGACGATGACCAGCAGCGACGACAGCAGCAGCACGCCAAGCAGCACGTTGTAGTCCCGGCGCATCACCGCCTCGAAGGCGAGACGCCCGAGGCCGGGCCAGCTGAACACCGTCTCCGCGACCACGGCGCCGCCCAGGATGCCGCCGATATGCATGCCGGCGAGGGTCGTAACCGGAAGCAAGGCGTTGCGCAGCACATGCCGGCGCCCGACCGCGAAGGCGGAGAGGCCCTTGGCACGCGCGGTGCGCACGAAATCCTGCTGTGCCACCTCCATCACCGCCGCACGCGTCAGCCGCGCATAGACCGCGATGAAGAACAGCGCCAGCGTGGTCCCCGGCAGGATCATGTGGCGCAGCCGGTCGAGCGCGTAGTCGAGCCCGGTCTTGCCCGAGGCGATGGTCTCCGATCCGCCGCTGGGCAGCCAGCCGAGCTTGATCGAGAAGGCGACGATCAGCATCAGCCCGATCCAGAAACCGGGAACGGAATAGAAGATCAGCGTCAGGACCGACAGCGCCCGGTCAGCGATGCGCCCCGCATTGAGCGCCATCACGGTGCCGAAAAACAGGCCGAGCAGGAAGGCGAGGCCCAGCGCGAAGCCCATGAGCATCAGCGTGCCGGGCAGACGCTGCAGGATCAGCTCCGCCACCGGCATGTTGTAGCGGGGCGAGAAGCCGAGGCTGCCCTGCGCGAGATGACCGAGATAGGCCATCAGCCGGGACAGCAGGGGCAGGTCGAGGCCGCGCTGCGCGCGCAGCTGGCGCATCGTCTCCTCGGTCGCGGCGCCGGACTCCGCCGCCATCACGTCGGCGGCGTCGCCCGGTGCGAGCTGGAGAAGGAAGAAATTGAGGATCACGATCCCGAGCGCCGTGGGGATCGCGGCGAGCAGGTTGCGCCGCAGCGCGGCGAGAAGGCGGGCGGCGCGGGTCATTCCGCGAGCGGGTAGAGATCGCCGCGGCGATCCTGCCACGTCCGCACGCTGCCGGCCGCGCGGGCGCGATGCAAGGACCCGAGGTCGAATTCGGCGACGACGATCTGCTCCA
>CAYSUY010000104.1:0-14522 GCA_964434345.1 uncultured Acetobacteraceae bacterium
CGGCATCGCCGCCGCGCAGGCCCGCGCCTATGCGGCGGTGGATCGCATCGACTGGCCCGGCGGGTTCTGCCGCCGCGACATCGGTTGGCGCGCGATCGCGCGCGCCGAGGGGACCGGCACGTGAGCACGGATCGCCCGGCGCTCGACTACCCGCTCGCCGACGGGCCGGCGGAAGGCACCACGCTGGAGGTCGCGCCCGGGCTGCACTGGGTGCGCATGCGCCTGCCCTTCCCGCCCGAGCACATCAATCTGTGGCTGCTCGCCGACGGCGACGGCTGGACCATCGTCGATACCGGCCTCGGCCTCGACACGACGCGCGCCGCCTGGGAGCGGATCTTCGCGGAGCGGCTGGACGGGCGCCCCGTGACCCGCGTGATCGTGACCCATTTCCATCCCGACCATGTCGGCAACGCCGCGTGGCTCGCCGCGCGCTGGGGCGTCGAGGTCTGGATGACGCTGGGCGAGTGGATGACGGCGCGCGGCGTCCATGCCGAGACCGGCGCCGCGGACCTCGCCGCGAAGCTCGATTTCTATCGCCGCAACGGCGTCCCGGACGACGATCTGGACGCCTATCGCACGCCGCCCAACGCCTTTTATCGGCGGATGGTGCCGGAGATCCCGCCGCGCTTCGTGCGGATCCAGGGCGGGCAGTCCCTTGCCATCGGCGGGCGCGAATGGCGCGTCATCCTCGGGCGCGGCCATGCGCCCGAACATGCCTGCCTCTGGTGCCCGGCGCTGGGCGCGCTGATCGGCGGCGACATCCTGCTGCCGCGGATCTCGCCCAACGTGTCGGTCTGGGCGACCGAGCCGCTCGGCGACCCGCTGAACGAATTCCTCTCCGCGCTCGGCGATTTCGCGCCGGTGCCCGCGGATACGCTGGTGCTGCCGTCCCATGGGCTTCCCTATCGCGGGATCCATGCGCGTATCGCGGCGCTGCGCGCGCATCATGCGACGCAGCTCGACGCCGTGGCCGCCGCCCTGGCCGAGGCGCCGCGCCATGCGGTCGGGTGCTTTGCGCTGCTGTTCCGGCGTCCGATCGGCACCGGAAACATGGGCCTCGCGCTCGGCGAGGCGGTGGCGCATCTCCATCGTCTCGAAGCGCAGGGCCGGATCGCGCGCGAGACGGGCGCGGACGGCGTCCACCGTTTCCGCGCCCGCTGACGCCGCGTCCGGCCCGCCACCTCAATTGGTGACCACGGGCCGCGCCTGGGCCCGGCGCTCCGCCGCGCGCTGGCGCATCGCCGCGCGCTCCTCCGGCGTCATGCGCGCCAGCCGCTCGCGCGCCGCCTGACGCCGCGCCTCGACACGCTGCCGCTCCTCCGGCGTCATACGCGCCAGCGCCTCGGCGCGCCGCGCCCGGCGCTCCTCCAGCGCCTGCTGCCGCTCCTGCGGCGACATCGCCTGCCAGCGCTGGCGGGCCTGTTCGCGCGCCTCGGGCGTCATGCGCTGGCGGGCCACGCCATCGGCCGCGGCGGGCGCCGCGCCCTGGGCGAAGGCGAGACCGGGCAGGCAGACCAGCAGCGCCAGCGTCGCCGCGCGTATCGTTCGGATCGTCATCGGAAAACCCCTGGTTCGAAGCGCCGCAGGAGCGCGGCCTTCGCCCCGATTCCTAGCGCCGCGCCGGGTCCGCGCGGCGAAGGCATCGGCATTACGAGGCCGGTCGCGAGCGCTTAGCCCGAAAGAAATCGCGCAGCATCGCGCCGGCAGCCTCGGCCTCGAGCCCGCCCTCGGCCACGCAGCGCCAATGGCAGGTCGGCTGCGCGAAGAAGCGCGGCCCGTGAAGCACCGCACCGCCCTTGGGATCCGCGGCGGCGAAGACGATGCGCGCCAGGCGCGCGAAGCTGGCGGCGGCGGCGCACATGGCGCACGGCTCGAGCGTCACGTAGAGCGTGCAGCCCGGCAGCCGCTTCGCGCCGGCCCGGGCCGTCGCCGCGCGGATGACGAGCATCTCGGCATGGGCGGTCGGATCGCGCTCCGTCTCGACGCGGTTATGGGCCTCGGCCAGGACGAGGCCGGCGGCGTCGACGAGCACGGCACCGACCGGCACCTCGTCGGCCACGGCCGCCGCGCGCGCCGCCGCAAGGGCGCGGCGCATCATCTCGCTGTCGAAATCGGATCCCGTCACGCCGGGAACAATCCCGCCGCCACGGCCCGGCGGTCAATGCCGCTCGCCGGACGGGCCGCGCCTCTGCTAAACCCCGCGCCATGACCGACACTCCTCCCGGCGAGCGCATCGCCAAGGTGATCGCGCGCGCCGGCCGCGCCTCGCGGCGCGACGCCGAGCGGCTGATCGCCGCCGGCCGCGTCGCCGTGAACGGCGCGGTGCTGGACAGCCCGGCGCGCAACGTGCTGCCCGCCGATGTCGTCACCATCGACGGCGTCCCGCTCGCCGCGCCCGAGCGCACGCGCATGTTCCGCTTCCACAAGCCGGATCGCTGCATCACCGCGGCGCGCGATCCGGAGGGCCGCCGGACGATCTACGACGTGCTGCCGCGCGAGCTGCCGCGGCTGATGCCGGTCGGCCGGCTGGACTGGAATTCCGAGGGGCTGCTGCTGCTGACCAACGACGGCGCGCTCAAGCGCCATCTGGAGCTGCCCGCCACCGCCTGGATCCGCCGCTACCGCGTACGCGCCTTCGGCCTCGCCCCCGATGCCGCGATGATCGCGCGGCTGGAGGCGGGGATGGAGATCGACGGCGTGCGCTACGACCGCATCGAGACGTCGATCGACCGCCGCCAGGGCGACAACATCTGGCTGACGATGAGCCTGCGCGAGGGCAAGAACCGCGAGATCCGGCGCGTGCTCGCGCATCTCGGCCTGCAGGTCAACCGGCTGATCCGCGTCGCCTACGGTGCCTTCCAGCTCGGCCAGCTGAGCCCCGGCGCGATCGAGGAAGTGCCGCCGAAGGTGCTGCGCGACATGGTCGGCGGCGAATTCGGCAAGGCGCCGACGCGGCGCTGACGGCCACGCGCATGCGGATCGTCGCCGGACGGCATCGCGGCCTCGCGCTGGAAGCGCCGACAGACGCGCGCATCCGCCCCACCGCGGACCGCGTGCGGCAGGCGCTGTTCGACGTGCTGGAACATCGCTTCGGCGTCGGTGCGGCCTCGCCGCTGCGCGACGCGCGCGTCCTCGACCTGTTCTGCGGCTCCGGCGCGCTGGGGCTGGAGGCGCTGTCGCGCGGCGCCGCGCGCTGCATCTTCGTCGACAACGACGCGACCGCGCTGGCGCTGGCCGAGCGCAATGTCCGCCGCGCGCGCGAGACCGGCGCGGCGCGCTTCGTCCTGCGCGACGCGACACGGCCGGGCCCCGCGCCCGAGGCCGCGACCCTCGCCTTCCTCGATCCGCCCTATGGCGCCGGTCTCGCCGCGCCCGCGCTCGCGGCACTGCGCGACCAGGGCTGGCTCGCGGACGGCGCGCTCGTCTGCGTCGAGACCGGGGCGCGCGACCGCTTCGAGCCGCCACCCGGCTATGACCTGCTCGACATGCGCCGCCATGGGCGCGCCGAGATCGCCATCCTGCGCGTGATGGCACGACGGACGGCGCACGCGCCCGATGCGCCGCCACCGACCTGAGACGACGGGAGACACCGACGCCATGACCGCGATCGCCCTGCCGACACCCGACGACCTGCGCGCGCGGCTGGAGGCGCTGCGCAGATCGCGCGGCTTCCTGCTGCCGCATCACGGCGCGATGGCGGCGGCGCTGCCGGACCTGCACGAGGCGTATTTCACGATGTACCGCGCGCTCACGCAGACGCCGCGGCATCTCGACGATTTCGAGCGCGAATTCGTCTGGCTCGCGATCCTGATCGCGGTCGAGGAGGCGATCGGCACGCATCACCTCGACCTGTTCTTCAAGGCCGGCGGCACGCAGCGCCAGGCCGCGCTGGCCGGCCGGCTCGTCGGCTACGCCGCCGCCGCGCACAGCCTCCATTTCATGGCGACGCGCTGGCGCCACCACCTGCCCGGGCTCGACGCGGCGGCGGAGTACCGCGCGGGTCTCGACGCGCTCTGCGCCGACCAAGATGTGTCGCGCGCGACGATCGACCTCGCACTCGCCGCCGTCGACGCCGCGCTGCGCCGCGAGTCGGGCCTCGCCATGCATATCCGCGCGGCCTATGCGACCGGCGTGCCGGAGACCAAGCTCGCCGAGGCGCTGAGCCTGATCATCTGGCCGGTCGGCGTGAACCATTTCCTCGACGCCTGCGCGGTCTGGCACGACCTGATGGCCGCCGGCGAGGTCGTGCCCTCCGACCTCTTCCGCGTCTGGGCCGACACGCCGCGCCAGGGCGGCTTCGACGACGCCGGGCGCTGAAACGCGGCGCGGGACGGCGGGCGGGGGTTGCGGCGGGACGGCGGGGTCAACATATCGGCGCGGCTGATCCGGGCCCCTCTGGCGGCGCGTCGTGCCGCGATGTCGGATCTTCCACCTGAGCGGCCGCGAGGCCGCGATCCTGGGAGACCACGATGTCCTTCGCCTCGATCCTGTTCTCGGCCGTCCTCTCGTCCCGCGGATCCATGCGCGCACGCACGGACGCCGCCGCCGCACCGCTCGCGAGCGACGCCGAACTCGCCGCGGCCCGCAAGCGACTCGAGACGATCGCGCGGACGCTCGACAGCGCGATCGCCATCCCGGGGACGCGGCTGCGCATCGGCGCCGACGCCCTGCTCAACCTGATCCCCGGCATCGGGGTCGTCGTGTCGAAGGGGATCGGTGCCTATCTGATCCTGGAGGCCCGGCGCCTCGGCGCGCCGCGGCGCGTCCTGCTGCGCATGGCCGCCAATCTCGGCGTCGACGCGCTGATCGGCGTGGTGCCGGTCCTGGGATGGGCGGCCGATGCGATCTACAGGGCCAATGACCGCAACATGGACCTGCTGCGCGACCATCTCGCGCGCGAGACGGCCATGCGCACCGGCCCGGTGATCGACATCGCCGCCGGCCCCGGCCCCGCGTCAGGCGCACGCGACGAGGTCGGCGCCATGCGCTGAGCGCACTTGCCAGGGCGGGCGCCCGGGACGCAGTCTGCACGTACCCGGGCGGCCGCAAGGCATCGCCCGCGCAGGGATTCGCGGCGATGCAGATCTACCTGCCGGTTGCCGAATTGTCGGTGAACTGGCTTCTCCTTCTCGGGCTGGGCGGCGGCGTCGGTCTGCTGTCCGGCCTGTTCGGCGTCGGCGGCGGGTTCCTGATGACGCCGCTGCTCATCTTCATCGGCGTGCCGCCGGCCATCGCCGTCGGGTCGGAGGCGGCGCAGATCGTCGGCGCCTCGGTCTCCGGCGTGCTCGCCCATTGGCGACGCGGCAATGTCGATGTCCGGATGGGCGTGATCCTGCTGCTCGGCGGCCTCGTCGGATCGACGCTGGGCGTGCAGATCTTCGCCGTCCTGCGCCAGGCCGGCCAGGTCGACCTGATCATCTCGCTCGCCTATGTCGTGATCCTCGGCGCGATCGGCACGCTGATGCTGGTCGAATCGGTCAACGCGCTGCGCCGGGCGCGGCACAGCGGCACGGCGCGGCGCGGCAAGCTGCACCAGCACACCTGGCTGCACGGCCTGCCGCTGAAGATGCGCTTCCCGAAATCGAAGCTCTACATCTCCTCGATCCTGCCCTTCGCGGTCGGCGCCTTCGTCGGCGTGCTCGCGGCGCTGATGGGCGTGGGCGGCGGCTTCATCATGGTTCCCGCCATGATCTACCTGCTCGGCATGCCGACCGCGGTCGTGGTCGGCACGTCGCTGTTCCAGATCATCTTCGTGACCTCGAACGTCACCTTCCTGCAGGCGTGGCAGAACCAGACCGTCGACATGGTCCTGGCGGTGCTGCTGCTGGTAGGCGGCGTCGTCGGCGCGCAGATCGGCGCGCGGCTGGGCCAGAAGCTGCGCGGCGAGCAGCTGCGCGGGCTGATGGCGCTGATGGTCCTCGCAGTCGCGATCAAGCTCGCCATCGACCTCGTGATCACGCCGGCCGACCTCTACAGCATCGGCGGCGGGGGGCGGCATTGAGGCGTATGTCGCCGCCGCGCGCGCCGCTGGCCCTTCTGCTCGCGCTGCTGCTGGCGTCTTTGGCGCCGCGCGCCGACGCACAGATGTCCGGGATGACCGGCCAGCCGCTGGTCGCCGACCTGTCGGCCCACGAGATCTCGATCACGACCGGCTTCTCGGGAACCGAGCTGCTGCTGTTCGGCGCCACCGAGGGTGAGGGCGACGTGATCGTCGTGATCCGCGGACCAGCCACCTCGACCCATGTGCGGCGCAAAAGCCGCGAATTCGGCCTCTGGATCAACACCGCGTCGATGCGCTTCGACGAGGTGCCGTCCTTCTATCGCGTGGCGAGTTCGCGGCCGCTCGACCAGATCACGACCCAGGGCATGCGCCAGCGCCTGCAGATCGGCATCGAGTCGGTGCGCGCGGTCCCGGCCACCGCGGCCGACGCCGCGGAGATCGCCGCCTTCCGCGACGGGCTGACCCGCGCGCGGCTGCGCGCCGATCTCTGGCAGGACCAGCCCGCCCCGGTGACCTTCCTCGGGTCCAAGCTTTTCCGCGCACGCATAAGCTTTCCCCCCAATGTTCCTACGGGCATCTATAATGTCGAGGTCTTCCTGGTGAAGGATGGGCGCGAGATCGGGGCGCAGACCGCCCCGATGCGCGTCAAGAAGACCGGCATCGGTGCCCGGATCTACGATCTCGCGCACCGCCATGCGGCGCTCTACGGCCTGCTCGCGGTGGCGATCGCCATCCTCGCCGGCTGGGGCGCCAGCGCCGCCTTCCGCCGGGGATGACGGGCGCAACCATGTCGCGAGGGAGCCGGCGATGACCGAGCGGAACCGATGACCGACCAGACAGGCGGCGAGCACCATCACCGGGTCTTCCTGGTGGTGGTCGACGACAGTCCGGAGCTGAAGGTGGCGCTGCGCTTCGCCTGCCGGCGCGCGCACGCGACCGGCGGCCGGGTGGCGATGCTCTACGTGACCGAGCCGGTATCGGCGGAATGGCTGGGCGTCGGCGCGATCATGCGCGAGGAGCGACGGACGGAGGCCGAGACGCGGCTGCAGGAACTCGCGGCCGATGTCCGCGAGATATCGGGCGACATGCCCGTGCTGCATGTCCGCGAAGGCGAACCGGCGGCGGAATTGCTGCGGCTGCTCGACGAGGAACCAAGCATCTCGGTGGTGGTGCTCGGCGCCGACCCCGGTCCGAAGGGGCCGGGCCCCCTGGTGACCGCGCTGTCCGGCCGGCTGATCGGCAAGCTGCGCGTGCCGCTCACCATCGTGCCGGGATCGCTGAGCCACGCGGCGATCGACGCCATCACCTGAGCGCGCCGATGACCATGGCGGCATCGTGGTTGACCCGCCCGTCGGCGCGCGCCATCTAGCGCTCACGTCTCGTCACGCAAAGGGAAGCCCGCCATGTTCATCCAGACCGAAGCCACGCCCAATCCGGCGACGCTGAAGTTCCTTCCCGGCCGCGTCGTCATGCCGTCGGGCACCGCCGATTTCCCGACCGCGGACAGCGCGGTGCGCTCGCCGCTGGCCCAGGCGCTGTTCGCCATCGAGGGCGTCGGCGGCGTTTTCTTCGGCGCGGATTTCGTCACTGTCACCAGGACCGGGGCACAGGACTGGCACGTGATGAAGCCGGTGGTGCTCGGCGCGATCATGGAGCATTTCACCGCCGGCCGGCCGATCCTGGCCGAGGGCGCCACCGTCGCCGCCTCCGGGGCGACCGGCGAGGACGACGACATCGTCGTCCAGATCAAGGAACTGCTCGACACCCGCGTGCGGCCGGCGGTTGCCCAGGATGGCGGCGACATCGTCTTCCACTCCTTCGAGGATGGCGTCGTCTATCTCCACATGCAGGGCTCGTGCTCCGGTTGCCCGTCCTCGAGCGCGACGCTCAAATCCGGCATCGAGAACATGCTGCGGCACTACATCCCCGAAGTGGTCGAGGTGCGCGCCGTCCTGTGACGCGCGCGTGCTGATCCTCGCGCTCGATGGCGCCACAGCGCAGCCGTCGATCACGCTCTGGCGCGACGGCGTCACGCTGGCGGCGCTGCGGCAGTCGAGCGCCGAGTCCGGCAGCACGATGAAAAGCGACGCGCTGCCGCTGCGCGCGGAGGCCCTGCTCGCCCAGGCCGGGCTCGCCTTCGCCGCGCTCGACCGGCTGGCGGTCACGATCGGTCCCGGGCGCTTCACCGGGCTGCGCGCCGGTCTTGCCTTCATGCGCGGCCTCGCGCTGGCGCTCGGCGCGCCGTTGATCGGGGTGACGACCCTGGAAGCATTGCAGCCGCGCCGCCGGGCCGCGCCCGGCGAGGTCACCCTCGCCTGCATCGGTTCGGGCCGCGCCGAGCTTTTCTTCGCGATCGACGACGGGCCGGCCTTCGCCTGCCTGCCGGCGGACCTGGATGGGCACCTGCCTCGCGATGCCGCGGTCGCCGTGGTCGGCGAGGAAACCGAGGCGGTCGCCGCCGCGCTGATCGCCCAGGGACGCGCCGCGCGCGCCGTTCCATGCGCCGTCGACGCGGCCGATGTCGCGGTGCTCGCCGCCACACGGACGCCGCCCGGCGCCAGCCCCGGGCCGCTCTACATCCATCCGCCTGCGGTGACGGCCCCCAGGCCGCGCCTGCGCGTCGCGCCGGTCGCGTGAAACCAGACGACATTGCGCCGGGCTCGGACCCGGAGCTGCGGGCCGTCGGCGCGGGCGACGCGCCCCTTCTCGCCCCGCTCCACGCCCTGTGCTTCGAGGATGCCTGGCCGGCACCGGCGATCCGCGACGTGCTGGCGATGCCCGGCGCCTTCGGCTACGCGGTCGCCTGCCCGGCTGCGGCGCCGGCGGGGTTCGCGCTTGGCCGCGTCAACACCGACGAGGCCGAATTGCTGACCCTGGCCATCGATCCGGCTTGGCGGCGCCATGGCCTCGCGCGATTCCTGGTCGAGACCATCGGCGCCCATGCCGCCGCACGGGGCGCCACGCGCCTGTTCCTGGAAGTCGCCGAAGACAACGCGGCGGCGCGCGCGCTCTACGCCGCCGGGGGCTTCGTGACGGTCGGCCGGCGCCGCGGCTATTACGCGCGCCGACTGGGTCCGGCCGTGGACGCACTGACCATGCGCCGCGATCTGGCGCCGGGCGACGCGTCATGGTTAGCGAAATCCTGAGTCCAGGCTTACTTCTTTGGAAGTGGAGAGGTACGCCCTCCAGACCGCTGGACACCCGACCGCGTTACGCAGACTTCAAGACCCCGCCGCCTATAACTGCGTGTGCATCTGCGCGAGGGTCCGGTTCATGCCGAACGAAGGCGAAGACAAGACAGTGCTGGCGCTGGCCGTCCAGATCGTCAGCGCCTATGTCCGCCGCGACGGAGTGCCTGTCGGCGAGTTGCCCGCGCTGCTGCGTGGCGTCCTCGCCGCGCTGCGCGACGCCGTTCCGGCCGCGACGCCCGCCACGGCCGCGCCGCCGCAGCGCGACCCCGCGGTTCCCATCGACCGCTCGATCACCCCCGACTACCTCGTCTGCCTCGAGGACGGGCGCCGCCTCAAGACGCTGAAGCGTCATCTGCGCGCGGCCTATGGCCTGACACCCGAGGCCTATCGCGCGCGCTGGGGCCTGCCACCCGATTATCCGATGGTGGCGCCCGGCTACGCGCGCAAGCGCAGCAGCCTCGCCAGGGCCCAGGGTCTGGGCCGCCCGCCGCGCGGCGGCGGCTGATCGCGTCTTGCACCCGGCCCGGCGCGGTCTTGCGCCGGCGCATTGCCCAGGCCGTGACTTGGGATCGTCATGCCGCCGTCACGCGACGCGACCAGCATCTGGTCCGTCCCGATGGCAGGAGACGGTCTTTGGCCTATATTGCGCTTCGATCCGACGGCGTCGCGATGCCCTGGCACGCGGCACCGCCGCGCCACGACCTGGGGAACGCGCTGACGATGTCGCGGCTGGAAAAGCTCTGCCTCGCCAAGGGGCTGAAGATGACCGGGCAAAGGCGGGTCATCGCGCGCGTGCTCTCCGACTCGACGGACCACCCCGATGTCGAGCAGCTCCATCGCCGCGCCGCCACCATCGACCCGCGCATCTCGCTCGCCACCGTCTATCGCACCGTCCGACTGCTCGAAGAGGCGGCGATCCTCGCGCGCCACGATTTCGGCGACGGCCGCGCGCGCTACGAGCAGGCCACCGCGGAGCATCACGACCATCTGATCGACCTCGACACGCGCCAGGTGATCGAGTTCAGGAACGAGGACATCGAGAAGCTGCAGCGCGAGGCCGCGCGCGCCCTCGGCTTCGAACTGGTGGGCCACAAGCTGGAGCTCTACGGCGTGCCGCTGCGCCGCGACGAGGACACCCCGGGAGAGGACGCATGATCGCCCTCGCCGAAACCGCCGCCGCCATCGCACCGCCGCCATCGCCGACGGCCGCGCGGCCGCGCGATGCGCTCGAAGTCCGGCTGGCCACCCGGGCCGGAGAGGTCGAAGCGGCGCAGCGCCTGCGCTACCGCGTCTTCTACGAGGAAATGACCGCGCGGCCGACGCCCGAGATGCTCGCCGCCGGACGCGATGCCGACCGCTTCGACGCGCTGTGCGACCACCTCCTGGTCCTCGACACGCAACGCGGCGACGGACCGGAGGCGATCATCGGCACCTACCGGCTGCTGCGCCGGTCGGTGGCCGAGGCCCATGGAGGTTTCTACAGCGCCGACGAGTTCGACCTGTCCGCCCTGGCGTCCATCCCCGGCGAGAGCCTCGAACTCGGCCGTGCCTGCGTCGATGCCGGCTACCGCACGCGCGCGACGATGCAGCGCCTGTGGAGCGGCATCGCCCGTTACGTCTTCGCCCACGACATCCGGGTCATGTTCGGCTGCGCGAGCCTGCCTGGAACCGATCCCGGCGCCGTCGCGGGCCTGCTGTCCTACCTGCACCGGCGCCATCTGGCGCCACCGGAGCTGCGGCCGCGCGCCCTGCCCGGACGCTACGTGCCGATGGCGCCGACCGCCGACGCGGCGACGGCGGCGACGGCGGCGGACGACGCGGCCGCCCTCGCGGCACTGCCGCCGCTGATCAAGGGCTATCTGCGGCTGGGCGGCTTCGTCGGCGACGGCGCGGTCGTCGACGCACAGTTCGGCACCATCGACGTGAGCATCGTCGTCGCGGTCGACCGGGTCACCGACAAGTATTTCAACCACTACCGGCGCCGTCACGCGGCGGAATGAGCGCGGTGCGCGACCCGGTCGTGCCGATCTCGCGGCTGCGCGCCGCCACCCGTCTGCTGCGCTACGCCGTCGCGACCCTGCCGCTGATGCCGCTGCAGGCCCTGCTGCTCGCGCTCGGCGCCTCGCTCGCGCGCCGCCTGCCGCGCTGGTACCATCGCCGCTGCTGCGCGATCCTTGGCCTCGAGGTGGTCGCGCATGGCGCGCCGGCGGGCACCGGGCCGGCACTCTTCGTGGCCAACCACGTGTCCTACCTCGACATCGTCGCGCTCTCGGCCCTCGCCGATCTCTCCTTCGTCGCCAAGCGCGAGGTCGCGGCGTGGCCCTTCTTCGGCTGGCTTGCGCGGCTTCAGCGCACGGTCTTCGTCGGCCGCGACCGGCGGCGCGTCGACGACGAGCGCGACAGCCTCGCGACGGCGCTCGCCGCCGGTCGCACGCTCGTCCTCTTCGCTGAGGGCACGTCGTACGACGGCACGCGGCTCAAGCCGTTCAAGAGTTCGCTGCTCGCAGTCGCCGAGCTTGCGCCGGAGGGGCGGCCGCTGACCGTGCAGCCGGTGACGATCGCCTATACGCGCGTCGACGGGATGCCGATCGGCCGGCATCTGCGTCCCTTCTATGCCTGGTTCGGCGACATGGAACTGGCCAGCCATCTGTGGCGCGTGCTCGGCATCGGCCGCGTCACCATCGAGATCGAGTTCCACGACCCGGTCACCCTTGCGCGCTTCGGCAGTCGCAAGGCCCTGACGCGGTACTGCGAGGAGACGATCGGGCGCACCCTCGCCGCCCTCAATGCCGGTCGCCGGCACGCCGCCGCGCCGCGCGCCCTGCCTTGACTCGCCCGGGCGGGCTGGTAGCTTCCAGGCAGCTTTCAGGAAAATCCAAGGATTTCAACGCACTTGACCAAACGGCTCTTCATCAAGACCTATGGCTGCCAGATGAACGTGTATGACTCCGCGCGGATGGCGGATGTCCTGGCACCGTTGGGATACGCCCCCGGGGACGATCCCGAGGGCGCGGATCTGGTCATCCTCAATACCTGCCACATCCGCGAGAAGGCCTCCGAGAAGGTCTATTCCGAACTCGGCCGGCTGCGCCTGATGAAGCAGGAACGGCCCGGCACGCTGATCGCCGTGGCCGGCTGCACCGCCCAGGCCGAGGGCGAGGAGATCCTGCGGCGCATGCCCTTCGTCGATGTCGTGGTCGGCCCGCAGGCCTATCACCGCCTGCCCGAACTGGTGGCGCGCGCAAGCCGCGCCGGCGGCGCCGCGCTCGACACCGAATTCCCGGTCGACACGAAATTCGACCATCTGCCGGAGACCGCGACGCCGCCGGGCCCGGCGGCCTTCCTGACGATCCAGGAGGGCTGCGACAAGTTCTGCACCTTCTGCGTCGTCCCCTACACGCGCGGCGCGGAATTCTCCCGCCCTGTCGCGGAGGTGCTGCGCGAGGCCGAGCGCCTCGTCGCCGGCGGCGCGCGCGAGCTCACGCTGCTCGGCCAGAACGTCAACGCCTATCACGGGCGCGACGCGGACGGCCGCGAACTCGGCCTTGGCGAGCTGGTCCGCCGTCTCGCGCGCATCCCGGCGCTCGGGCGGCTGCGCTACACCACCTCGCATCCGCGCGACGTCGACGACGCGCTGATCGCCGCCCATGGCGAGGAGCCGAAGCTGATGCCCTATCTGCACCTGCCGGTGCAGTCGGGTTCCGACCGCATCCTCGAGGCGATGAACCGCGGCCACGACGCGGCGCATTTCCTGCGCATCGTCGAGCGGCTGCGCCAGGCGCGACCGGACCTCGCGCTGTCGAGCGACTTCATCGTCGGCTTCCCCGGGGAGAGCGACGCGGATTTCGCCGCGACGATGGATCTCGTGCGCAAGGTCGGCTTCGCGGGCGCCTTCTCGTTCAAGTACAGCGCCCGCCCCGGCACGCCGGCGGCGCTGCTCGAGCGTCAGGTCCCCGAGGCGGTCAAGGACGCGCGTCTTCAGGACCTGCAATCCCTGCTGCGCGCGCAGACCGAGGCGTTCAACCGCTCGGTGCTGGGTCGCGTCGTGCCGGTGCTGGTCGAGAAACCCGGCCGCCATCCCGGCCAGGTGGTCGGTCGCAGCCCCTGGCTCCAGGCGGTCCATGTCGAGGCGCCGCGCGCGGCGATCGGCGCGACCATCGATGTCCGGCTCGTGCGGCTCGGCCCCAACAGCATCGCGGGCGAGGTCGCGTCCGCGGCGGGAGCGGCGGCGTGACCCGGCCCGAGGCGGGCGGCGCCGCGACGGCCCCGCTGCAGATCGAGTTCGACGACAATTCGCTTCTGCCGATGCTGTTCGGCGAGCATGACCGCCATCTCGCGCGCATCGAACAGCGCCTGGGGGTGCGGCTTTCCTCGCGCGGCAACCGCGTCGTGATCGAGGGACCGCATTCGGCCGGCGAGACGGCGCGCGCGGCACTCGCCGGGCTCTATGCGCGGCTGCGCAGCGGCCAGGAGGTGGAGATGGGCGATGTCGACGCCGCGACCCGCCTCGCAGCGGCACCCGACCGCGCCGACGACGCACGCGACCTGTTCGGCGACGACGATCTCGTGGTGCGCACGCGCAAGCGCCGCGTGACCCCGCGCACGCCCGGCCAGATCGCGTATCTGCGCACGCTGCGCCAGAACGAGCTGGTCTTCGGGCTCGGGCCCGCAGGCACCGGCAAGACCTATCTCGCCGTCGCCGTGGCGGTGCAGATGCTCGCCGAGGGACGCGTCGACCGCATCGTGCTGTCGCGCCCGGCGGTCGAGGCCGGCGAGCGGCTCGGCTTCCTGCCCGGCGACATGCGCGAGAAGATCGATCCCTATCTGCGGCCGCTCTACGACGCGCTCTACGACATGATGCCGGGCGACCAGGTCACCAAGCGCATGGCGTCGGGCGAGATCGAGATCGCGCCGCTGGCCTTCATGCGCGGGCGCACGCTCGCCAACGCCTATGTCATCCTCGACGAGGCGCAGAACACCACGCCCATGCAGATGAAGATGTTCCTGACGCGGCTGGGCGAGAACAGCCGCATGGCGGTGACCGGGGACCTCACCCAGGTCGACCTGCCCGCGGGCGCACGCTCGGGCCTCGCCGAGGCGCTCGACGTGCTCGACGGCGTCGAGGGCGTCGGCGTCGTCCGCTTCGGCACCGCCGACGTGGTGCGCCATGCGCTCGTGGCGCGCATCGTCGCGGCCTACGACGCGCGCGACCGGCGACGCGGCGCATGAGCGTCGCGATCGCCGTCCCGCTCGAGGAACCACGCTGGCGCCGCCGCATCCCGGACGTCGCCCCCGCGGTGCGCCGCGCGGCACGGGCCGCACTGGCCGGT